>CACZYF010000006.1 GCA_902785355.1 uncultured Ruminococcus sp. | reverse complement strand
GGCTCCTTGACAGGCGCCAGCCTGTCTGCGTCTCCCGTCGCGCTATCCGAAATATATCACTAATATCTGATTAAATCTTTTTATCAAGGATTAGTATTATAATAAAAAGTCAGGGGCAGAACGAAGTCTGCCCCTGTTTTGGTTATTAATCAAGCAATAGATGAATCAACAGATCAGTCCCAAGCGGTTACGATATAGTGACCTAAATCATTCTTAGAGCCATCCATCCAATAACCTGCATGGTTGAAGTCTTTGATATCTTCAGTCTGAGCACCGTTGCCGTTGTTCAGGATAACGCCGGTAGCACCTGCGGGAACGTGGCATAAGAACTGAGTCTCGCCGTACTCGTTAACCTGAGTTTCAGCCTGGGCGGAACCCGGCCATGCGCCGTTCATTTCGTTGCCGTCGTCGTCCCAAGCATAGACATAAGCCTTGCCCCAATTGAAGTTATCGGTCAGAAGGAAGGTGTGCTCGGTCTGGCTACCGCCCTGAGTGGGATCGGTGTTGCCGCCGGTACCGGGATCCTTATAATTGCCGTCATACTCTAAGGTGTAGGTGTCACCGGAAGCAGGCTGCAGATACAGAGTATGAGAGCCGGCAGGTACATACATCTTATCGAAGGTAGAGGTCAGGTTTGCCTGATTCACCAAAGTAGCGGGATTTGCGAAGTTAGACCAGCCGTCGGTGCAATACTGAACGCCGGTATTGTAGTTGCGGACAAACACATAGCTGTCGCCGGGGAAGTCATAGGTCAAACGACCGTAGGCATCCATCGCGACCTCTTTTGTTCTGTCAGCGTCGGAAGTACCGAATTCCTCACAGTAAATCAGAGCGACGAACTTGTTGGGCAGCTTGACCAGATCCTTTGCTTCACCGGAAGTAGTCGGCTCAACAATAGCCTGAGTCGGCTGAGGAGCGGTAGTAGGCTCTACGACCTCACCGCTGCCGGTGTAGAAGTACTCATTGACCTTATAGGGGTTACCAATACCCGCAAGATAGCGCTGGAGATAGGTAACATCGGGCATATCCAAACCGTCCACACCGTCGATATCAGCAGCAAGAACACCGTCTTCGGTCAGCTGAGAAATCTCAGCGATATGGCGCTGCATCAAAGTAGCGTCGAGGATGTTGACGTCACCGTCGAGGTCAGCATCACCGCGGAGCAGTTTCTTGCCGACAGGCTGAGTAGCGGGCTGAGTAGCAGGCTGAGTAGCGGGCTGTGTGGGAGGATTCGGATCGTCGCCGCCGCCCAGAGAGGTATCGGCAGCAGTCAGGGTAGCAGCCGGATAGTCGCCGTAGTCCTCGAAACGAAGGTCGCGCAGAATCATAGAGCCTACAAGCTCATAACCGCCGTTCTCACGGTTAGCAGCGCTGTTGGCAGTACCGTAGTTAACAACCGTCTCAGGCATGGTACGACCGCAATAGCCGCCGCACTCATTGAAAGTGTGGAACAGATGGCAACGTCCGTATGCGTCAACATGGGACTTGTCGGTATAGGTAGAAGCGATAAAGCCTTCATTAAATTTAACATAATTGGTGTTCGCGGGAACATCGAAGTAATACAGATCGGTCTGTCCGGAAACAGCGAGCATCTTGTTAGAATCATAGCTTCCGATTTTTGTGGACGCAGCAACACCGGTCTTGCAGAATACATAGATTCCGGGAGCGCCGGTAGAAGCGACAGGCCACTTCATAACGCTGTTGTCAAAATAGACTCTCTTAGCCTCGCTGGCATTTTTCTTCTTAATATTATAAGTACGGGAAACAGTCTTGGAGCCGTTGGTAGCAGTAACCGTTACATCAACGCTCTTGCCATAAGGAATGGTGCTGTTCAGGGTGAAGGTCTTACCGGCTGCGGGGATCTCAACGGGAGCCAGGTTAGAAACCTTTACGGTACCAGAGGTCGCGTTCTTGAGGTCAACCTTTACGGTAGCGGTAGCAGCGGTGTAACGGCTCAGAACCTCGGGAGTCAGCTCGGTGTTGTTCAGGGACAGAGTGATCTCGGGCGCAGAGTTCTCGGCTGTAGTGTTGTAAACAACAGCTACACCTGTAGCACCGACGGTACCGGTGATCTTGCCGCCGGATACCTGGAAGGTAGCGCCGGAAACCTGATCCTTATAGGAGCCTGCGGTCATTGAGCAGGACTGGCTGATAGAAGTAGAGGAGCCGTTCAGGTTAACGATAACCATACCGGTAGTGCCGCGCTGTACGAACAGGTTGGCGCCGGAAGCGGTGGTGGTCTCGTTCTGACCTACAAACGCATTCTTAAACTTATTGACAGCAACAACGGTGGGATCCTTCCAAAGATCAAGAGCACCGGGGGCACCCATCAGATCATCATACTTGATGAAGCCGGCGCTGTCGAGAGCCTCGTGCTTAGGACGAACGAAGAACAGAGCGGGAGCATCGGCACGGGAACCGACAACAGCCCAACCCAGGATCTGCTGAGTGTGCGACAGAGAAGTGGACTTGTTGTCGCAGAAGGTATCGTGAGACTCAACCCACAGAACGTTCTTGTTCTTTGCTGCTTTGCCTTCATAACCATAGTTGATAAGACTGGAAGCGTTCTTGGAATTCAAAGCGTTACGCACAGTATCGCCGAAGGAATAATCAGTGACATTCATGTACTGCGTGTAAGCGCTGATGTTAAACTTACCGGCGGAAGCGAGAACCTCACCGTAAATGAAAGCATTGGAATTCTTTGCTTTAATCGCGTTGGTTACGGTCGGCCAGTAATCGGAACCGCTGCTGTCGCTGGGAGTCTCGATGTGCTTAGCAGCATCGAAACGGAAGCCGTCGACACCGTTATCAGCCAACGGGTCAAGCAGGTTGCTGATAACATAATTCTGATAACCCTTTACACTGGTATCGATATCGGGAAGCTGTCCGCCCAGGTCCTTCTGAGTCTGATCCTCACGACTGCTGTCGCTGGAGGTGGTATTAGATGTCAGCGAGTGACGAGCGTAACCACCGGATTTAACGAGAGTTCTCAGAGGCTGCGCTACAAGATTCGCTTCAGCCTTGGTAGTGCAGTTCGCTACATGGTTGGTAACGACGTCGGCGATAACCTTTATGCCGTACTTATGCAGCTCAGTGGTAGCAGCCTTCAGCTCCGCGGCGGTACCGAGAGCATTACCGACAGTCATGTCGATAGGCTGGTAGAACGACCACCAGTCAGTTGCGTAGGAACCGTCATTTGCGGTCACCTTTGTCTTCTGGATCGGAGATATCTGTACGGAAGTGTAACCGGCCTTAGCGATCTCGGGAGCGTACTTCACGAGATCACGCATGCGCCAGTTAAACGCGTGCAGAATATTACCGCTCTGGATGTTGGGTGCAAGAGCATAGTCCGATGCGCCGTCTGACGTCGCGGCAGTGTCTGAGGGAGCAGCCATACCGGGAATGACGCAGATGGTCAGCATCATAGCGATGACCATGATCAAGCTAACTACTTTTTTCATTTGCATCTTAAAACCTCCTAATTAAACAAATGATTTATTTGTTTTTGCCTTTATTTATCAGCTCGGACGCTTTCTCCAGAATCGGATTATCCTTGATCTTCAAACTCTTTTTAGGAGCCTTCGGAGGTTCCTCCGGTTCGGGAACAATATCGTCAGCTGAAATTTGCTTTTTACGTAATCTTTGCACAGCGCCTTCCTCTATCAGCGTATAGATCGCGGCAAAGAACGGAACGCCCAACAGCATACCGGGTACGCCGAACAGTCCGCCTCCGACGATGACCGAGATCATGATCCAGAAGCCGGAAATGCCAACCGTTTCGCCGAGGATCTTGGGTCCGAGGATATTTCCGTCGAACTGTTGCAGTATGATCAAAAATACGATGAAGCCCAGAGCCTCCATCGGGTTGATGATCAAAAGCAAGAACGCAGCAGGAACCGCGCCGATAACAGGTCCAAAGAACGGGATCAGGTTAAATACGCCGATGATAACGCTGATCAAAAGCGGATAATGGAAGCGGAAGATAGTCAAGCCGATAAAGCACATCACGCCGATGATCGACGAGTCAATGATCTTACCGACGATAAACTTACCGCATTTATTATTGAACACATCCGCAATCTTGAAGAATCGTTTGTGGAACTTTTCAGGCGTATATGCGACGATTGCGATCTTAAACTGGCGGATCAGTTTCTCCTTACCGGCCAAGAGGTAAATGGAGATAACGATTCCCAAGCCCCAGTTATACAGACCGTTACCGATACCCATGATGGTTGAGAACGCCGACGGAATGTAATTGGTTGCGATATTTTTGATGAATTCAGTCGTATCGTTACCGGTGATCAACGCAATCAAATTGCTGTATGTAGCAAACTCGTAGATGTTGTATCCTGTCCAGTGCTGAATAAAATCAGCAACACTGTCGGAGGCGGATTTAACCGCCTGCTCATACATGGGAATATTATCGATCAAGGTTGTTACGCTGGAAGAGAGCTCAGGGATCAGCGTGCTGATCAAAAAGCTTATTATACCAAATACTATAACATAAGATAGAATCAAAGACAAGGGGCTCCGTAGTTTTTTTAGCCACGCATGTTTGTTCCCCATCTTCTTGAAGGCATGATCCTTGAACGCTTTGTAGGGATAATTCAGCAGATAAGCAATCACCAAACCATACATCACAGGCGCCAGAACGGAGAAGATAAACTTCAATACCTTTGCCACGTCGCTGATGTGGATGAAAAAGAAAATTATCGCAACAGTATATAGGATTACTAACATTATATGCTTTAATTTTACATTTTTCAATATATCACCTCAAATTTTGGCAAAATCATATAGAATTTTGTGTGTTTTTTTGAAAAATAGAATTTGTCCAAAGGGTAATCAATTCAGAACAAACTCATCTGTGCAGAATCGGGTAAATCACCGAACGCTCCACATTCCTTAAGCGTTTCGATAACAGCCTTGGTGACCTTGGAGCGGGATACGACATCGTCAATACACAGATACTCGCCCTTTTTAGCGGCTTCTGCGAGCGAAATAGCCGCGTTCTCTCCAACGCCGGCAAGCGAGCAGAAAGGCAGACGAATCTTTCCGTCCTCGATAGCAAATTTCTTCGCCTCGCTTTTGTAGATATCTACCGGCAATACCTCGATTCCGCGAGCCAGCATTTCGTTCATGATCTGCAGCATCGGTATCTCGGCTTTATCTTTGGCAGACGCCTCAAAGCCCTTTTCCTCTATGCTCTTGATCTTACCCCTGACCGCCTCTCTTCCCTTTAAGAGGGTCGCGCCGTCAAAGTTATCGTTACGAACGGTAAAATATGCCGCGTAAAATGCCAGCGGCTTATGTACCTTATACCATCCGAGTCTGAGAGCAGAGATCATATACGCTGCCGCATGCGCTTTAGGAAACATGTACTTGATCTTCATACAGGAGTCGATGTACCACTGAGGAACGTTATGCTCCTTCATTGCGTTCAGGTGTTCCTCGGTGAGCAGCTTAGTTGACTTTCCCTTACGGACGATCTCCATAATCTTGAACGCCATAGAGGGATCGAGCCCCTTGTGCATAAGATATGTCATGATCGAATCTCGCGTACCGATAACCTCGGATATCGTGCAGGTACCGTCCTTGATCAGATCGGCAGCGTTACCGATCCAAACATCGGTACCGTGCGACAATCCGGAGATCTGTAATAAGTCGGTGAAGGTCTTAGGCTTGGACTCAACAAGCATCTGACGTACAAATCCCGTACCCAGCTCCGGCAGAGCAAAGGTGCCGGTCTCGCTGTCGATATCCTCCGGTGTTACGCCTAATGCAGCAGGAGATGTAAAGAGGGACATCACATCGGGATCGCTCATGGAGACGTCCATGACCGGGATACCGGTATTTTCCTCAAGATAGTGATAGATTGTCGGAACATCATGACCGAGCTCGTCGAGCTTAGTGATGGTATCATGGATAGAATGGAAATCAAAGTGAGTCGTAATATTATCCGAATCACTCTTATCGGCAGGATGCTGAACGGGACAGAAGTCATAGACCTCCATACCGCGCGGAACAACGACCATTCCGCCGGGATGCTGACCCGTTGTGCGCTTTACGCCGGTACAGCCTGCCGCCAAACGATTCATTTCCGCCTTGCGTAAGGTGCGATTATGCTCCTCACAGAACTTCTTGACGTAACCGTAAGCGGTTTTATCGGCTACAGTCGAGATCGTGCCTGCCTTAAAGACGTTTTCACGGCCGAAGAGTTCTTCCGTATATCGGTGGGAGGCGCTCTGCTGTTCGCCGGAGAAGTTCAGGTCGATATCGGGAACCTTATCTCCCTTAAAGCCGAGGAAGGTCTCGAAGGGGATCTCATGCCCGTCGCGCTCCATCGGCGTGCCGCAGTCAGGACAATTCTTCGGCGGCATGTCAAAACCGGAGCCATATTCGCCGTGTTCAAAGAAAATACTCTTCTTACACTTAGGACACAGATAATGCGGACACAAAGGGTTGACCTCGGAGATACCGGACATCGTTGCGACAAAGGACGAACCGACGGATCCTCGTGAACCGACCAGATAGCCGTGCGCCTCACTGTCGGCGACCAATTTCTGCGCGGTCATGTACAGCACGGAAAAGCCGTATTTCGTGATAGAATTAAGCTCTTTATCCAATCTCGCCTTGACGATCTCAGGAAGCGGATCGCCGTACTTATCCTTTGCTCGCTGCCACGTAATGGAGGTCAGCTGTTCCTCAGCGCCTTCTATGAACGGCGGGAAGTTGCCCTCCGGAATCGGACGGACATACTCGCACATATCGGCGATCAGGTTGGTGTTATCGATGACAACCTCCTCCGCCCTGTCGCCCAGATACGCAAACTCTTCAAGCATCTCGGCGGTCGTTCGAAAATACAGCGGTGCCTGATCCTCAGCGTCGTCAAAGCCCTGAGCCGCCAAGAGGATCATGCGGTAATCCGCGTCATGCGGATCCATGAAGTGAACGTCACAGGTTGCGACAACCGGTTTACCCAGCTTATCTCCGAGTTCGACGATCCGACGGTTAACGCTCTGCAGATGCTCCTCATCACGGAACGCTCCCTCTCGCAACAGAAAACGGTTGTTGCCGGAGGGCTGGATCTCTAAATAGTCATAAAACGAAGCAATACGTTCGATCTCCTCATCACTGCTATTATGAAGAATCGCACGATAAAGCTCGCCTGCTTCGCAAGCCGAACCGATAATCAGACCCTCGCGATGCTTCATGAGCTCCGATTTCGGGATCCTCGGACGGCGGTGGAAATACTTCAAATGAGAATAGGAAATCAACTTGTACAGGTTCTTCAGACCTGTCTGATTTCTGACCAGAATAATCTGATGATAGGTCGGCAGCTTACGATAATCGCCGCCGATAATCTTCCTACGCATGTCGTCCAGATCGTGAACGTCATGATTCTTTTGTAGGAGACGGACCATATTTAAAAAGATATTTGTCAACATCTCGGCGTCATCTACCGCACGATGATGGTTAAACTTTCCGAGACGAAAATGCTTTGCTAAAGTATCCAGCTTGACGTTATTGATATCAGGTAGGATATTTCGCGCGATTGCAACAGTATCAATAGAGGTAAAGTCATATGTAAAGCCAAAATCCCGGCAAGCTTTGCGAATAAAGCCGGTATCAAAGGGCGCGTTGTGCGCGACTAATACAGAGCCTTCACAGAATTTTAAAAAGCTACTGACAGCCTCCCGCTGAGAAGGAGCATCCTTTACCATGCTGTCGGTGATTCCGGTCAGCTGAACAACCTTCGCGGGAATCGGGCGTTCGGGGTTGGCAAAAGTCGAAAACGTATCGATAATACTGCCGTTTTTGATCTTTACAGCGCCTATCTCGGTAATCTTATCATTCGTCGCGTATAAGCCGGTAGTCTCCAGATCGAAGCAAACGAAGGTACCGTCGAGCGGCTCGTTGCCGCTTCCGTCCACAGGAGTACACAGGTCATCAATAAAGTACGCTTCTGTTCCGTAAATGACCTTGATCTCCTTACCGTTGCGCTCCAGCCCCTCCGCAGCGTTCATAGCGTCGGGAAACGCCTGAGCGACGCCATGGTCGGTGATGGCGATCGCCTTATGTCCGAAGTCGGCGGCACGCTTGACAAGCTTACCCGCCTCGGTTACGGCGTCCATCTGGCTCATATTGGTATGCAGATGGAGCTCTACACGTTTCTTAGGCGCATCGTCAACGACCTCGACCTTCCTGACGGTCGATATCGACTTCGCGCTGATGATCGTATCGCCTGCAAACTTATCAAATTCTACGTCGCCGGATACAATGATAGTAGAGCCCTTGCGGATACCTTCGAGCACCGAACAGTTCTGTATGGAATCAAAGACCTTCACGGTAACGGAACCTGTGTAGTCGGTGATATCGATGTTGATAATGTTTTTATCACCCGAACGTGTGACCTTAGTCTCAACGGCAAACACATCGCCCCAGACCGTCGCCCGTCCGGTATCGTAAGCGATCTTCTCGATCGGAATCATCTTTCCCTTAGTGATTCTGCCATAGAGCGGTTTCACACTCTCGGGAAGGATCTGAGGATACAGGTATCGGTCTTTGCGTATCTCGATACTCGAAACACTTTTCTCGCTTTCTCTTTTAGTCGAGGAGCGTTCCTCGCCTTCAAAAAGCTGTGTGAGTTCTTCAAGCTTCTCACGCGCGATCTTCTTCTGCGCGTTGTCAATACTCTCGGTGAACTGCTTATCGTCGACGCCAAGCTCCGTCACACCGGAAAAGATTATTTCAAAGCTCAGTCCAAACTCGCGAAAGATCAAATCGGAAAGCAGAACATCAAACTCCTTGGACTTTAATAACGCCAAACCGCCGTGCGCCAATTCAACATTCAGCCTGTCCTCTCCCTCACGCTTCAAAACAGCGTCATTCAGGGTACCGTTAAGACTCGGATTGCGCTCCTTTAACGCGGCGATCAACTCGTCGAAATAGTCCGTATCAAAGGCAGAGGACGGAAAATGAGGATGGATAATCACCTTATCTACGCCGATCTCTGCTTTAGCGATCTGCTTTTGCGTTTCAAAGATCGCCTTGCGGGTCAATAATATATCGGAATATATATCAATATTCAGTATTCGTTTGTCTTTATTAACACGGATTTGATTCACCGTCGCGTCAGCCATCGTACTGTCAAGCGACACGAGATACGGCGAAAAAACCTCACCTAGTTTTATCATTCATACACCTTTATTCAAGATTCGTGACATCGGCCATAAAAATGCCGAAAATTAAATAATGATTATAGTTTTTCGATCTCCTGCATAAGACGGTCGATCAGTTCATCTTCAGAAACCTTGGCGATAATCTCGCCTTTCTTGAAGATCAAGCCTTCTCCGTCGCCGCCGGCAATACCGATATCTGCTTCTCTTGCTTCACCGGGACCGTTCACCACACAGCCCATCACGGCTACGGTAATATCCTTGGTACAGTTTCTCAGCCGATTTTCGGCTTCATTTGCAAGAGAGATCAAATCTATCTTGGTTCTGCCGCAGGTCGGACAGGAAACGAATTTGACGCCGCTGTCCCCCATTCCGAGTGATCTCAGAATATCCTTCGCGGCATAGACCTCCTCGACGGGGTTATCGGTCAACGAAACGCGAATAGTATCGCCGATACCGTCGACAAGTAACGCACCGATACCGACTGCCGACTTGATGATACCCATACGTCTGGTACCCGCCTCGGTCACGCCGAGGTGCAGCGGATAGTCACAGCGCTGCGCAGCGAGACGATACGCCTTGACCATCGTATTGACGTCCGACGACTTCATTGAAAGAACAATATCGTTAAAATCGAATTTTTCAAGTAACGAAGCATGATAGAGCGCGCTGTCACACAACGCATCGGCAGTAGGATGACCGTATTTTGCCAAAATATGCTTCTCGAGAGAGCCGGAGTTAACACCTATGCGGATCGGGATATTCTTTGCTTTACAAGCGTCGGCAACTGCCTTAACGCGGCTGTCATCTCCGATATTACCCGGGTTGATACGAATTTTATCCACACCCGCCGCAATCGACTCAAGCGCTAATTTATAATTGAAATGGATATCGGCGACGATCGGAACCCCTACAGCTTCTTTCAATGCCGCGATCAGCCTGACCGCTTCCATATTCGGAACAGCGACTCGGATGATCTCACAGCCCGCCGCCTCGAGTTCCTTAGCCTGTGCAACAGAGCCTTCAATATCCTCGGCGGGCTTATTAAGCATCGATTGTACCGATACCTTCGCGCCGCCGCCTATTTTTGTATTCAAAGCGGTTACATACCGTTTACTAGCCATATTAACCTCCGCTGAACAGCTTCCAGACATCCTTGACTGCAATTACAGCCGAAAGTCCCAAAAGCAAAATCAGACCGACAGTATTGATAATCTGTTCCACTCTGCGCGGTACCGGCTTACGGAAGATCCACTCGATCAGCAGCATCAGGAAGCGCCCGCCGTCAAGCGCCGGGAACGGCAGCATGTTGACAACGCCGAGGTTGACGGTAATGATCATCATGATATAAACGATGGAATTTACAGCGGCGCCGAAGCCGTTGGTCTTTAGTGACTCTCCGGCAACCTGCGTGATTGTGGAAGCTATACCGACAGGACCGGACATTTCATTCAGACTGAACTGTCCCTTTATTAATCCGATCAGGCTGCCCCAGACCATTCTGACTACCGAAACGGTGTTCGCAAAAGTTTGTTGTATCACGGTTCCGAAGTCCTTTTCCATCGGCTCGATATAGAAATCCACCTGGAGCTGCGGAGTGTCATCATCGGCGCTTTTCTTAAGCGTCAGCAGATCGACATTCTTAAGCTCGATCATTTCGCCGTCGCGGATGACCTTCATATTAGTACGAAAACGACTTCGGGTATCACGTATTTCAATAGTGGGGATCTTGTCTGACTTTTTCTTTCCGAGCGTCTCGGCAATCCTGTTATAATAATCGCCGAAAACAGCATAGGCTTCACCGTTCGACTTTGTATCAGACAGCCTGATCTGCGCTTCACCGAGAAGCTTGACAACCGCTTCGTTCTGCTCCTTGGTGGTGTTCTCATCGACCAGTTCAGTCGCACGGACGTATAGATCGAAGGCGCAATCCTCTTTATAGACGCTCAGTTCGTTACCGTCTACCTGAGTGACGGGCAGTGTATAAAGCGCAAAGGAAAAATCCGTGGAGGTATTGACCGCGTAATCATTGATCTCAACGATCTTATCACCGCTCTTGAGTCCGGTTACCGCCGTAAAGGACGAAACGGAAAACTCAGATACTGTCGTAGACGCAAAGCTTTCCTGCGGGAGCAGTGTGATCAACATCAACACCAGTCCGAACAGAATATTCATTACCGCTCCGGCGATAATGACAATCATGCGCTTCCATATTGCCGCATTATTAAAAGCGCGGGGATTATCGCTGTCCTCATCCTCACCCTCCATGGCGCAGTAGCCGCCTATCGGGAACAGTCGAAGCGAGTAAGTGGTCTCACCCTTGGTAAAACTGAATATCTTGGGACCCATACCCAATGCAAATTCATTTACCTTGATACCGCTTTTCTTAGCAGTTATGAAATGTCCGCCCTCATGTAAAAATATAATCAGTTCAAACAGCGCTACCGCAATCAATATCAGCGCTATCGTAGTCAGTACGGTGATAATACCATCTCCAAATTGTGTTATTTATAGTTTATGATAGTTTTCGTTTACAAATTCACGCGCCATCGCATCAGCCTCAAGCACGTCATCCAGACATGAAGCCTTACCGACGTTCAGCTCATCGACAGCGGCAGAAACCAACTCACCGATAGCGAGGAAGGAGATCTTCCTGTCACGGAACAAGCGGTTAGCGACCTCGTTCGCGCCGTTAGCAACTGCGGGATACAGTCCGCCCTTCTTCATCGCGCGCTTGCAAGCTGCAAGGCACTTGAATGTTTTATCGTCAGCGCTGAAAAAGGTCATCTGCGATAATGTTTTCCAGTCGATCTCAGGAACGAGAGACGGATAACGCTCGGGATATGTGATCGCATATTGGATCGGGATACGCATATCGGGCATACCCAGCTGCGCTAAAATCGAATGATCGGTAAATTCAATCATTGAGTGGATAATACTCTCACGATGAACAACAACCTCAATATCGTCGGGATCGATATCGAACAGCCAGGCAGCTTCTATGATCTCGAGCCCTTTATTCATCATAGTAGCGCTGTCGATAGTGATTTTTGCGCCCATATCCCAGTTAGGATGGTTGAGAGCCTGCTCGACGGTCACGCCGCGAAGTTCATCGGTTGTCATTCCGAAGAACGGGCCGCCTGACGCAGTGAGCAAAATCTTCTTCAGCGCTTTATGCGGCGGTGAAGCCTGCAGGCACTGGAAGATAGCGCTGTGCTCGCTGTCAACGGGAAGCAGCTTAACGCCGTTTTCCCTCACGGCGTTCATGACCAATTCGCCGCCGGCGACCAACGTTTCTTTATTTGCGAAAGCAATGTTTTTCTTCGCATTGATTGCTTCTAAGGTAGGAGCTAAACCAACCATACCGACAACCGAATTAACCAACAGTTCGGAATCGTCGTGACAAATCTCGAACAATCCGTCCATACCGCTTAGCACCCTGGTATCGGTATCGGCGATATTTATTTTCAGCTCCTCTGCCCTCTTCTCATCAAAAACGACAGCCAGAGCAGGCTTGAACTCGCGAATCTGTTCTTCCAATAAACCGATACTGCTGTGAGCAGACAGTGCCTTGACAGTCAAATTCAGCTTACGAACTACGTCGAGCGTCTGAGTGCCGATCGAACCCGTCGAGCCTAATATAGAAAGTGTTTGTACCATATCAAAAATTATAAGATAAAATAAAAATAAATCGAGAAGATGTAGAGAACGGGGATGCAGAATACGACGGAATCAAAGCGGTCGAGCATACCGCCGTGTCCGGGCATGATCGAACCGTAATCCTTGATCTTGCAATTGCGCTTGATGACGGAGAAGGTCAGATCGCCGAAAATGGAAACGATGGAATTGATAAAACCGACCATCAGGAGTACCCAGAAGTAAACGGTTACCTGACCGTAGATCAGCTTGAAAATCAAACCGATCAAAAGCGTTACGAGCGTACCGCCCAGTACGCCTGCTATCGCTCCTTCAACAGTCTTGTTGGGGCTGATCTCGGGACAAAGCTTGCGTTTACCGAACTTGACGCCGGCAAAATACGCGGCGGAATCAGCGATCCACGGAACTCCCAGCGCAAATACGATCCAGAACGCAGCATGCTCCTTATCGCTCCATACCAAGGCGTTTAACGCCGAGAGCGATACCGACAGCAGTACAACGCCGGTCATTGCAAACATCACGTCCTCTGTCTTGACGGTCTTATGAAAGACGACCGAAAGCACAAACATGCCAAAAACATAGACAAACAGCGGGATGAGCCACGCCTCAGTCATCGAAAGCATCGGGATCAAAAACGCACAGATCAAGCCGGGGATAAACAGCTTCATATCCTTATGAAGCTTCTTTGCAGAAAGATATTCCCCGCAGATCAGAACATTCACCAGCGAGAGCGCGATCGTCACTACGATCGTAGCGAACGAACCGATGACGATCAGTACGATCGCCAACGCCGCCCATATGCCGGCGGTTATCAATCTCGTTTTCATCTCCATCCTCCTCTAATCAACTATACTAGTTGAGAATGTCATGGGGTAAAACAGGAATTCACCCCAATAAACAAATAATCATTAATCATACGCCGCCGAAACGTCGGTTTCGCTTCGCGTATTCTATCAAAGCAGCATCAAGATCTTTTTCCTTAAAATCGGGCCAGAGCACATCCATGATGACATACTCGGCATAAGCGCTCTGCCATAAAAGGAAATTCGAGGTGCGGTTCTCACCGCTCGGGCGAATGATCAGGTCAGGATCGGGCTCACCTTTCGTATATAGGTGATCGGACACGACCTGTTCGTCGATCGAATCGGGATCAAGCGTGCCGTCAGCCGCTTCGCGCGCCATCTGACGCATCGCGGTGATCAGTTCCGCTCTTCCGCCGTAGTTCATGGCGATATTGAGCACCATGCCGTCCCTATCCTTGGATTCAGTCTCGTTTTCCTCCATCAGAGCGATCAGTTCGGGAGAGAAAGCCGAGCGGTCTCCGATGAATCGTAGGATGATGCTGTCATCCTTGAAATCCCTGATTGCTTCCTCCAAATAATCCTTGAACAGGCGCATCAGAGCGTCGACTTCGTCCTTGGGACGTTTCCAGTTCTCGGTGGAAAAGGCATAAACCGTCAGATAGCGGATGCCGATATTGCTGCAGTAGCGGGCGATCTTACGGAAAACCTGAGCGCCTGCGGTATGACCCGCCGAACGCGGCAAGCCGCGTTTCTTTGCCCAGCGACCGTTACCGTCCATGATGATACCGACATGCTCGGGCAGGATAATATCCTGCAGGCTGATCTCAGCCTCCGGCTTCTTTTTAAACAAAGCCATATCAGATCTCCATGATCTCTTTCTTCTTCTTATCGGTGATGCTGTCGATCTCCTTGATGAAGTTATCGGTCGACTTCTGAACCTTCTTCTCGCCTTCCTTGAGGTCGTCCTCAGTCAGCTCGCCGCTCTTCTTCATCGCCTTGAGCTTCTCCATAGTGTCACGGCGGACGTTACGGATCTGCACCTTGCTGTCTTCGGCGATATGCGCGATATCCTTCGCGATCTCTTTACGCTTATCCTCGGTAAGGGGCGGGAAGATCAGGCGGAGTACTTTGCCGTCATTCTGGGGATTAATACCGACATCGGACATCTGGATCGCCTTCTCAATGGAACGCAGAGAACTCGCGTCGTAAGGCTGGATCACAAGCGTTCTCGCCTCGGGAACAGAAATGGAAGAAAGCTGATTGATAGGAGTGGGAACGCCGTAGTAATCAACAGTGACCTTATCGAGCACGGCGGCATTCGCTCTGCCGGCACGAATCGACTTAAACTCATCGATCAGGTGGTTGATGCGGCGCTGCATACGCTCGTCATTCTTCTTTAATACTTCTTTCATGGTAAATCCTCCTTATGTTAAGTGTTAATAATAAACAAAACAAAACAAAGCAAATCAGTTCGTAACTAAGGTGCCGACCTTCGTGTCGCAAACCGCGTCGTAGATATTATCGGGATCAAGGATACTGAACACCATCAAACCGATGCTGTTGTCCTTACAGATCGCGGCAGCGGTGGAATCTATGACCTTCAGATCTTTTTCGAGAACCTCATGGAATGAAAGCTGTTCATATTTCACAGCGTCCGCATAGGTATTGGGATCTTTATCATAAACGCCGTCGACCAAGGTCGCCTTGAGGATGATCTCCGCTTCGATCTCTGCAGCTCTGAGTGCAGCGGCTGTATCGGTCGAGAAGAAGGGATTACCGGTACCGCAACCGAAGATCACGACTCTGCCCTTCTCCATGTGACGGATCGCGCGAGCACGAATATAAGGCTCAGCGACCTGACGCATGGTGATAGCAGTCTGGACGCGGACATCCACACCGATCGACTCAAGTGCATCGGCTACGCCGAGAGCATTGATGGCAGTCGCCAGCATACCCATGTGATCCGCGCGGGTGCGATCCATATCGCCGCTGGAACGGCCGCGCCAGAAGTTGCCGCCGCCGACAACGATCGCAACCTGCACGCCGTCGTCAACCAGTTTCTTGATAGGAATACAATACTTCTGCACGGTATCAAAATCAATACCGTGCTTCTCCGCTCCCGCAAGAGATTCACCGGATAATTTCAATAAAATTCGCTTGTATTTTGGTTTCATGCATATCACTCCACATTAAATTCATAATTATATATTATTTTACTACAAAGTGACATTTTTGTAAAGTCAATCTGCACAAATCTTGTTCGGATAAAGCAACAAATATTCATCCTTAAATTCTATGATAATACACAAAAGATTTTAACAGGTTATGAACAGTTTTCAGTCGTGCTAAATTCCATTCATTTTTGTTGCTTAGCCGCAAAAGAGCGGCAAAATAACTTTTCCATATGTGATACGGGCAATTTCTTATAAAGAAAAAACGGGAGCAGTTGCCTGCTCCCGCTTAATGGATGTTGAATTATTTTACCATGCTGGCAACTTCTGCAGCGAAGTCGTCCTGACGCTTCTCGATGCCCTCGCCCTTCTCAAAGCGGATGAACTTCTTGATAGCGATGGAGCCGCCGAGCTTCTTGGCGGTAGCGTCGGTGTACTTGCCGACGGTCAGGGTGTTGTCCTTGACGAACTCCTGATCGACCAGGCAGTTCTCCTTGTAGTACTTACCGAGCTTACCGGAAACGATCTTCTCCAGAACCTGCTGGGGCTTGTTAGCCATCTTGGGATCGTTCTTCATCTGCTCGACCATGATGCTCTTCTCATGCTCGATGACCTCAGCGGGAACCTCCGCCTCGTTCAGATAAGGAGTATTCAGTGCAGCGATCTGCATCGCGATATCCTTACCGTAGGCAACGAACTCGGGGCTTGCAGCGTCGATATCGGTATCGAAGTTAACGATAACGCCGATCTTGCCGCCCGCGTGAACGTAAGCAACGCAAGCGCCGTCAACCAGCTCGAAACGGCGGATCTGGATGTTCTCACCGATGGTGAGAACCTTCTCCTGCAGGAGCTCGGCAACGGTCATCTCGGAACCGACAGCCTTAGTAGCGAGGAGAGCCTCGACGTCAGCCGGGTTCTCTGCCATTACGGTCTGAGCACAGGTGTTTACAAAAGCCTGGAAATCAGCGTTCTTAGCTACGAAGTCGGTCTCAGCGTTGACCTCGATGACAACGCCCTTGGTATTGGTCTCGTTGGTGATCGCCAGAGCGATACCCTCTGCCGCGATGCGGTCAGCCTTCTTAGCCTGCTTAGCCAGACCCTGCTTTCTTAATACGTCAATAGCGGTGTCCATATCGCCGTTAGCCTCGGTCAGAGCCTTCTTGCAGTCCATCATACCGCAGCCGGTCTTCTCGCGAAGCGCCTTTACATCCTGAGCTGTAAATGCCATATATACCATTCCTTTCGTTATTATACTATAAGGTTAAGATTGTTACAGGGAACCTTTGTCCTTTGCGATAACAATCAAAAATTACTCTTCTACGATCTCCTCAGCCTCGGGCTCAGCAGCGGCAGCGCCCATCTGGCCTTCTTTACCCTCGATGATCGCGTTAGCCATCGCACCGGAGATCAGCTTAACGGCACGGATCGCGTCGTCGTTACCGGGGATGATGTAGTCGACATCATCGGGATCGCAGTTGGTATCAACGATCGCAACGATCGGAATACCGAGCTTCTTCGCCTCAGCTACGGCGATCTTCTCTTTTCTCGGGTCAACGATGAACAGAGCACCGGGCATCTCGGTCATATCCTTGATACCGCCGAGGAACTTCTCAAGCTTCTCGATCTCGAGGTTGAGCTTGATGACTTCCTTCTTGGGCAGAAGATCAAAGGTACCGTCGGTCTCCATGGTGCGCAGCTGCTTTAAGCGAGCGATTCTGCGACGAATGGTGGTGAAGTTAGTGAGCATGCCGCCCAGCCATCTTGCGTTTACATAGTAAGCGCCTGCACGGGTAGCCTCATCCTTAACAGACTCCATCGCCTGCTTCTTGGTACCGACGAAGAGAACGTTCTTACCCTCCATAGAGATCTCACGAACAAAGTTGTACGCTTCCTCGAGCTTAACAACGGTCTTCTGCAGGTCGATGATGTAGATACCGTTACGCTCAGTGAAGATGTAGGGAGCCATCTTAGGGTTCCATCTTCTAGTCTGGTGGCCGAAGTGTACGCCTGCCTCCAGAAGCTGTTTCATAGAAACTACTGCCATTTTGTTTTCCTCCTTAGGTTATAAACCTCCGTTGCGGCGGGTATTTTGACAGGAAAATCGCAGGAAAATCCGCTGCGACACCCGACTGTCAAGCCGTCAACGTGCGTAATGCCTGAATATTTTACCACAAATAAAAAAAGAAATCAAGCATTTTCAGAGGAAAAAGCTTGATTTCTCAAAGTTTTTATTCAACAATTACCACATATCGAAGTATCTGACGTAGCCGTAAGAGCAGACATACTGCTGAGACTCATGCCAGGGGCTGGAGCAAAGGTTGCTCGCGTAGAACACGCGGATGCTGTGCTGTACGGCAGAACCGCCCTGATCGAAGATGTAGTTGACAACTTCCTTAGCAGTCTGAGAAGGGGTGATCGAGGTAGAACCGTAGTAACCGTTCTGAACCAGGAGCTGCTTCATGCTGCTGTAGCTGCCGTTGACGTAAGTATCTCTGATACACTGTGCGACCAGCGCCATGCCGTCAAAGCCCTGGCTGCCTGCCTCACCCATCAGGATACGCTCGGTGATATCTCGGTCAGCGTCGTTGAGATATACCGTGCAACCCGTGTAATACGGGTCGGGGTTGTCGATGTCCATCAGAAATTGTGATGAACTTGATGCCGCCGGATATGAGCTCTCATAGGACTCATAATCCTCGTCATCGGATGTCGAGCTGTAGTCGGCGTATTCATCATCGGAGGAATAGGACTCAGAGGAAGAATCTGCGGCAGGCTTAGACGCCTTGCTGCTCTTCTTCGCGGTCTCCTTGGAAGCGGCTTCTGTAGCAGCCTCCTCGGCGGCCTTCTGGATCGCCAACTGTTCGGTGACGACCTCCTGAGCCTCTTTCTTTGCCTCGTCGATGGTGATGGCTCGCTTCATCAGGAGCGCATCCTCAGCCGACATTATATTTGCACTGTCTTTCGTAGCGGTTTCTGTTTTATTGGTATCACTTGCTGCTCCTACACCCGGCGCGAGAATCAGAGAGTATGACATGAGCATTGCTGCACACATACCTACGGAAGCTATCCGACGGAATAATCGAATCGTTTCTGTACTCATTTGAATCTCCTCCTTTCATAGAGTTATCGGTGATCCGATAAGTAAAATGTCGCGTAAATCCTAAGTTGTCGCTTCATTTCGAGTCTTATTTAACCACAAAATAACAAGAATTGCAAGTTTGTTACTTTTGCGTTTTAGTTCTTTTAAAGCACTATAAAACGCTTTTATTTCGATTTTCGAAGATTATTTTAGAAAAACTGTACATAATCAACAATATTATATAGTGCAATTTGCTAAGGTTCACAAAAATATTTGGTGACAAAACGTTACAAAAGTATGACGGTTTTTTGCTTTATTTACCTTTTTTTGCACACAATTTTCGACAAGGATCGCGTCCTCCCCTATCAGGCGGATATTCTCCCACTTGATCAGGCAGTCGTCAGACCTACCGAAAAGCCCGAAAAACTTCGGTCTGCCGTAAACGATCAACGCTACGACTTTTGCACAGGTCGTATCGACCTCCAAATCGTCCACAAAGCCTATACGGCACCCGCTTTTTGCGTTGATGACTTCCTTTTTTCTCAACTCTTGCAATCTGCAGGGCAAGAATCATCACCTCCCTGCATTATGATATTCATTATATAATAAAAAAATACACCCTCATGAAGAGGGTGTGAACAAATTATGAATTTTACGACCGATTAATATCCGTGAGCCTGCTGCAGCATCATATCCTTGACCTTCATCAGTCGGGTCTGGGTCGAGCGCTCGTTTTCATCCAGCTTACGGGTGATATAACGGATCTGCTCTCTGGTCTCGGGGATCATGACGTGCTCGAGAGCGTTGACGCGGCGGCGGGTCTTCTCGATCTCATCCGCCATCAGCTGACAGCTCTTCTCGATCTCGGCGAGTTTGATCAGGTCGGGCAGGATTTCGGAGAGCGACAGCACCGCGTCGTCAAGATCCGCAGAGGTGAACGCGAATCCGTAGGAATAGATATCGTTGGGGTCGGGCGTTCGCGTCTCGGTATCAAAGACGGGAATATCCACGCTCATAACGTTGCGGTAGGAGGTGCTGACATAGACCTCCTGCTTCGGCGCAAGCAGCGCAGCCTTCAGCGTTTCATCGCTCATGGCGGCTTTCGCGAGAACAAAGTTGCCGTTCGCCTTAGCGAGAGCCTGCTCGACCTTAACTCTGAGAGCACGGTTCTCGCGCACCATCTCCAGAAAGCGGCGCATCAGCTCGTCGCGCTTATCCTTGAGGAGCTTGTGTCCTCTGGTGGCCGTATTCAGTTTTTTCTTGAGCCTCGTGAGCTCCATACGGGTCGGATTGACCTGCTTGACAGCCATATATTATCACCTGAAATTCGGAAAATGGAAAATAGAGAAATCGGGTGCGGATAAAGTCCGCTCGTCACTTCTCGTAATAAATATCGAGGTACTTATCATCGATACGCTTGAGTTCGGATCTCGGGAGGATGCGTAAGAGCTCCCAGCCGAGATCGAGGGTCTCTTCGATCGAGCGATTTGTCTCATAGCCCTGAGAGACATATTCTTTCTCGAAGCGATCGGCAAACTGTGCGTACAGCTTGTCGATATCCGTCAGAGCGGACTCACCCAGAATGACCATCAGTTCCTTAGCGTCTTTACCGCGGGCATACGCGGAGAACAGCTGATTCATCGTGTTCGCGTGATCGGCACGGGTCTTTCCCTCGCCGATACCCTTATCCTTAAGTCGGGACAGGGACGGCAGAACGTCGATGGGCGGCGCGATATTCTTGCGGTACAGCTCACGGGAGAGGATGATCTGACCCTCGGTGATGTAACCGGTCAGATCAGGGATGGGATGGGTCTTGTCATCCTCGGGCATGGTCAAAATCGGGATCAGGGTGATTGAGCCCTTCTTACCCTTCTGTCGTCCGGCCCTCTCATAAAGCGTTGCAAGGTCGGTGTACATGTAGCCGGGATAACCGCGACGACCGGGGACTTCCTTACGCGCGGCGGAAACCTCACGCAAAGCGTCGGCGTAGTTTGTGATATCCGTCATGATGACGAGAACGTGCATATCGGCTTCAAAAGCGAGATATTCAGCGGCGGTCAGCGCCATACGGGGCGTAGAGATACGCTCGATCGCAGGGTCGTTCGCAAGGTTCACGAACATGACGGTACGGTCGATCGCGCCGGTCTCCTTAAAGCTTTCGATAAAGTAGTTACTCTCTTCAAAGGTGATACCCATCGCGGCAAAAACAACAGCGAACTGCTCATCGGTACCGCGAACACGCGCCTGACGGGCAATCTGAGCCGCCAACTGAGCATGCGGCAGACCGGATGCGGAGAAAATCGGAAGCTTCTGGCCTCTGACGAGCGTATTCAGTCCGTCGATCGCGGAAACACCCGTCTGGATGAACTCCTGAGGATAATTACGGGCATAGGGATTCATCGGCAGACCGTTGATATCCATGCGTTTGACAGGCAGGATATCGGGACCGCCGTCGATCGGCTTACCCATACCGTCGAATACACGAGAAAGCATATCGGTGGAAACACCGAGCTCCATCGACTTGCCTAAGAAACGGACTTTAGAATTGGAGAGGTTGATACCGGCGGCGGAGTCGAACAGCTGGACCAAAGCTTCCTCGCCGTTGATCTCAAGCACCTTACAGCGGCGAACTTCTCCGGAGGCGAGTTCGATCTCACCGAGGTCGTTATAGCTGACGTCACTGACGCCCTTGACAAGCATCAGAGGACCCGCTACCTCTTCGATAGTTCTGTACTCCTTCGGCATATCACTCATCCCCCTTCTTGATGATCTGATCGATATCGATATCGAGATTGTGGAGAATGTCATCATAGACAGTCTCGATCTCGTCTTCCTTTACATATTTGAAACGACCGATGCGCTCACGGATCGGCATGTTAATCAGCAGATCGAGCTGAGCACCCTTTGACAAAGCGGCAGTGCTCTTATCGTAGAACGCCATGACCAGCTGCATCATATGATACTGCTTCTTGAGCGTGGAATAGGTATCGGTCTCATGGAAAGCGTTCTGGTGGAGGAAGTCCTCGCGGATAGAACGAGCCGCCTCGAGCTTGATACGATCGGTATCTGACAGAGCATCCATACCGACGAGCTTAACGATCTCTTCAAGCTCACTCTCCTCCTGCAGCAGATGCATGATGCGCGCACGCAGATCCATCCAGTCAGACGCGACGTTCTCCTGATACCACTTCGCCATCGTATCGACATACAGCGAGTAGGAGGTCAGCCAGTTGACTGCCGGGAAATGGCGCTTATACGCCAGTCCCGCGTCGAGACCCCAGAACACCTTGACGATACGCAGGGTCGCCTGAGATACCGGCTCGGAGATATCACCGCCGGGAGGCGATACCGCACCAATAACGGACAGGGAACCTTCCTCTTCGTCAGAGCCGAGTGTGATAACGCGACCGGCACGCTCGTAGAACTGAGCAAGGCGGGAACCCAGATAAGCGGGATAGCCCTCTTCACCGGGCATTTCTTCCAGTCGACCGGACATCTCACGCAGCGCCTCAGCCCAGCGGGAGGTGGAATCCGCCATCAATGCGACGGAATAGCCCATATCGCGGAAGTACTCGGCTATGGTGATACCGGTGTAGATCGAAGCCTCACGTGCCGCAACGGGCATATCGGAGGTGTTGGCGATCAGTACGGTACGCTCCATCAGGCTGTGACCGGTCTTAGGATCAAGCAGCTCGGGAAATTCGTTCAGAACGTCTGTCATTTCGTTGCCGCGCTCGCCGCAGCCGATGTAGACGACGATATCAGCCTCAGCCCATTTCGCGAGCTGATGCTGTACGACGGTCTTACCCGAACCGAATGGACCGGGTACGGCAGCGACGCCGCCCTTAGCAATCGGGAACAGCGTATCAATGACGCGCTGACCGGTGATCAGGGGCATATCCGGCGAGAGCTTCTGCTTATAGGGTCTGCCGATACGGACAGGCCACTTCTGCATGAGAGTGAGTTCAAAGCGCTCGCCCTTCTCATTCTCCGTAATAGCTACGGTATCGGTGACATGATACTCACCGCTCTTGATCTCTTTAATCACACCGCCCATTCCGACGGGAACCATGATCTTGTGTAGGACGATCTCGGTCTCCTGGACGGTACCGATCACGTCGCCGGGCTCGACCTTATCGCCGACAGCCTTCTCAGCCTTGAACTGCCATACTCTGTCCCGCTTCAGAGCAGGCACAGAGACGCCGCGGCTGAGGTTGTTGCCGCTGACCTTCATGATATCGTCCAAGGGGCGCTGGATACCGTCGTAGATGCTTTCGATCAGTCCGGGACCGAGCTCAACGCTGAGCTGGTTGCCGGTCGACACCACGGGCTCTCCGGGACCTAAACCCGAAGTCTCCTCATAAACCTGGATAGAGGCGCGGTCGCCGTGCATCTCGATAACCTCGCCGATGAGGTTCATATTCGATACATGTACAACGTCGAACATATTACAGTCGCGCATACCGTCGGCGATGACCAACGGACCCGCTACCTTCTTAATTACACCTGTACTCATAAATATCAGTCCTTTATTAAAGTCAGAAGTGAAAAGCTGACGCTATCTGATCCAAAGCAGCGTCATTCCGTGCTGAATTCTGATTACCGACTTCTGACTAATCGTTAAATATATCACTGCCGACTGCCTTTTCGACAGAACGGCGAACCGCGCTGAGTCCTTCTCCGGTGTTACCCGACACGCCGGGTATCAGGATAATCGCGGGCGAAGGCGCGCTGCGGTACTTCTCTATTTCTTTATCAAGGGTCATGGCGGCTGCCTCGGTCACGTAGATGATGCTGTAGCTCTCGTTCTGGCAGAGCTTCTTGAACATCAAAGTTCCCTCTTCCCCTTCTTCATAGACATAGGGGTCGAGTCCAAGGGCAGCAAAGCCGTAGATGCTCTCTTTATCGCCGACAACGGCAATCCTGTTAGACATACATGCTCCTCAGTCTTTCTTTGACGGTTTCCTCAGAGAGGTTGTTAATCTTTGCCGAAAGGATCAAACGCACCGCCTTCATCTCATTTTCACGCGCTAGAATATAGGCAACGATAGGACCGATTCCGAATGGCTCCCATTTCTGGGAACGCATCACCTCGGTCAGATAATCGTCACACCACTTTTCAAAAGCGGACATTGAGGTGCGTATCGCCTCGACAGCGCCCTTATAATCGGTCAAGTTCAAATACGAGATGATCGCGTCAAAATCAAGCGCCGCGGCTGCGGAAAGCTTCTCAATATCAAGGGAGTCGCACTCCGCCATTGCTCTGAGGATAAAGTCATGAGATTTCTTGGTTTTCGCCGAGCGTACAGCGATCTTTATATCGCCCGAAGCCGCGAACAGCTCGCAGTACAGACGAATGATCTCATTATCGCTCTGCTTTCCGAGAGCGACAACATGCTCCATACACGCTTTGTCGATGATCATATCACAAAGCTGACCGTCGGAGGTCTGGAGCAGCACAGTCATCGCTTCACGGGCACAGTTCTGCAAAAACTCAGGCAGATGTTGATATTCACGCTTGCTGATACTGTCGAATATCTCTAACGGATCGCATACCGCGTTATAGAGAAGCATGCCGTCGGGCTTTTCATTTCGGGTCACGCACTTGATTGCGACCTTAAGGTTATGAAAATCACTCGGAACACGCAGAAAATCAAAAACTCTCTGCTCGGTGACAATTTCATCGATGAAATCCCAAAGCTTCTTCTCTTCGAGAGAAAGGAGTGCTTCGGAATCCTTGACGTCGTTATTATCGCCCCAGCCCTTATCGCGGAGCAAACGGATCGCAGACGGCGTATCCTTCGCGGAAAGAAGCGAAAGAAGATCGCCGTCATTCAGAAGCCTTGTCTCACGGAAGCGGATGCGCGCCACAGCATAAGTGTAGTCCTGCTGCATAGTCATCCTCCGATCAGAAAAGCAGCTTGCCCGCTCTGTCGGACAGCGACTCCGCCTCACCGGCGAAGATCGCGTCGAAAGAGCAGTTCTGCTCAATGCCGCCGTAACGCAGAATGAATCCCGCGTCGATCGGGGCACATTCATCGGAAAGTGCTAGCGAGCCCTTAGCGATACCCGAGAGCTTCTCCGGCAAGTCGGCCGGCATTCTCCTGCGATCCTTCTCACCGAAAAGTATCTCGCCGTTCTCAGGCATCGAGTACTTCTCGACCATCTTAGCGATCAGGTCGAAGTACTCGTCGTCGGGAAGCTGTTTTACAGCGCTGAGTCCTTCGTTGAGCATCGTTTGGATGATGCTCTGCTTGGTGTAGAGCATCACGCGCTTTTCTTCGAGGTCAGCGGCGGATTCGCCGCGCTTTTTGATATCAGCCACACGGGCGGCAGTTTTATCCTTACCGTCTGCGGCAATAGACTGAGCCTTTACCTGAGCCTCGGCGATGATCGCGTCAGCCTTCTTCTGCGCTTCGGCAATCACCTTATCACAGATATCCTTGGTATCAAGCTCGATCTGTTCGATTATCTTATCAATACCGGACATATTCTTCTCCGCTTACATGCCGGCGATGCCGATGATCGCAAGCATCGAGATCAGCAGTGCAAGGATCGCGTAAGTCTCGACCATTGCCGGCATCAGGATCGCTTTACCGAACTGATCGGGCTTTTTCGCTACCGTTCCGATACCCGCAACGGCACACTTGCTCTGATAGATTGCGGAATACAGTCCGCAGAATGCGATCGGCAGAGATGCCGCGAAATACAGCAGACCCTGCAGCGCAGTGACCTCCTTTGCACCGCCGATCAGGCCGACATTAGAAAGGATGAGGATACCGACAAGCAGGCCGTAAATACCCTGTGTAGCGGGCAGCAGCTGGAAGATCAGTACCTTACCGAAGAGCGAAGGCTCCTCAGCCAGTACGCCGGAAGCTGCAACGCCTGCTTTGCCTACGCCGATTGCGGAACCGATGCCCGCCATGAGTGTCGCAAAAGCTGCGCCTAAAAGTGCGAAGAATAAACCTGAATTCTGAAAAAACGCTGACATATTATTTGTCCTCCTTGACTGTATAATGCTTTGTATTGATTTTATACGGGTTGAAACCTCTTCCGCCGCCTGTATAGAACTTGCCGAAGAATTCAACAAACTGTAATCTGTTGGTGTGTACATACGCGCCGAGCGCGTTGATACCGATATTCACCGTATGTCCGATCAGGAACACGAGGATGAAGACGACCACGCCGATCGGGCTGTCTCCGAGAATCGTGCCGACCAGATTGAAGACCTGAGCAATGATACCGGTCGCCATGCCTAAAGCCAGTAATCGGCTGTAGGAAAGGATATCGCTCAGATAACCTGTAGCGCCGTACAGTCCGTAGACGCCTTTTAAAAGCCGGATGAACGGATTGGAACTTTCCCTTCCGGAGAACAGGACGATGATCACGGCTCCCACGGCAGCCATGATTCCGCCGATCTTTAGGTAGATACCCGGTAAAGTGAAGCCTGCGATATCCCCCATCATGTCGGTCGAAAGCAGCGCCAGAATCGCGCCTCCTACGAGAAGATACCAGCTGACCACATCATAGATGACCGCCGGGTAATTCTTGTTTCTGATATTGTTATATGCCATGATACCGAGACCCACAAACAGATGGATAATACCTAAGAGGAATGAAACCATCAGCACCTTCATGGGATCGGACACAGGGTTGAGCCACAGCGGTACGACCAAACCGGGGATAGCGGGAGGCTCGGTGTGGAAGAAGGTATTCGAAATGACCGGGATCGCGTCGCCGAAGAACGAGCCGAACATCAGTCCCCAGAACGTGGTGGAAACGCCGCACCAGAAGAACATCTTCATCGAGCGTTTGAGCCCCGGTTCCATTCCCTTGAACTTCAGCAGGCATATACCGCACGCGAGCGCCATCACAATACCGTAGCCTGCGTCGGAAAACATCATTCCGAAGAAAAGGTAATAGAAGATCGCCATGATCGAGGTCGGATCGGCTTCATGGTGATCGGGGTAGCTGTACGAT
The DNA here is from genome assembly GCA_902785355.1 of uncultured Ruminococcus sp. GTDB lineage: Bacteria > Bacillota > Clostridia > Oscillospirales > Acutalibacteraceae > Ruminococcoides. The sequence continues at coordinate 26,575 of CACZYF010000006.1, read as the reverse complement.
GCGAGAACGCCTTCAACCGGCTCCGTAAATCTGTTGTTTTTCAACTTTACGGGAGCGTTATCGCCCGCTTCCTCCAGCTCGACCTCTGCATCGTAGGTAGTTTCGAGGTAATCCTTGAGCTTCTTTGCGTCGGGCTCGGGGATGTATCCCGTCATCACGAAGGTGTTGTTCGAGGTCGCGATATCGTCATAAGCCTTATACCGTTCGGACTTCATGGTGTAGTAGTCCTCGAGGAAGGCGAGCTTATCGTAGTACTTCTCGAGTGCCTTGATATTTTTTTCGTTCTCCAAGATCCTACCGTCACGGTTGCTGATATGGCGGTTGATCTCTTTCTCCCGCTTCTGCGGCGTAACGGTCGAGACATAAGGCGGGTATTCGAAGCCGATCCGCCTGAGCGCGTCGCCGACCGCATCCGAATCCTTCTTGGAGGTCAGGACAAACACACAGCTCTGGTTATTATCGCTGTACACGGTCTCGATATCAAACGCTTCATCGCCCGAAAGATACTCCGCAAGCTGCGTCGTAATCTGTTCACTCGTCTTCGGCGGAGCAAACTTACCGATAAAAGCTTTGGTCGTTGCGGTTCCGGAGAAGTTCATTGGCACATCGAGCGCCAGCCATGGCTTAATCATCTCGAGCTGCTGTTGATACTTGATCTTCTCCGCCTCATTCTGTTCAATATTCTTTTGATACGATAGGATATCGTAGGCTGCGCGAAGGATATCCGGCGCGTCGTCGGCAAGCTTATTATACTCCGCCCGGGTAAGTTGTTTTCGACCCTTGAAGGAATCGAGCAATCCCTTCTTCTGCGGCGCGTACTTCGCGAGGATCTCGCGCGCCTGCTTGGCGGTATTTGCTATGCCGTTATACTGTGCCTGAAAAGCGGAGGTATCGTCTTTATAAAAGACGCTGTCCTCGATATCGACGTTTTCGATCTCGATAACGCCTCGCCTTTGCAGGTCCTCCAGAATATCCTTGCAGTACTTGAGCAGCGCATACACGTTGACGCGCTGCATTCTGAGCATTGCCATTATGCCCTCCTTACTGCTTTAAGCTTATCAAATCAAACCAATGTTTCTCGGATAAGCTTATTGATCACATTCTGTTTATTCTTGATCGTTTTTTCTGTCAGAGCCTGAGCATCTGCCTCAGCCTGAGCCTTGCGTTCCTTTACGATCGCATCGGCGCGGTTCTTTGCCTCATCGGCAGCGCGGGTATCAAGCTCAGCTGCCTTGACCTTAGCCTGAGCAATCAGCTCGTCGGCGTGTCTCTCGGCGTCGGCGATCAACTGCTGCGCCCTGAGTTCCGCGTTTTCTCGGGCTTCATTTGCCTTCAGCTCCGCCTCTCTGACTCTATCTATTGTGGAACCAGCCATCTAATCACCACCATATAGCGTATTCTAGTTTATAATAACCTCTAAAGTCTGTTAAGTCAAATGTTTTTTCTGATTTTTGTACAAATTCTGCATATTGTCAATAAAATCAGCATGACTTTCCCGATCAAAACGGTATTATACGCAATCCAATCATATTATTACAAGAAAATGCAAAGGCGCTTTGACATGAACTGCAAATCTCCTGTGTCATAATAACTACAAACAATAACGGAGGTCGGCATGACAGTATATGTAGATGTTCTGTTATTTATCAATACCGTTTTCAACTACGCTGTGCTGATGACAGCGGACGCACTGCTCAAGCGGCGATGCCGCTTGTGGAGGCTGATTACGGGAGCGTTTATCGGGGCGCTGTTCTCGTTAAGTATCTTTTTGAATTTTGACAGTTTTTGGTTTCTGCTGTTGATCAGGAGCGTATCATCATGCGTGCTGACCGCGGTAACCTTCGGTTATCACGGAAAGGGAGCTTATCTCAGAGCGCTGCTGATGACCTTCTGTGTATCGATGGTTTACTGCGGCGCGGTGATATTATTCTATCAGATATTCAAGCCGCCGCGAATGCTGATCGTCAATGACGTTCCGTACTTTCAGGTCAATCCGCTTGTTCTCGTTCTTTTATCGGCAGTAATCTATCTAATCTTATTGTTATGTAACAAACTCTTTCGCGAAAGAATCAAATCAACCGTCGTACCGCTGTCATTTAAGGTAAACGGTCGAGACTATTTCTGTATCGGGAAGATCGACACGGGCTGCAACCTGATCGAGCCGTTTTCCAAAGCCCCCGTCATTATCGTTGACAGCACGGTCATGACCTTGTCCGAGGAGCTTCCGGCACGGATCGTTCCCTACTCTACCGTCGGCGGATCATCCTATCTGAGAGCAGTCAAAGCCGCTTGCGTAACCATCGACAAAGAATCCGTCGATCAGCAGGTCTACATCGCCTGTATCAGCGAACTGAACCATAACTTCCATGCAATTATCAATTCTGACATCATAAGGTGATACAACATGCAATTTATACGAAATCTGATCTTTAAGCTGCGTTTTCTCTTTCTCTCTAACAGCGTTTACTACATCAACAGCGCCGGCGCTCTCCCGCCGCCCCTTACCAAGAACGAAGAAGCGGTTATCCTAAAGCGAATCAGGGAAGGCGATGATAAAGCGCGAGAACCGCTGATCGTACACAACCTGAGGTTAGTCGTTTATATAGCGAAAAAGTTTGAGAACAGCAACGTCAATATCGAAGATCTGATCAGCATCGGGACGATCGGACTGATCAAGGCGGTCAACACTTTCTCACCCGACCGCAATATAAAGCTGGCGACCTACGCCTCACGCTGTATAGAAAACGAAATCCTCATGTTTCTGCGTAAAACTACCCAGAGCAAGTATGAGATTTCAATAGAAGAACCCCTTTCAACCGACTGGGACGGCAACGAACTTCTACTCAGCGACATTCTCGGATCAGAGAGTGATACCGTCAGCGCGGATATCGAACAGGAAGCGGAGCGCACACAATTACTGGAGGCTGTCAGTCGCCTGAATACCCGTGAAGCAATGATTATGGAACTGCGATTCGGACTTAACGGTAACCGAGAGCATACGCAAAAGCAGGTCGCCGACATGCTCGGCATCTCACAATCCTACATCTCCCGACTGGAAAAAAAAATCATCGGCAAGCTGAAAGCCGATCTGGAGAAGGTGGTATAAGCATATCGGCTGCCGTGATAAACGCGGCAGCCGATATCTTATGTGATTCTGCTTATTCGTTCTCGGAAGAAGCCTGATCCTGTGCATTCTCATCAATATTTCCGTCACCGTCACGGTTCTCCATATCTCCGACGTTACCGTCGCCATCCTCAACCTGACCGTCCTCGATCATGCTGTCGACAGCGTCTTCGATATTTTCACCCAAATCGCGCTCAGTCATATTCTCACCATCGGTGGAGGTGATCCTACGAGTACCGGGATCGTCTATCCCCATCTCGGTCGCGGCCTTCTTCAAACCGGAAGACGCCTCACTGGCGACCTCCTTGACCTTGTGCTCCGTCTCGGTCATGCAGCCGGATAACACCGTAGCCAGCATCAGAGCGGCACAGATCAAGCCTAGTAATCTTCTCATAATAATTCTCCTTACAGTAAAAAATTACCGTCGCTTATTACAGCGACGGTAATAGTATTTACTATAGATTACAAATTATTAAAAATCGAGTAAAGAAACGGTTTTTTCAGAGATTTTCTTACCTTCCCGATCATACTTGGTGATCAAAACGGTTTCATCGGGCAGATAATGCATCAGCACCGTCTTGCCGTCCTCGAGCACCTTGCAGACAAAGAGGATCTTACCGTCAGCCGTCATGCGGACGCCGTTGCCCTCGGGCTTATTGTTCTTCCAGTTGCCCATATGCATCGAGCCGTCGCGTGCGCTGACGCCGATACCGATACCGTGGCGGGCGTTCTGTGTCCAATCACCGCTGTAGCAGAGGGTACCGTCCTTATAAAAGTAAGCGCCTTTTCCGGAACGCTTATCATTGACGTAATTACCCACATATGCAACTTTGTCGAGATCGGTCATCGTTCTGCCGTAGCCGGAACGGTTGCCGTTATCATCAAGATTGCCGAAATAGCTGTACATCGCACCGTCAGCCATGATCATCTTATCGGGCTCAGCGGTCTTCTTATCCTCGGTCTCCTCAATCTCTTCCTCTTCGGGAGCGGTTTCTTCATCAGCTGAGATTTCAGGAACAGGCTCAGGCTCTGCGACGTTCCCGGACTCAGAAACAGGTTCGGGTTCAACTACAGGTGCTTCTGCCTCTTCAACAGGTGCTCCGAATACAGCCGCATGACTGATATCAAGCGAAGCGGAAAGATTACGTTTGACGTTGAAATCCTTGGCGTTGATCTTCTCGAACAGGGGCATATCATCGATAAAGCTCTCTTCACCCTCACTGTTCAGCTCCGCTTGAACCTCTCCCAATAATGCTTTGAAAGATGAAGTCTGCTGATCGGACAAGAAGTAAACGATACCCTCGTTGGTCGAAGCGACAGCGGAATAGTCGGTAAAGCGTTCTCTCATTCGCTCAGAAAGGATGGGATCGCTCACATCCGGTGCGGGAGACAGCACAAGCGGTTCCTTCAATTCCTTGCTCTCATAGAGCAGGCAAAGTCCACCCTGAACCTTTCGCGGTTCGATCGAGGCGCAGACAGTACCGTCGTCATCGGTATATTCCGCCTTTAAAAGCGTATGCAGGCGGCTGAACAGCAAGCGTTTGTACAGCTTTTGATCCCGGTAGAAGTACAGAAAATACTTCCCCTCGCCTGCCGGAATAACCTCCTGTAATACCGTACCGGAACTGTTTTTGACAGTCCAGCGCAGCAGCTTGTCCTTCTCGATCGCATAATCATAAAACAGCGGTTCATCCTCACTGCCGACGGTTATTTTGTCCCTGATACGGTCAAATCTGTCAAAGTAACGTTTTCTTACCGCAGAAAGGATATCGCCGCGCAAATCTGCGCGGTCGATATCGGAAATACAAAAGTTATAAAAATAATGAATACCCATTTTATCCGTAATAAAGCCTTAGATCGATACTTTCATCGCGACTTCATAGAGATGCTTATTGAACACACGCGGCATCTCGAGCGCTTCGGTGATATCATAATCGACGATCTTACCGTCTCTCCAACCGATGACACGATTGCCTACGGTACCGTCGGCGTTGCCCTTCTGGAGCAGTTCAACCGCCGCTACGCCCATGGTGGTCGCCATCAATCTGTCGCGCAGGGACGGAGAACCGCCGCGCTGAACATGGCCGAGGATGGTAGCGCGGGTCTCGATACCGGTACGGTGCTGAATATAATGAGAGATCTCCTGTGAACCGCCTACGCCCTCAGCGACGATGACGATGAAATGCTTCTTTCCGGTATCCTTCTGCTCATAAATACGAGAAATAACATCCTTTTCGAGATCATACTCTACCTCGGGAACGATGATAGAGGTAGCGCCGACAGCGATACCGGTCTCAAGCGCAATGTCGCCGCAGTGACGACCCATGACTTCGACGACAGAGCAACGATCGTGGCTCTGGGCGGTATCGCGAATCTTATCGATCATCTCGACCGCGGTATTCATCGCGGTATCGAAGCCGATGGTATAATCGGTACATGCAATATCGTTATCAATGGTACCGGGCAGCGCTACACAGGGAATGCCGGCGTTCGATAATGCACGAGCGCCGCGGAAAGAACCGTCGCCTCCGATAACGACAAGACCGACGATACCCAGTGAGCGGCAGAACTCAGCCGCCTGCTGCTGATACTCGAGCTGCATGAACTTTTTACTGCGAGCGGTATAAAGGATCGTACCGCCGCGGCTGAGGATATCGGAAACCGAGCGAAGATCCATCTTCTTGACGTCGCCGTTCAGCAGACCGTTGTAGCCCTTATATACGCCGTAAACGTCAAAACCGCTGTAGATACCCGCTCTAACGACCGCACGGACAGCCGCGTTCATACCCGGGGCATCGCCGCCGCTCGTTAATACTGCAATTGATTTATTAGCCATAATAAAACCTCCGTTCAAAGAGAAATGATAGTTAACCAATAATATTATACAACAAACCGTCGGTTATAATCAAGTATTTCAACAAATTTCATAAGAAAATTCGCAAGATTATTTCAGAATGACATTTCCGTCACCGAGCTGAAACCTGAGTTCATCCAACATAGTGGGATTAACCGACGTCCAGAGAGACTGCGGCGCGAGCATCTGCTGACGGGTCTCGCTCAGATAAAAAACCACCTTCGTCGTGCCGTGGAAGATCTCGAGGATGTTCTTTGCCTTATGATATTCCCGACAGTCAAGCGACGGAACCTTCAGATAGAGCTTCTGTTCACCTTGCGGCTTTCGCACTGTCTGTTGCTTCGGCGTCGTTTGCGTTTGAACAATGGACTGCTGATCGCGAATCGAAAGCTCCTTCGCGGGAGGTAACGCAGTGATCCTCTCCGCAATCACTCGGGGCGCTTCATCCTCCTTGTAGCTGAGCGTGCCTTCTATATCGAGCGCAGCGCCGACGTAAAGCGCCTCACGACATTCTTCGAGCACATTCGGAAACACGATCGCTTCACACGAACCGAAGCGGTCTTCTATCTCTGCAAAAGCCATCATCTTGTTATTCTTCGTGATCTGAGTACGGTTTTTTGTCAAAATCGCGATCAGACGCACTTTGGAACGGTCATGATAACGATTCTCCTCGGTGTTAAGGATATCGCTGATGCGATCGGCGTTCACCGCATTGCTGAAAGCGGCATATTCATCGAGAGGATGACCGCTCAGGTACATCCCCGCCATCTCTTTCTCCATGTTAAGAAGCTCGATCAGCGGGTATTCCTCCAATGTAGGAACGGCGATCTCCTCGGCGGACGAATCCACGCCGCCCATATCGAACAGCGAAATCTGACCTGCTCCGCCCTTACGACGCTCATAGTCGAGATCATCAAGGATGGTTTTGGATACTGCCAGCATCTGACGTCGGTTATAGCCGAGGTGATCGAGCGCGCCGCACTTGATCAAGCTCTCTAGCGATCGGGCGTTGAGTCCTCTGCCGTTGAGCCGCTTGCAAAAATCATAGAAGGAGCGATAAGACTTTAACCGACGTTCAAGGATGATCGCGTCGATAAAGCCGTAACCGAGATTACGTATAGCAGAAAGTCCGAAGCGTATATTGCCGTTATAGACTGTAAATTTGCTGTCGCTCTCGTTGACGCTGGGGGGCAATACGGCGATTCCGAGGCGATGACATTCGCCGATATACTCGGCAGTCTTGTTCTGGTTATCAATAACAGATGAAAGCAGCGCAGCCATATACTCGCGCTTGTAGCGACATTTCAAAAAAGCTGTTTGATATGATACCGCGGCATATGCAGCCGCGTGGCTTTTATTAAAGGCATAAGAAGCGAAGCTCTCCATCTCGGCAAAAATCGCGAGAGCGGTCTGCTCGTCAACACCGCGCCTGAGGCAACCCTCGACCTCCACTTCTCCGTTCTCGTTTAACAGTCCATGGACGAATATCTGCTTCTCACGCTCCATAACGTCATGCTTCTTCTTGCTCATGGCGCGGCGGACAATATCCGCACGACCGAATGAGTAGCCGGCGAGAGTTCGGAAAATTTGCATGACCTGCTCCTGATAGACGATACAGCCGTTTGTAACGTTCAGAATCGGTTCAAGCAAAGGGTGTTTATAAGTTATTAATCGAGGATTATGACGGTTACGGATATAGGTTGGGATAGAATCCATCGGACCCGGACGATAGAGGGAAATAACGGCGATCAGATCCTCAAAGCGTTCAGGCTTCAACTGAACGAGGACATTCTTCATACCTCCGCTCTCAAACTGGAACACACCGTCGGTCTTACCGGTCGCCATCATGGCATAGACCGCCTTGTCGGTATAGTCGATATCGTCGATATTGAAATCGGGCTCCAGTCGACGGATCATCTTCTCGGCGTCGTGAATAACGGTAAGGTTTCTGAGTCCGAGAAAGTCCATTTTAAGAAGTCCCAGTTCCTCAAGCGTTGTCATCGTGAACTGGGTCACAACGGTGTCGTCAGACTTAGCGAGAGGTACATAATCACTGACGGGACGATCGGTAATCACAACGCCCGCCGCGTGCATGGTCATGTGGCGCGGAATACCCTCCAGACCTCGTGCAATATCTAAAATCTGTTTGACAACGGGATCCTGATGATATGCGGAACGCAGTTCAGTCGAGAGCGTCAACGCCTTATCAACGGTCATATCAATACTGAACGGAATCATTTTCGCAATCTTATCAACCGTAGCATAAGGAACGTCCAAGACCCTGCCGACGTCGCGTACCGAACCGCGCGCTTGCATCGTACCGAATGCCACGATCTGAGCCACATGATCGGAGCCGTACTTACGGATTACATAATCGATGACCTCTCCTCTGCGTTCCTTGCAAAAATCAATATCAAAATCGGGCATACTGACACGCTCGGGGTTTAGAAATCGTTCAAACAGCAGGTTGTAACGAATCGGATCGATACCGGTGATACCGATGCAGTATGCGCACAGAGAGCCCGCTCCGGAGCCTCTTCCGGGTCCTACGGGGATATCCTGGCTTTTGGCGTAACGAACAAAATCATGCACGATCAAAAAGTAATCGACAAAGCCCATCCGCTTGATCACGGACAGTTCATATTCAAGCCGATCGATAAGCTCCCGGTCGGGGTTTTCGCCATAGCGTCGGTAGAGTCCCTCATAGCATTTATCGCGAAAAAAGGAATAGTGATCCTCTCCGTTCGGCGTTTTGAAATCGGGCAGCTTTCGCTTACCGAACTCGATCTCCACCTCACAGCGTTCGGCGATCTTCACTGTATTATCAAAGGCCTCATCAAGGTCGGGGAACAACTCGCGCAGTTCATCCTCGCTTTTCAAATAGAACTCCTCGGTCTCGAAGCCCATCTTCTTATCATTAACGGTCGAATTCGTCTGGATACACAGGAGGATATCATGGAGCTTATGATCCTCCTTATTGATATAATGGCAATCGTTGGACACGACAAGACCGGCGCCGATCTCGCGCGCGATGCGAATCAGCTGAGGATTGGTCTGCGCCTGCTCACGTAAGCCGTGGTTCTGTAACTCAATAAAGTAGTTATCAGCACCGAAAACATCTTGGTAGTACTTAGCGATTTCCAAAGCGCCGTCATAATCGTCCGAGAGCAATCGCTTCGGGACCTCTCCCGATAAACAAGCCGAGAGGCAGATCAAACCCTCATGATAGCGCTCCAACAGCTCGTGATCAACGCGCGGTTTGTTGTAAAACCCTTCGGTAAAACCAAGTGATACGAGTTTCATCAGATTACTGTAGCCCTGATTATTCTCACATAGGAGAATAAGATGGCTGTACTCGCGGTCGAGTTCAAAGGTCTTGTCAAAACGCGAGCGCGGGGAAACATATACTTCACAGCCTAAGATCGGCTTAATCCCCTGCTTCTTACATTCTTTGTAAAAATCAATCACACCGTACATGACGCCGTGATCTGTGATGGCAAGCGCGCTCTGACCCAGCTCCTTCGCCTTTTCGACAAGGCGGGAGATACGACAAACGCCGTCAAGCAAGCTGTATTCACTGTGTACATGCAGGTGTGTAAAAGACATGGTATATTATTCCTTATTATTGGATTTTGGCTTTGACTGAGCCGTCCTTGAAGATGATGTCGATAACATCGCCCTTCTTTAACATTTCGGAAGAGCATATCTGAATCTCTTCCCTCTTTACATATGCAAATCCGCGGTTCAATACCGCTACAGGGTTGAGAGCTTCAACCTTGGAGAACAGTTCCTGAGCTAATGCGGACGAGCGTTGCAAGGCACCTTCCGTCGCTTTCTTGGCACGAAACGAAAACTGATTAAGCAGCTGTAAGTGATTTTCAACGACAGGCATCGGTGAATGAGCCGAGATCAGACGAGAAATCTGATCGACTTGTTGATTCAGGCTGTCGTTCTTTGTGTTAAAAGCGTTAATACCGCGGCGATACATCGAAATCAAATTCGCATACAGATCAACTCGGTTCGGAACAGCAAGTTCGGCAGCAGCAGAAGGGGTCGGTGCACGTAGGTCGCTGACGAAGTCACAAATAGTCGTATCGGTCTCATGACCGACAGCAGAGATCACGGGGATCGGGCAGTCATAGATCGCTCTGGCAAGCCCTTCATCATTAAATGCCCACAGATCCTCCATCGAGCCGCCGCCGCGACCGATAATCAGAACATCGGCGGCATGATGCTCTGAGAACATCTTGACCGCACGGATCAGCTGTTCGGGAGCGCCGTCACCCTGAACAAGAACAGGCGCGAGTATAATCTCAACGCTCGGAAAGCGTCGTCCGATGATATCCATAATATCGCGTAACGCCGCACCGGTCGGAGAGGTGATAACGCCGACGGTCTCAGGGATCGCAGGGATCGGCTTCTTGTGTTCGGGATCAAATAGTCCCTGAGCGCCAAGCTTCTTTTTAAGCTGTTCAAGCTGCATGGCCAGGACTCCGACGCCGTCGGGCTGCATATCTTCAACGCGAAGCTGGTACTGACCGCCCGCTTCATAAACAGTCACCTGAGCACGCATGATGACCTTCATACCGTCCTCGGGCTTAAATCGCAAATTACGCACTGCCCAAGAAAACATTACCGCGCGTATCACACTGTCCTTATCCTTCAGCGAGAAGTACAAATGACCGCTTTTGAGATTCATATGAACATTGGAAAGCTCGCCCTCGATGAAAACAATCTGCAATTCCGGATCGGAGGCAATAAGCGCTCCGACACGCGCGTTGAGTTGTGTTACGGTATAGACCTTGGGAGTCATCATGATTCATTATCCTTTATATACGCGAGTACCGCTGTACCGGCAGCGTTATCGCATGAAAATTCAGGTTTTGCGAATAAGCAGTCGAAGCGGCTGCACAATTCTTCCCTTATGATCGAGTCAGACATAACGCCGCCCGCATAAACGAACGGCAGATCGCCGTAGGTTTCCCTGATACGTTCGCTCATTCCTACGATCGCTGAAGCGGCATATTCCATCGCAAAGCGCGCGAGATATGCAGGGCTTCTGCCTTCCTTTAGATACTTTTCGGCAATATTCTGACCGCCGCTGAGACAACAGTCCATCCCCTTTAAGGTAGGTCTGACCTTGATCTTTTCCTCGCAGGAAAGCGCAAGCCGCTCAAGCTCAGCACCGCACGGGAAATGCAGTCCGAGCATAACGCCGATACGGTCGATCAGCTGACCGGCATTCAAGTCGAGGGTCTTCGCAACGATATCGGTAGTTACAAAGCCATCTGCACCGTTGACCAACAGCGCTTCTGTTGTACCGCCGCTGACATGGAACGCGATATGCTTCTCATGTAACAGATCAAGTCGATCAATACTGTATAAAGCCGCGGCGATATGTCCCTGCTGATGCGAGAATTCATACAGCGGAACCTTCAACACACTTTGCAGTACCTTTGCGACCATCAGACCGACAGTAAAGCACGGCATATACGAGCCCTCGGCGGTACGAGGCGCATAAGAGACGCCGATCGCATTTATCTGAGCCTTAAAGCCGTCAAAAGCGGAATCAAACAGCTCGGAAAGCTGCTGTACATGGTGAAAGACCGCGTCACTCTGCCGAAGTCCGAGCTCACCGTCACGAACAGGCAGAAGCTTACGTCGGCTGATGACCTTGCCGCTCTCACTGTCATACAAACAGACGGATGTCGTATAATTGCTGGTGTCGATGCCCAGATATGCACTCATAGAGTCTTCGCCACCGCACCGAGCACGCCGTTGACAAAGGCGGCGTCATCCTCGGTGGTATATTTCTTGGATAGCTCGACCGCCTCGTTGATCGATACGGAAACGGGGATATCCTTCTCATATAACATCTCATATATCGCAAGACGCAGAAGTGCTAACGATACCTTCGAGATACGTGTGATCTTCCATCCTTCTTTCAGATTCGCACTGATTCTCTCATCGATGGTCACATTATTCGCCATCGTTCCGCGGGCGCGCTCTACGGCGATATCGCTGAGGATCTCATCACGCGCGTCACCGGCATTATCGGCAAGCTCATCGATATCGGTATCGGAAAACAGCGACTCAAAGCACAGGAAGAACGCCTGTTCACGAATCTTGTAACGCGATAGCTTCTTTGGATTTTCGGGGTTGATATCATTCTGACACATTAATATCCCTCGCTTTTACAGATTTATACATATTAAGTATAGCACATAATATCCACGATGTAAACAAAAATATCCGCCTGCGGCTGTACCGTAAGCGGATAATAAACATAGTCATATATTCTTTTTGCGAATGACAGAACCCTGCGGGATAGGGCGGTCGGTCGTCATAAACAGCCTCTGCATCGGATGCGGCGCAGAAGGTACATCCTCGCCGTCTGTATTCATCAGCCTAAGGCATTTCACCTCATAAGAAAAACCGTCAGGCGGAAGAATATCAAGCGTATCGCCGACCAAAAACTTGTTGCGCTGAGTCACGACAGCAACGTTACTGTCATTACTGCCCTCCACACAGACAGCGACCGCATTATAACGGCGAATATAACCGCCGTTAACGGTTTCCTGACCCGGCTCGCCACCAAAGAAAAAACCTGTCGAATAGGCGCGATGGCTGATCTTCTCAAGTTCCTCGACAATCCACGGGCTGACGTGATAATCGGGATCATCGAGATGATCAAAGTATTCATCGACCGCATGACGGTAAGCGTTTGTGGTCACACCGGTGTAATAGTAAGTCTTGGCTCTGCCCTCGATCTTCAAGCTGCTAACCCCCGCTTTAATCAACTCGGGGATATGCTCGATCATACAAAGATCGCGGGAGTTGTAGAGATAGGTACCTTTCTCGGTCTCCTCAATCGGAAAGAACTGCCCTTCCCTGCTCTCCTCCATCAGGTGATACTTCCAGCGGCAAGGCTGAGCACAGTCGCCGCGGTTCGCGTCACGTCCCGTCATGAAGGAAGAGATCAGACAGCGTCCGGAAAAGGACACACACATCGCACCGTGAACAAAACACTCGATCTCAAGCTCATCGGGGATCTTCGCTCTCAGCTCGGCGATCTCATCGAGCCGCATCTCACGCGCAAGCACCACACGCTTTGCACCCATATTATACCAAGCTACAGCGCTCTCGTAGTTCATTACTCCGCCCTGGGTGGAAATATGGCGCTCTACAGAGGGAGCATATCGCTTCGCCATCTCGAAAACACCGAGATCTGCTATGATGAAGGCATCCACACCGCATCTTTCTGCTTCACTCAGAAAATCGGGGATTGAAGGGATATCGGCATTACGCGGGAGAGTGTTGGTGGTAAGATAGACCTTCTTATGCAAGGCGTGTGCCTTTTCACATGCAATCTTTAATTCTTCATTAGAAAAATTTTTGGAAGCGGTACGCATACCGAAGCTTTTGCCGGCAAGATATACCGCGTCGGCGCCGAATCTCAGAGCAGTATCAAAGCTCTCCATATCGCCCGCGGGCGACAGTACCTCGGGTTTATTCATAATCGGAGTCAACATTCTCGCCGGTGTAGGTGCCGGAGGTATCCTGATTAGCCGCAAGGTTACTGTTCTTATTCGCCTCGATAACAGCGAGATTAGCTTCGTGCTCAGAGTTGGTGGTCGCGTAGTACGGAATCGAACCATTCTCCGGCGTGTCGTGACAGAAGAAGAGGAAATCACTCTCATAGGGACGAATCGCCGCCTTGATCGCCTCTGCTCCCGGATTGCAGATCGGACCTGCCGGCAGGCCCTCAAAGTCGTTTGTATTATAGGTGGAGTGGAAGGTCGCGCGCTCAGTCTCGGGAATGTTCTCCTGATTACGGTAGGGATAATACACGGTACAGTCGCAGTTTAGTTTTCCGACGCCCTGGGACGCACCGTATTTCAGACGGTTATGGATGATAGACGAAATGTAATACATGTCGTCACGGGAAGCCGCCTCAGCCTGAATGATCGAAGCAATCGTAAGGATCTCGTCGGTCGTGTAGCCTGTCGCCGCCGCTTCCTCCGCAAGCGTGGAACGCTTGGAATTGCTGAAATACTTCTCCTTATGTAACTCAACCTTATTATCGTAGTTGTTGAGGAACTTACTGATAACGGATTTGGGATTTTCACCGACATAGAAGTCGTAGGTATCGGGGAAAAGATAGCCTTCGAGCTTGTAATAGCGCTTATCTGAATTCTTGATGCTCTGCAGGAATTCGAAATCCTCATCAAAGTAGGTGCTGTTACACAAATCATAGAATTCATTGATATTATTCAAAACCTTTTTCTCAGTAAGGGTCTGAGCGATCTCCTGGATATTCATACCCTCGGTGATCTGTACCTTAACGATATCGGTACGGTTGACGTTACTCTGCAGGAAGTTAATGATCGCCTCATAGTCCTTATCGGTAGAGATCTCAAATTCACCCTGACGGAAATCCGACTCCGAGGAGGTAAAGCGCGCATAGAGCTTAAAGAAGGCAGGCTGCTTGATGACGCGGGACTTGTACAGGGTATCGGCGATGATATCCAGCGTGGGATTCTCGGGGATGCTGACATTCACCTTGGTTGCGTTCTCCTCGCGGGAAATACCGAGCAGATCGTTTACACCGACAAGCAGAAACTGAGACAGAACGATCGCTACAATCGCGATCATAGCGATCCAAACGATCTTGAAAATACGGCGATTGCGCTTCGCCTTTGTCTTCTCAATCTTCTTTTCTTCCTTCTTCTGCTGTTTAAGGGCCTTTTTAGAATCGCGTTCAATACGCTTCTTGGTATCGTCGTCAGAATAGGAATTGATCTCCATATTGCGTTTGCGGCGACGCTGGGAACGCTCCTCAACAGGCTGCAGGTTTTCTTCGGCAGGCTGTCTGAGTTCTTCTACAGGCTGTCCATGAACAGGCTCAGAAACAGGCTGTTCAGCTTTTCTCCCATCATATTCACCGCGGATCGCGTTCATATCGACAGAACGCCTGAACTCTTCCATCTTCTTACGGCGGGTCGCCTCGATAGAATCCTCGGGTATCCGGTTGCGTGAAGTATCACTCATATTATTACTCCTTAATCTTACTGACAGCAGGCGTCAGCCCGGTATCAGCATATCGTTCTGATGAAGCTGTCGGTCACAACAGCATTCATCGGAATATCATAGTCATCGCTTTCGATCACGGGCAGAACGCTGTCGCCGTAGCACAGCGCGACCTTTACGCCGATAAAATCCGTGAGAAAACGGTCGTAGTATCCTCCGCCGAAGCCAAGACGAACGCCGGTCATGTCGCAACATAAACTGGGACAAACGCAGAGCGTATGCCTGTCGGGGACGATCTCCTCGCTGTTTTGGGGCGGTTCGAGAATTCCGAAACGTCCGGGACGCAGTTCGGCAACCGAGGTGATCTTACGAAATATCATACGGCGATCATCTAGACAAACAGGCAAACCGACAGTCTTATTATTCGCTAAGGCGGCATAAATAATCATCGAGGTCGAAATCTCAAACGGACGCGCCATATAGACAAGCACCGTATCGGCAATACGATATGCGGAGCTGATAATCAGACGGGTTTGTATCTCGTCATCCAGCGCCGTTTTACAATCAAAATCTGCTGCAAGCTTTTTTCGCTTTTCAAGATAAAAATCGCGCAGATATGCCTTATCAAGAGAGGCGGGATTAGACAGATTCATCAGCACTGCATTGAGGCGGCGATACGCTCCGCCTTGACCTCTCCCTCGAGTTGTTCGACAATCTTAAAACCAAAGTCGAGCGCAACACCCGCGCCTTTCGCTGTAATGATCTTACCATCGACAACAACTTTATCGGCGCTGACCTTCGCGCTGAGCAGCTCATCCTCAAAGCCGGGATAACAGGTGGCACGCTTGTCCATCAGTACGCCCATACGTCCGAGAATAGAGGGCGCAGCGCAAATGGCGCAGACATACAGATTGCGGGATATACAGAAAGATACAGCATCCCTGACGCGTTCTTCAGCATACAGGTTCTTCACGCCGGGCATACCGCCGGGCAAGATCACACCGGTGATATTCTCGTCGATCTCAAAATCATCGATATGCATATCCGCCTGCACCTTGATATCATGGGTACCGCGGATCATGTCACCTCCGACGCCGACCGTAGTAACGGGAATATCGGCACGACGCAGAATATCGATAGTTGCCAGAGCTTCGATCTCTTCAAAGCCGTCGGCTAAAAAACAATAAAACATAAACAACCTCCAAATCAGAATGTTGAAACATAATCATTTGAATCTTGCGATACTTTTTGAATACAGGATATCGGGATGATAGCTGAGCTTTGCCTTACGGAGTCCCTCAAGTCCCATATCCTCTTCTCTGTTCACCAGCGTATATTGATCAAAACGCTTAGTAAATTCATTATTGATCACGGCATAAGCACCTTCAAAATCGAGCGCCTTCTCGAAATTCACATCACAGACACAGCAATTGAGTTCACTGGCGATACACATCGCGGCAGGTTCACCCTCCACATAGAGCGCCAGTCCGAACATCCCGAGCGCATCGAAATTCTCAAACGCTTCACGAATAATGGACAGCTCGCCGGTATCCTCGGCTCCCTGCTGCCAACGCTCCGCGATCAGCATCGCGTCGGAAAAGTTATCCGCACAAAGCTCCCTGATCTCATAATCCTCATAGGTACGCAAAAAGCGAGAAATATGATTGCGCTTTGCGTGGTATTTCTTGCCGGCAAGCTCTGCGAGGTGAGTACGCTCATAGATATAATCGGCAGCATCCCTGTCGTTCTCAATCATGACCTGCCCTGCGTAAAGATGACTCAGTCTCTCAGCGTTCGTATCATTCAACAGACCAATCAACGGCTTGATACCGCGTTCCTTCGCGTCAGCGAGGACTTTATCAACGGCGGTTCGAAGGTCGCCGCGCGTCATAGGCAGCGCATATCCGCTGACATTACCGTTCATACTGTAGCATTTATAATAGCTGTCACCGTCAAAAGCGATCTTGATATGATATTTATGCCGCCATAAAAAGGTATTTGCGAAGCTGACGTCACAACCGATCTGTCCGCTCTCACGGACAAAGCTGTCGATAATCTCCTTATCTGCTAGGGTCGGTGTTCTGAAATCAAGCATCCTGACCTTCCTTTATCTTCGCTATCAGCTCATCGTTGATATCCTCGATGGTACGCATCTCGCCGTTGCGGGAACAGCAGATCCTGAGCCAGCCGAGCTTCTCAATTGCGTAAAGAGCCGATTCACGGCAACGAAGTAGATAAGCCATGTTGCTCTCGTGGATATCCTTCTTGCTTTCATCACCCTTATATCGTTCTGCCATCAATCTCTGGCTGACGTCGGGATCGACGTCAAGGAAGAACACCATATCGGGCGCAGGGAGCGCCAAGCGATTATATTCGTAGTCAAAGAGCCATTCGGTATAGCTCTCGCGTTCATTTTCGGCAACCTTCGCCATCTGGTGAATGATGTTCGAGGTGGTGTAGCGGTCGGCGATGATATAATCGTACGCAACGTAATCCTTCCCCCACTCGTTGAGATAAGACACCACACGATCGACAGCATAAAAAGATGACGCGGCATAGGCGTTCACATCATCGGGACTGGTGCCGAGCTTTCCAGCCAGATACATTTTTACCAAGGCGGAGGAATCGCTCTCATAGTCGGGGAAGCTGACGGTACGCGCTTTGTATCCCTGCTGCTGTAATCTCTCGCAAAGCAGCTTCGTCTGAGTCGCTTTACCGGAACCGTCGAGACCGTCAATAACGATCAGCTTACTGTGATTTTGCGCCATATAATTCTCTCACTTCTTTCATTTTTCCGCAGGACATCTTCCCTTCGGGGCATGGACCCGTCAGACATGAGGGGCCGGAGTTTTTGAAGATGATCGGCGCAGCTTCACGACAGAGCATCAGCATCTGACGCGCCACCTCGCGAATCTCCCACTGAGCGCGGTTGCAGCAGCGTATGGCAAAGAAATGATTCAGCGTACGCGCGTTGAAGGTGCAGATGATCTTAGTAGTGCAGGCGTTCGGCAGAATAAAGCGAGCGTCCTCGTTCGCCTTTTTGATGAACTTATTATACATCGCCTTATCCTGTTCCTTAAACTGAGCGAGGATCTCGGCATCGGTGCCACTTAATTCTTCTGTAGAATATTCCTTCACATATCCTACAGCGAGTGCGTCACGAATCTCGCTGTAAGCCTCGCTCATCTTATCGATCAGATCATTATAGATACCGCTCGCTTTCTCGTTCTTCGCAATTTCGGGCGGAGTAACATATTCGAAACGGTTGCCGTCTACGTAGCGCTGGCTTTGCTGAGAATAGGAGGCGATACGGTGGCGCACCAGCTGATGGGAACATGCGCGGGAGATGCCCTCGATACCGAAGGTGAAGTTCGCATGCTCGATGGGGCTGGCATGACCCAGATCGGTCAGCATATTCAAAAATCGCTCGGTATTCTCCTCGTCGAGACCGTCACGGATGTGGTCGATATCGGTCGCCGAATAACACAGCTTCGCCGCCATTGCAACGGTCTGCTCCGGCATCGGCGTATAAGCCAGCAGCTCAACCTTAATAGCCATAATAATCCTCCCAAATGTCAAAAGCACAGACTTTTCTTTTTAATCTTATATATTGTATCACAAACATCATCAAGATTCAATAGCAAGTTTGTAACCAAGCAGCAAAGGTGAATGTAAAGAATTTGTTAAGTTCTTGACTTCACAGAAATATCGTACTATAATAAGTGCGTAAATGCGGATGTAGTTCAATGGTAGAGCGCGACCTTCCCAAGGTCGATGTTGCGGGTTCGAGCCCCGTTATCCGCTCCAAGGCTTGCTTTAGCAGGCCTTTTATTGTATCTGTATAAAAGGAAATGAGGAATGATTATGAAATATACTTATATCCCCCACGGGGTCTGCTCGCGTTTAATCGAGCTTGAGATCGAGGATGACGTAATCAAAAGCTGTCGATTCTTAGGCGGCTGTAACGGCAATCTGCAGGGTATCGGTAAGCTTGTAGCCGGAATGGAGGTCGACACGGCAATTGAAAAATTGCGGGGTATCGATTGCGCCGGCCGAGGTACCTCCTGCCCCGATCAGCTTGCAAACGCGCTGATCGCCGCACGTGAAGCGTGATGAAGCGTGTCGTGCATATCATCATTACGGTCGTTGCTGCGATCTTACTCATCTGGTTCATAGCTCCGCTGACCTATCGGATATTTAACCACGGCAACGCGCTGGGAATCACAATCTGTCTGGTTTTGATATTTCGCTTTGGTTTTTCAAAACACTATGATAAGCTCAAAGCGCTGATGCTCACAAACGGAATCGGTAAGACAATCATACGGATCATACAAATCGGAGCTTCTGCTTTTTTGATCTACGCTGTGATCATCTCGGGACTTATGGTCTATGCCATGGTAAAAAAGCCCGCTCCCGACAGCACCGCCGTCGTACTCGGCGCTCAGGTCAAGCCGTGGGGCGCAAGTGCCCTGCTGCGTCAGAGGATCGAAGCGGCACAACGCTATCTGGAGGATAATCCGTCTGCTGCAGCTGTCGTATCCGGCGGTCAGGGACCGGACGAGCCCATGAGTGAAGCGCAATGCATGTTTAACAACCTAACCGAAGCGGGAATCACAGCAGATCGCGTTATCATGGAGGATCGGGCAACCAACACCGACGAGAACATCCGTTACTCCCTATCCCTTATTCGTGAAAAAGAGTTGAATCCGGATATTGCTGTCGTCACAGACAGTTATCACCAGCTGAGGGCACGAATTATCCTCCATAAAACGGACAGTCAGGTAAAAGCGGGAGCAATCAACGCACGCAATAACCAAATCGGGCTTCTCGCATATCCGACCTATTTCGTCAGAGAATGGATCGCTATACCGGTAGAATTGATTAAATAAAACGCCCCTCCTGTCAAAGATAATTTGATGTTTTTAAAATTTTTTCAAATTCAATGCAACAGTTTCGGAAAAATCTGACACTATATGAGTGTAAAACATCAAAACAGTAAGGCAGCTGCAAAATCGCCTTACAGATCAAGGAGGAAATCATGATTTTTTACAAAGTTTATCCCAAGGCTCTCAGCGCAACACTCATCAGCGTGATCGCAGGCGCTCTGATCGGAGGCGGCATCGTCATTACCATCACCGCGTTTACGGGAGGCAGCGCAGAATCAATTCTTGCCGCAGTCATCATGGCCGGCGTCGGTATTCTGCTCAGAAAGCTTGCCGATAAACAGGCCGTGCGCGTTTGGCGAAAAAAGAACTTGATGTAATAGTTAAGGCTGTCGTTTTTAATTCGACAGCCTTTTTTCATGATATTAAGCTTGCAACTCGCCGAGCGACAGCGCTTTCAGATAAGCGTTGATAAAGCCGTCGAGGTCGCCGTCCATCACGGCGTTGATGTTGCCGGTCTCGTAGGAGGTGCGATGATCCTTAACGAGCGTATAAGGCATGAATACATAGGAACGAATCTGGGAACCCCATGTGATCTCCTTCTGCACGCCCTTGATATCCTCGATCTTCTCGAGGTGCTCACGCTCCTTGATCTCCATGAGCTTAGAAATCAGCATCTTCATCGCGACATCACGGTTCTGATACTGAGAACGCTCGACCTGAGAGGCAACGACGATACCCGTCGGAATATGGGTCAGACGAACAGCGGAAGAGGTCTTGTTGACCTTCTGACCGCCTGCGCCTGACGCACGGTACACATCCATTTTAATCTCCTCGGGCGGGATCTCAACCTTGATATCATCATTGATCTCCGGCATGACCTCTAACGAAGAGAAGCTCGTGTGACGCCTGCCCGCGGAATCGAACGGCGATACACGCACCAGACGGTGAACACCGGCTTCGCTTTTCAGGTAACCGTAAGCGTTCTCGCCTTCAATCAGGAGGACGGCGCTCTTGAGACCGGCTTCATCTCCGTCGAGGTAGTCGATCTCCTTAACGTTAAAGCCGTGAGCAGCTGCCCAGCGGGTGTACATGCGGTACAGCATCTCCGCCCAATCCTGAGCCTCGGTACCGCCGGAACCGGCGTGGAAGGTCAGAATGGCGTTGTTCTTATCATATTCACCGGTCAGAAGTGTTTCCAGTCGCTGGCGGTCGATATCGGCGCGGATGGCGTCGATCTCCCCCTGCGCTTCTTCGATCAGACTCTCGTCCTCGGCTTCATCACCGAGCTCGATCAACGCAAGAGTATCCTCATAGCGCGCCTCAAGTTTCTCATACTTCTCGACCTTGGCTTTCAGGTTGGAGGTGCGCTGGAGGATCTTCTGCGAATTGTCCATATCATCCCAGAAGCCCGGTTCGGCTGCGCGATTCTCCAGCTGCTGGATCTCCCGGCGCATCGACTCGAGTCCGAGCGCGGAAGCCAGATCAACGATCTCGGGCTTCATACCCTCCAGCTTAAGTTTTAGTTCTTCAAATTGCAGCATAATTATCCCTCATTAGAAATTCATACTGTACTATTATAATACATCTCTTCGATTCTGTAAAGAAGAAATCTTGCATAATTGCGCTCTTTGGGCGGAATCACATATTATGCAAATTTGTTCACAAAAATTTTGGTTGCATAAAACATTCTTTTTTGTTATACTATATAAGATAATATAAGTAGGAGTATGCATATGGATTATATCGGTCATATTTGCCCCGTATGTGATAAGCGCTTTCACGCTGACGATGACGTTGTGGTATGCCCCGAGTGCGGTACGCCGCATCACCGTGAGTGCTATGAGAGCTTAGGTCACTGCGCGAACAACGATCGTCACAGCGAGGGCTATGATTATACAGCTGAACAGCACGAGCTGCCGAAGATCAAGAAATGCCCGTCCTGCGGCAAGGAAAACGACGAGAACAGCTTCTTCTGCAAATATTGCGGCGCTTCCCTGACCACGGGTCAACAACGATCGGAACAGGAACAGCAGCAAGGCAAAACAGGAATCCCCTTCGGTCCGTGGAGCGTTCAAGCCTCGACTGAGTATCAAGACGAAAACGGTCAAACCGTCCCCTTCCTTGATCCCTTGGCAGGCGTGCCGAGGGACGCCGACTTCGGTGACGGCGTGAACGCGGGAGAAGCGGCGAAGTACGTCAAGCAGAATACGCCTTACTTCATCCGTGTATTCTCGAACATCTGCTCCTTTAACCGCAGTAAGTTCAACTTTTCGGCTGCACTTCTGACCAGCGCTTACCTGCTGTACCGAAAGATGTACAAGGTCGGCGCGGCACTGTTCACCTTACAGCTCGCGATTTTCTCGATCGTGCTGTACTTTACGATCGTCTACCGCTCGGTATTCGAGAATTTCACGAGCAACGTCATGGGACAGGATCAAGACTACATGACCATGGTCAACAACTACAGCGTCTATCTCTCGAAGCTGTCCTCTACCGACCTAATGATCCTGTATCTCCCCGTTATCGCCATGCTGGTGTTTTTTGTGATCAAGATCGTAGTGGGCGCATGCTTCAACAGGCTGTACATGAAGCACTGCAAGCAGCAGATCACACAGATCAAAAATCAGGCAACCGAAGGTGAGAACCCGGAGACACTACTGCAGACCAAGGGCGGCGTCAACATGGCGCTTGCCGCGTCGGTCTTCGGCTCCGCCATGATCATCTATTACTTTACAAACATACTCATCATCTAATGAACGAAAGGGTTTATTAACATGAAAATCACAAAAGCCGTTATCCCTGCTGCGGGTCTGGGCACCCGCGTACTCCCGGCGACCAAATCAATGCCCAAGGAAATGCTCCCCATCGTGGACAAGCCCGCGATCCAGTACATTGTCGAAGAGGCTGTCGCCTCCGGCATCACCGATATCCTCATCATCACCAACCGCGGCAAGGGCGTTATCGAAGATCACTTCGATATCTCCGTCAGCCTCGAGGAGATCTTAAAGAGAGCCGGTAAGACCGAACAGCTCGACTCCATCAAGGATATCCACAAGCTTGCGAACATCCACTATATCCGCCAGATCGAAACCAAGGGCTTAGGTCACGCGGTATCCAGAGCGCGCACCTTCATCGGTGATGAGCCTTTCGTCGTCATGTACGGCGACGACGTAATCATCGGCGATATCCCCGCGACCAAGGAGCTGATCGACGCCTACGGCACCTTCGGAAAGGGCGTTCTGGGTATCAAACCTGTATCTGAGGAAGCGATCAAGAAGTACAGCTCTCTCAAGGTCGAGAACATCCACGACAATGTATTCAAGTGTACCGACATGATCGAGAAGCCGCAGAGAAGGGAAGATATCTTCTCTCTGTACTCGATTTTAGGCAGATGCGTTCTGCCTCCCGATATCTTTGAGATCCTCGACCATACCGAGCCCGGAGCAGGCGGGGAAATCCAGCTGACCGACGCGATGGCGGAGCTTGCCCGCAAAGACGGTATGACCGCTGTCGAGTTCACCTCGAAGCGTTACGACATGGGCAACAAGCTCGGCATTCTGCAGGCGAACATCGAGGTTGGCTTGAAGCACAAGGAAGTCGGCGAAGGACTCAGAGAGTACATCAAGGAGCTTGCAAAGACCTTATAATCACGAAAAAGTTTAAAAGCAAGGAGCGGTTCGTCCGCTCCTTTCCATTTGGTTACAAAAATATCATCTTTTAATTCCCGACAATTAATATATACGGAGCTTATAGTAGTATAATAATGTGGATAATGAGGGCAGTATGCAGAATTCTGCCCGAACTTAACGGGAGGTTAATATGAAAGCAGTCATCACCGTACTAGGTAAAGACAGCGTCGGCATCCTCAGCAAGGTCAGCACCGCCTGTGCCGAGGTCGGCGTCAACATCATCGAGGTCACCCAGAGCGTTCTGCAGGATATGTTCGCCATGATCATGCTGGCGGATATCGGCGGCGCTACCGTAGCTTTTGACCAACTCCAAAAGAATCTGGAGAAGGTCGGTGAGGATAACAACCTGAAGATCCACGTCATGCACGAGGACATCTTCAACAGTATGCACAAGATCTGAGGTACCTATGCTGGAAACGAAAGATATACTCGAAACCATCAATATGATAGATAACGAGAACCTGGACGTGCGCACCATCACGATGGGTATCTCGCTGATCGACTGTATCGACAGTGATATCGATAAAGCATGTGATAAGATCTACGATAAGATCTGCCGCTACGCGAAGGATCTCGTGAAAACCGGCGAGGATATCACACGAGAATACGGTATCCCGATCATCAACAAGCGCATCTCGGTCACCCCGATCTCGATCATCGCGGGCGTATGCCAGACGCAGAAGATCCTGAAATTCGCGAAGGCGCTCGACCGCGCGGCGGATACCCTCGGCGTCAACTTCATCGGCGGCTACTCGGCGCTGGTGGAAAAAGGCTTTGCCGCGGGCGATTACGCGCTGATCGAGAGCATCCCCGAGGCGCTCTCCGTCACTGAAAAGGTTTGTTCCTCTGTCAATATCGGCTCGACGAAGGCGGGACTGAACATGGACGCGGTACGGATGATGGGTAAGGCGGTAGTCGACTCAGCGAAGCTGACCGCCGACCGCAACTGCATCGGCGCAGCGAAGCTCGTCACCTTCTGCAACGCGGTACAGGATAATCCCTTCATGGCGGGTGCGTTCCACGGCGTAGGTGAAGCGGACTGCGTCATCAACGTCGGCGTTTCCGGTCCGGGCGTTGTCAGGGCGGCTCTTGAGAAAGCGAACTGTAAGGACATCACCGAGGTAGCCGACCTCGTCAAGAAAACTGCCTTCAAGATCACCCGTATGGGTCAGCTGGTAGCGAAGCAGGCGTCTCAGAGGCTCTCCGTGCCCTTCGGTATCGTCGACCTCTCCCTCGCCCCCACTCCCGCTGTCGGCGACTCCGTTGCGCATATTCTTGAAGAGATGGGACTTGAAATATGCGGCTGTCACGGTACGACCGCAGCATTAGCTCTGCTGAACGACGCGGTCAAAAAAGGGGGCGTCATGGCGTCGTCGCATGTAGGCGGACTGTCGGGCGCGTTCATCCCCGTATCCGAGGATCACGGCATGATCAACGCCGTCAAGCAGGGCGCGCTGGATATCACGAAGCTCGAGGCGATGACCGCCGTATGCTCCGTGGGTCTCGATATGCTGGTTATCCCCGGCGACGTTACACCCGAAACGGTCTCTGCGATCATTGCGGATGAGGCGGCGATCGGTATGGTCAACAGCAAAACCACTGCTGTTCGCGTGATCCCCGCGATCGGAAGGAAAGCGGGCGATGAACTTAACTTCGGCGGACTCTTAGGCGCAGGTCCGGTCATGCCGCTGCGTAAAGGAAGTGCCGAAAAGTTCATCAACCTCGGCGGCAGACTTCCCGCGCCGCTTCAATCCTTAAAAAACTGATCGATCACTTGCCCGAAGCGAGAGGCTTCGGGCGTTTTCTTTTATTGACAAATTCCGCTATATCCGTTACAATTTTACTATACCGATCAGAAGGAGGTAATGATGGATAAACGATATAAAACGCTCTTGATCCTCCTCTACCTCCTCCTGATACCCGCGATCATATTTATCTGGGTCAAGCCTCCTACGCCATACATCTCGGGCGCTTCTGCCGATGAAAAGACTAAACCGACAGAAAAAACAGGCTTTTTTACCGAGGGTGGTAAGCTCTATTATTATGCGAACGGTATAAAACAGAAGTGCGGTATCGTCGGACCCGCTACGCCCGATATGAACCTTGCAGATGAAAAAGGCGTTTGCTGCACGAGCGAAGAAATACGCCTCGCAGCAAATTACGTTGAAGAATACGGCGAGGGAAATACTGCCGAGGAGAAACTGGCATCATGCTTTACACAGCTCTCCTACTGTGATTACGAGCGCGATCACTTTCATCCATCTCAAGCGGAGGATATTCCCTCTCAGGCGATCAGCATGTTCAAGTCGAATGCCGGAAACTGCTATAAGTTTGCCGCGTGCTTTGCTTGTATTGCAAGGGTCCTTGGTTATCCCTCTCGAGTCATCATCGGTACACTCCCGCAGAGCGACGGCGATACAATGCCTCATGCCTGGAACGAAGTCTATATTGACGACTACTGGTACTCCTTCGACGCGAACGCTCAAATGCAGGAGTACTGGAACGACCTGTATTATTTCAAGATGACGTACCATAACTGGGATACGATCGTCTACGACAGCTTTGAGCTTTCTGTCAACGATGATGGTATTGCTGTATGGGAATCAATCTATACCGACGGCTACGACCACTCCGAAGAATACGCCGTCGATGAAGAGGACTACGGCTATTACGATGAGTACGGAGATTTTATCTACTATGAATAACACCGTATGACGGAAGACTGTCATACGGTGTTTTTATATTAAAAGGCAGCTTTCAATCACAAAAAACTGACTTTTATCATGAATCTCTTATCGGGACACAGGACGTCGGGGCGCCTCCCCTACAAGTACCGCCGCAAGAACACTGAGCACAAAAAAGAAAAGCCCCGTTGAAGAACAACGAGACTTTCTGGTGACCCATCGGAGATTCGAACTCCGGACACCTTGATTAAAAGTCAAGTGCTCTGCCAACTGAGCTAATGAGTCATGTGGGGTGAATAGTGGGAGTC
>CACZYF010000005.1 GCA_902785355.1 uncultured Ruminococcus sp. | reverse complement strand
TGTAGAGTTTTGTTGTAAGCGAACTAACTGTAACACAGGTTCTTCCTATTTGCTATTCTTTTTTACTTCTACTGTAACGACTCTATTGTAAACCTACACACCCGGGCGGAAAAACGGAAAATAAAGGTTGAAATATCTTTTGATTTGTAGTATAATATACTCTAGATTAATATGGGATAATCTTGTGCGATATCGGTCGTGTCTATACACTTAATATTCTTATTTAGAATAATAAAACCGTTGTGTATATAACCAAGCCGATTGCAAGGATCCTGCACAGATTAGGAGGTTATCTTTTGTATGGGAGATAAATTCACATTGTCTTTGACGATACTGCTGACCGGATTTGCCGTTGTTTTTGCGGTTCTCTTGATCCTGATCGGTATCATCAAAGCCTACGGTACGGTTGTTTTCAACATCCAGAACAAGAAGCGGGAGAAGAAGGCTTCCCGAAACGCCGATCTGCCGAAGGTCGAGCGCGAAGAGCCCGTACAGGCTGTCGCAGAAGAGCCTGAGGTAGACGATAACGAGCTGATCGCGGTGATTTCCGCCGCGGTGTATTCCGTTTGCTCCTCATCGAAGGTACGTATCAAAAGTATCCGCAAGTCCCCCTCGCGCGGCAGCGCTTGGCGCAGCGCAGGACTGTCGGACAACGTCAGGCCGTTTTGAGGAGGTAGAGCATGGCTGTATTTAACGGATTTTTAGAAGCGATCAAGGGCTTGTGGCAGGATTCCGGCTTCACTCAGCTCGGATGGCAGAATTATGTAATGATGGGTATCGCGTGTGTGCTCCTGTACCTCGCGATCAAAAAGCAGTATGAGCCGCTTTTGCTGCTCCCGATCGCCTTCGGTATGCTGCTCGTCAATCTTTATCCCGCGATCATGGCGCCTCCGTCGACAGAGATGATCGAGTGCTCGGTGTATGAAGCCGCGCATCAGGGACAGGTCATCAACTACGCGACGACAACGCTCAACGGCGTTCAGTATTATAACGTGCCCCAGTACGGCGGTCTGCTGTACTATCTCTATCAGGGCGTTAAGCTCGGTATCTATCCGCCGCTGATCTTCCTCGGCATCGGCTGTATGACCGACTTCGGTCCGCTGATCGCCAGCCCCAAGAGCTTTATTCTCGGCGCGGCTGCCCAGATCGGTATCTTCATCACCTTTATCGGCGCGATCCTCTTAGGCTTTACTCCCGCTCAGTCCGGTGCGATCGGTATCATCGGCGGCGCTGACGGCCCTACCGCGATCTATGTCACCTCGAAGCTCGCCCCCGAGCTTCTCGGACCGATCGCTGTTGCGGCGTACTCATATATGGCGCTCGTACCGATCATCCAGCCTCCGATCATGAAGGTGCTCACTACCAAGAAGGAGCGCTCCGTAGTGATGGGTCAGCTCAGACCTGTCTCTAAGCTCGAGAAGATCATCTTCCCGATCATCGTCGTCATTATCGTTGCGATCGCGCTGCCCTCTGCGGCTCCGCTGGTCGGTATGCTGATGCTCGGAAACCTGTTTAAGGAGAGCGGCGTCGTGGAGCGTATCTCCAAGACCGCGCAGAACGAGTTGATGAACATCATCACCATCTTCCTCGGTACCACCGTAGGCGCTACCGCGACCGGTACCGTCTTCCTCACGCCCAAGACCCTCGGAATCATCGCGCTGGGTCTGTTGGCATTCTGCATGGGTACCGCCTGCGGCGTGCTGTTCGGTAAGCTGATGTATAAGTTCTCCGGCGGTAAGATCAATCCGCTGATCGGTTCTGCCGGTGTTTCCGCTGTTCCGATGGCGGCGCGTGTATCCAACAAGGTCGGCCAGGAGGAAAATCCCGGCAACTTCCTCTTGATGCATGCGATGGGACCCAACGTAGCGGGCGTTATCGGTTCCGCTGTAGCGGCGGGCGTTCTGCTCAGTATCTTAGGATAATAGTAAAGATTGAAACCTCTTTCGATGTGTTTTTGAGCATCGAAAGAGGTTTTTTACTATATAAGGAACTGCCCGTTTTTGATAAAGCAAAGATGATTTGTATGCCTGCTTAGCTTGCCGGAGCACTTCAACGAGCGCAACGTTGCAACCGCCGTCACGGAGCCTGCGGACGGTGCGCGGACTTTGTCGGTATGGTGTTCATTGATGACGTCTATGCCGGAGGGAAGAAGACGGACGCGGACGGTAAGTACCCGCTGCTGTCCGACGCCATCAAGGCGGGTCTGTTCCATCCGCGCTGTAAGGACAGCTCGTCGATGTATTTAGAGGGGATCAGCACCCCACCCGATCGTGAGGTTCTCCCGAAGAAAGCGCAGGAAGATCTCACCGAGATCGAGCGAGCCGAACAGAAGGCGGCATACGGCAAGCGGATGGAAAAGATGTACAGCCGCCTCGAAAAACACGCCCTCGATCCCGATAACAAAAAGCTCTACGGCGGCAGGAAAGACCAGTGGTCAGCCTACGCCGAAAAATGGCAGTCGTATCACGAAAAACAGCTTGAAAAAGCTGAGAAAAGTGGTATAATAGTAAACGAATCTTCACCACGAAAAATGAAAGACATTTCATGCGCGGTAGATTGGAATATAATTCAGAGTGACGCCTATTCAGAAAGATTTACAGCGTTATCCAATGACAAAAAAGTATCCTCCGCTATCGAAACCAGAGCAAAATGGGCTTTAAACAATCGCGATGGGGCAGATACCGAGGAAATATACGCTATCAGTTTATTTGATGGTCATGAGGTCGGCAGAATTACAAACCAACATATCAAATCTGCTGTGAGAAGAACCGAAAAGTTTACCCGTGAACTTGATGCCGCAGACTCCAGTGGTGAAAAAGTACTGCTGTTGCACAATCACCCTAAAGGGTTGCCGCCCAGCATCTCGGATATCAACGCTTTATACAGAAATAAAAATGTTGCTGGTATCACGGTAGGTCATAACGGCAGTATATATTATTATACGAGACCTGTTAAAGTGATATTAGAAAGCGATTGGAACTCTGCTTTACGAAAATATAAAAGATATTCCGAAATCACTTCAATGGAAAAAGCGTTAGAAGATTTATGTCAAGAATATGGTTTTATCTTTAGAATTTTATAGGAGGGAAACATGACAAACGATTATATCTGTGATGATAGAAATATGCTAGAAGACACTCAAAAGATACGTGCAATGTCTGATGAGGAGTTTGAAGCATATAACGTGGCGTTAAAGGAAAAAGAAAAAGCAGCAGATCACGGTTAACCGCTCCCACGATGTGAGGGCGGTTTTCTTATGCCTAAAAGGAGGTGAGAAGATGGCGACACCTAAATCGATCAAGCTGAAGGTCAAGCGTGATTTCTACGATAAGACCGAGGGTTTGAAGAAGAAAAAGGCGGGCGAGGAGCTGACGGTCAGCCCCGACCGCGCTGAAAAGTTAATATCGCTGGGTTTGGCTGAGAAGCTCGACGCCGGCGCCGATGAAGCGACTGCTGAAAAGTAGCCGCTTTTGTTATGCCTTTTATGTCATTCCGAGGAGTAACCATAGGTTACGACGTGGGAATCTCACAAAGAGGAGAAGTGGTTCTCTTTAACCGTGATATGTTATGACATACACTCCTCGCAATGACAATTGAAATGCCCGAAGGCATGGGTTCACATACCCGATAAACTACGGGAGGACACCGCGCAAAACTGATATGCTGCGTGTTCTATAACATAGAACACAGAGCAGGGGAGGACACCCCGAAAACTGATACAGGGAGACACCCTTATAACTGAAAGGAGCTTTTTTATGAGCGAAACTAACAACCAGAACCAGCAGAACAATCAGCAGAATACTCAGACCTCACAGAGTAATCAACAGGGCGGCAGTCAGCAGAATCAGACTGCTCCTGCGTTTGACTACGACAAGCTCGCCGGGATCATCAACGGCAAGCAGCGCGCTGACGAGGATTCGATCCTCAAGAACTACTTCAAGAATCAGGGGTTGTCCTCTGATGAGATGAAGCAGGCGATCGCGGCGTTCAAGGAACAGAAGGCGAAGAACACGCCCGATGTAGGACAGCTGCAAACCAATCTGACGACCGCGCAGAGCGATCTGATCAAGGAGCGCGTCAAAAATGCTGCGATGAAGGCGGCGCTCAAGCAGGGCGTCCCGCTTGATTCTGTGGATTATCTGCTGCGTATGGCAGATCTGAACAAAGCCACCGACGAGACCGGTCAGGTACAGGAGGAAGCTGTAACCGAGGCAATCAAGAAGGTGTTGGAGGATGTCCCCGCCTTAAAGGGCAACAAGCCCGAAGGAAACGGCGGCACCGGCTTCAACAGGATCGAGTGAATTGGAAACTAATATTTCCTCTGAGCAAAGAACAAAAAAGATTTTCAAAAAGGCAATAGGCGATTATTACTACACGGTTGAGAATAATGGTTCTGGAAACTATCGAATCATAGGAAAGGTGCATATTGAATGACGATTGATGAGTTTATTCAGAAAAAGAAACCATCTGAAGTTACTTTGCAACTTATCGAAAAATTAAAGCTGTTTTCACAAGATCCTGACTATATTCTTGGCACGTTAGCAGAAAGCCCATACGATGAAGACCGCCAGTTGATAATAGATTATATTGATAACGGAAAAGATGTCAGCTATGAAAATGTTCTTTTGTTTTCTCTGGAAGTAGGAATTCAAAGAAGAGAAAAATTACAATAGCTATTAATCCCGCTCTCGATGAGGGCGGTTTTTTGATTCCCAAAAGGAGGTGAGAAGATGGCGACACCTAAACCGATCAAGCTGACGGTCAAGCGCGATTTCTACGATAAGACCGAGGGCTTGAAGCTGAAAAAGGCGGGCGAGGAGCTGACGGTCAGCCCCGATCGCGCCGAAAAGTTGATATCGCTGGGTTTGGCTGAAAAGCCCGACGCCGACGCACCCGAAGCGGCTGCTGAGAAGTAGTCGCTCTTTTACGCCTATAAACGGGAGACACCCGAACAACTGTGCTTGAAAAAGCAGGGGAGACACCCCGAAAACTGAACAGGGAGACACCCTTACAACTGAAAGGAGCTTATTATGAGCGAAAACAACAACCAGAACCAGCAGAACAATCAGCAGAATACGCAGACCCGGCAGGGTGATCAGCAGGGCGGCAGTCAGCAGAGCCAGACTGCTCCCGCCTTCGATTATGATAAGCTCGCCGAGCTCATCAACGGCAAGCAGCGCGCCGATGAGGAAACGATCCTCAAGAAATACTTCAAGAATCAGGGGCTTTCCTCTGATGAGATGGAGCAGGCGATCGCGGCGTTCAAGGAACAGAAGGCGAAGAATACGCCCGATGTAGGACAGCTGCAAACCAGTCTGACGACGTGAAACGTGTGATGTTTTGTCGAAAAGGAAAAATAACAGCACTATAATTCTAAATAAGAATAATAATCGCAAACAATAGGATATAATATAAAATGATTAAATGGGGTATTATCCCTTTCGATATTTCTTTAGGAGGTTCATATGACCAAACAGATAACCATCAGCGATTTGCTGCGCATGCTTCTGCAGCATATCAAGCTGATTATCGCGATAACGCTATTGGGCGCCGTCCTGGCGTTTCTGTATGTCAGCTACATGGTGACGCCGATGTACACCACCAGTGCGCTGATCCTTGTGCAGAACAGTAATTCCTTCGACGCTGACGCGATCAGCAGTAATTCAAATAATAACAACAATCTCGGCGGGGAAAAG
This sequence comes from uncultured Ruminococcus sp., assembly GCA_902785355.1. Classification (GTDB taxonomy): domain Bacteria; phylum Bacillota; class Clostridia; order Oscillospirales; family Acutalibacteraceae; genus Ruminococcoides. The sequence goes on along the minus strand of CACZYF010000005.1, from coordinate 50,589 downwards.
GTCAACATGTCGGATATCTCGTCATCTGTTACGTTGGCGAATACCTGTGCTACGCTGTTCACTGTCGATCCCGATATGAAGAGCATCATCAGCGGCGCGAGCGTTTCGATCGAAGTGATCGAGGATTCCTACTTCCTGCGTATTACCTCAACATCATCCGATCCCCATACCGCGGCAAATATTGCGAATCAGGTCGCCCAGACCGCACCGCAGGTGTTCCGTAAGTACTTCCAGGACGCCGGTAAGGTCGACACGGTCGATGAAGCAAACGTACCGTCAACTCCCTCTTCACCCGACAAAAAGCGTTATGTCATCATTGGCTTGCTTGCCGGATTGGTATTATCGCTGCTCATCTCGTTCCTGTTGGAGATCATCGATACGACCATCAAGCCCGGCGATGACCTGTATAAGATGTATGATATTCCCGTATTTGCCGAAATCATCGATTTTGAATCGGAAGGCGGTGCAAAGAAGAAATGAAACTGATCAACACCGGAAAGAAGAATTCCGTTGAAACTCCTGAAAAAGCAAAAAACGTTCTGACAAACGACTCTAAGTTTGCGATCGTTGAGGGTTATAAGATAGCGCGTACCAATCTGGTATTCTCTTTGACAGCGCTCAAGAGCAATTGCGTTGCCGTAACATCCTGGTCGAAGGGCGAGGGTAAAAGTACCGCGACCGTTAATCTCGCGATCTCCTTTGCAAAAATGGGTAAGCGCGTGCTGCTGATCGATACGGACCTTCGTCGTCCGAACCTTCACAATTTGCTGAAGCTGAAAAATGAATCCGGCGTTTCCGATGTAATCGGACAGTTCAACGATTTTGATAACGCCGTTCATCGCGATGCCGTTCCCTGCCTGGATGTACTGACCTCCGGCGCGATCCCTCCCAATCCGTCTGAGCTTTTGGCGTCCGCCTATTTTGCCGAGCTCGTTGAGAAGGCGAAACAGGTCTACGATTACGTTGTAATGGATACCCCTCCGCTGGGTGTTGTTGCCGATACGCTTACGATGAAGGATCTGGTCGGCGGCTTCGTTCTGGTTGTGCGTGAGAAGGTTACCAGTCACGGTGATATCGAGCGCGCGCTGCAGAGCGTTCGTCTTGCTGACAGTAAGGTGCTCGGCTTCTTGAAGGTCGGTTGTGAGCTGCGCTCCAAACGCTACGGCAAGAAATACAATTATAACTACAGCTATAATTACAACAGTAACTATTATTACAGATATTGATATTCAGGCTCCCTATACGCTTTGTATAGGGAGTTTTTCTTCAAGACAATGTGAATCTCGCATATTGACCATAACAGCCGCTTTATGCAGAGCGTAATACGCTAAACTGTACAAATTTTGCAAGAATAGATAAAAAGTGTTGCAAAATCATTCGCTGAGGTATATTATAATAAGGAAGAGAAATTGTGTTTTTGCAATTTTGTTTTACTAAATTTCATATTCAATGAGATTGTGCAAGCAAATTAATTACGATAAGGAATGATGATGATGCAGTATATCGAATATACACCCGAGCAGCGTGAAGCGGAGCTTGCTTCCGTCCGTCAGAAGTACGAGGAGATCAAGTCGATGGGTCTAAAGCTGAACATGGCGCGCGGCGTACCCTCGGTCGATCAGCTGAAGCTCTCTCTGCCTATCCTCGACATCCTTCACATGGATGCGGACTGTACTGCCGAGGACGGTACCGACTGCCGTAACTACGGCGTGATGGACGGTATCCCCGAGTGCAAGCGTCTGATGGCTGATATGCTGGGCGTAAAGCCCGAGATGGTGATGGTCGGCGGCAACTCATCGCTGAACATGATGTTCGATACGATCTCCTGCTTTATGAATACGCCCGTTGTACCCGGTACTCCCGCATGGAGCCTGGTACCCGACCGCAAGTTTCTCTGTCCTGTTCCCGGCTATGACCGCCACTTCGGCGTGACCGAATATTTTGGATTTGAGATGATCCCGGTACCGATGGATGAGAACGGTCCCGATATGGATATTGTCGAGGAGCTCGTCAAGGATCCCTCCGTCAAGGGCATCTGGTGTGTGCCGAAGTACTCAAACCCCAGCGGCATCTCCTATTCCGACGAGGTCGTGCGCCGTATCGCCGCGCTGCAGCCTGCCGCGAAGGATTTCCGCGTGATGTGGGATAACGCCTATTGCATCCACGATCTGAGCGATGAGGGCGACGAGATCCTCAATATATTTGAAGAGTGTGAGAAGACCGGTAACATTGATCTCGTGATCGAGTTCGGCTCGACCTCCAAGATCACCTTCCCCGGTTCCGGCGTTGCTGCGATGGCAGCTTCCGAGAATAATATGAAGGTTATCAAGAATAAGTATAAGTTCCAGACGATCGGCTATGATAAACTGAACATGCTCCGTCATGTGCGCTTTTTCGGCGATTTTGAGGGCATGAAGGCGCATATGAAGAAGCACGCAGAGGTGCTCCGCCCGCGCTTTGAGATCGTTATCAACAAGCTTGCCGAGAACCTCGACGAGCTCGGCGTTATTCGTTATAACCGTCCCCGAGGCGGCTACTTCGTTTGCGTCGATGTTCTCGACGGAACCGCCAAGCGTGTGGTCGAGCTGTGTAAGGAAGCGGGCGTCAACCTCACCGGCGCCGGCGCGACCTATCCGTACGGCAACGACCCGCACGACAGCAACATCCGTATCGCGCCGTCCTTCCCGACGCTTGAGGATCTCTCGAAGGCGATGGATGTGTTCTGCGTGTGTACCCGCCTCGCCGCGCTGGAAAAGCTCAGCGCATAATTATATTGTTATGACAGTTCGAAAGACTCCGGCGCTTGCCGGAGCCTTTTTGTATCAACGAGCCTCTTCGCTCAACCCAGCGCGACATCCAGCGCCATCATGACAGTGAAGCCGAACGCGAACAGGAGCACGCCGATGTGTGACCGAGCGTTTCCCGCCGCGTCGGGCAAGAGCTCCTCGGCGACGACGTAGATCATTGCGCCCGCGGCAAAACTCAGCAGATACGGCATCGCGGGAATAACCAAGCCCGCAAAAAGGATCGTCAGCGCTCCGAAGAGAGGCTCAACCGCTCCCGATAAAACGCCGCTAATTAAGGCTTTCGGCTTATTATGTCCGCCTGCGTGCAGGGGCATGGAGATGATCGCCCCCTCGGGAAAGTTCTGTATTGCGATCCCAAGCGCAAATACAAACGCGCCGCCCGCCGTGATTCCGCTGCTTCCGGTCAGAAATCCTGCGTAAACGACCCCGACCGCCATTCCCTCCGGAATATTGTGCAGGGTGACGGCGAGTATCATCATCAGCGTTCGTTTCTCGCGGGAGCCGGTATGAGCTGCTTTGCGGCAGAGTCGGGGGATCAGCCGCTCGAGCAGGATCAGAAACAGTGCGCCCAGCCAGAATCCGATCACAGGCGGGATGAATCGCAGCCTGCCGAGTTGTTCGCTTTGCTCCGTCGCGGGGATGATCAGACTCCAGACAGAGGCGGCGGTCATTACACCCGCCGCAAAGCCGTTGAGCGCTTTTGTGAGCGCGGTGCTCAGTGAACGCCGCATGAAGAAAACGACGCCGGATCCCAGAGCCGTACCGATGAACGGGACCATCAGCCCCCAAAATACATGATTCACAACTATCTTTCCTTATTGATTTTCTGTATAGAAACACTTTTGTTCCGCTTTATTCTATGCGAAAAGAAGGGGAGAGGTGAGAGGAGAGAGGAGTGAGGAATGGGATGCGGGAAATCAAAAACAGAGAACTGCTCTGAGACTTAATTCTGAAAACGAATTATAATAAAGCTATAGTTCTTACATAGAAAAATAAACTCAGCTTTTTTCTCTTATGACAACAGGATTCTTTAAAAATCTCGATTCTTTTTATTGACTTTTACTACTCAAGTCTGTATAATTAATCTGTTATTGTGGATTTTTATATTGGTGTTTCAGCGCCTGTGCGCTGAATTCCTGTAGAAATCCCGCAGAAGAACAGAAAAAAACATGGAGGTCCAAGGCATGAAAAGAATTTCTAAGCCTGTATTCTTCATTGTCGCGATCCTCATCATTTGCTTTGCCGTTACGGCTACCGTCGGCGTCAAGTATTATGAGGGCGATATCCAGAAGACCACGATCAAGGGTATCAGCGACATCAGATGGGGAATTGACATCCGCGGCGGCGTTGAGGCGAGCTTTAAGCCCGCCGGCGATATCGACGCTACGGATGAGCAGTTAGAATCTGCTAAATCGATCATCGAGACCCGTATGGTCTCGAACGGCATCACCGACTATGAGATCTACTCCGACAAGGGCAGCGATCGTATCATCGTTCGTTTCCCGTGGAAGGAAGATGACACCAACTTCGACCCGGTCGCGGCGGTCGACGAGCTGGCGGCTACCGCTAAGCTGACCTTCCGCAATCCCTCCGGCGAGACCGTCATGGATGGTTCCGCGGTCGCGAGCGCTTCGGTCGGCGTTGATACATCCGACGGTAAGGCGGGTCAGTATATCGTACAGCTCGAGCTTACCTCCGAGGGCGCTAAGACCTTCGCCGACGTTACCTCTCAGTATCTGAACCAGCAGATCTCTATCTACATGGACGATACCATGCTGAGTAATCCTACCGTACAGAGCGTTATCTCCGAGGGTAAGGCACAGATCACCGGTAACTTCGACGCTGAATCCGCGACTAAGCTTGCGAACCAGATCAACGGCGGTGCGCTGCCCTTCGGTCTGGAGGCTGCTTCCTACAGCGGTATCAGCCCGACGCTGGGTCAGAACTCTCTGACCGCGATGGGCTATGCGGCGATCATCGCCTTTGCTCTGATCGCGCTCTTCATGATCATCAAGTACCGCGTACCCGGCTTCGTAGCCATTATCGCGCTGATCGGTCAGATGGCGTTGTCTATCGCAGCTGTTACCCGTTATTTCGGCGTGTTCAACTCCTTCACCATGACCCTGCCCGGTATCGCCGGTCTGATCCTGTCGGTCGGTATGGGTGTTGACGCGAACATCATCACTGCCGAGCGTATCAAGGAAGAGTTCCGGGCCGGTAAGACCCTTGACAGTGCGATCGAGACCGGTACCAAGAACTCCCTGACCGCGATCATCGACGGTAACATGACCATCGTCATCGTATCCGTCATCCTGCTGCTGGTATTCGGCCCGTCCAACATCCTGTCATGGATCTTCGGTGAGTCCACCACCGGTACCATCTACGCCTTCGGTTATACCCTTTTGATGGGTGTTATCTCTAACTTCATCATGGGTGTATGGCTCTCCAGAGTCATGCTCAAGAGCATCGTAGGTCTCAATCCCCTGCGTAAAAAGTGGCTGTTTGGAGGTGAGGGTAAATGAAAAAGACGTTAAACTTCATCGGTAAGAGCAAGGTGTTCTTCGGCATCTCCCTCGCAATCATCGCCATCGGTCTTGTCTGCAACATCATCTTCGGCGCTACCCTCGACATCCAGTTCAAGGGCGGTACCATCGCGAACTATTCCTACGTCGGCGATATCGACGAGGCTGCTTTGAAGGATACGATCCAGAAGGCGACCGATCAGGAGGTTTCCTTCACGATCGCTCAGGATATCATGAACAACACCTCTGATCAGAAGGCGTATTCCGTCTCGATCCAGTTCTCCGGCAACAACAGCGTTGAGTCCAGCGTTCTGGACGGCGTTACCAAGGCGCTGGAGGAGAAGTTCCCCGATAATAACTTCCAGTACAAAGAGACTTCATCCGTCGAGGCTTCGATGGGCGTGAAGTTCCTTCTGAAGTGTCTGACCGCGGTCGCGATCGCTTCCGTACTCATGGTCATCTATGTAACCATCCGCTTCAAGCGTATCGGCGGTCTGTCCGCCGGCGTTATGGCGCTGGTTGCCCTGTTCCATGATGTGGCGATGATCTACTTTATGTACGTCATCTTCCGTATGCCGATCGACTCGAACTTCATCGCGGTCGTCCTGATGATCATCGGTTACTCGCTGAACGATACCATCGTTATCTACGACCGTGTCCGTGAGGAACGCCGTCTGGCAGGTCCCAAGGCGGATATCGCCGATGTCTTCAACCGCAGCGCGTCAGCGGTTATGGGTCGTACCATCGCCACCTCCGTTACTACGCTGGCTGCGATCGGCACCGTTTATGTTGTCGCTCTGATCTTCAACCTGACTTCGGTTCAGGGCTTCGCTCTGCCGATGATGATCGGTATTGTTTCCGGCTGCTACTCCTCCCTGTGCATCGCAGGTCCTCTGTGGGTGGCTTGGAACAAGCGCAAGAGCAAAACTGCGTAAACAAATCTATTACATCAAGCTTAACGGCACCGTTCATTCGAGCGGTGCCGTTATTTTTTGCTTGCATTTTCCTTGTTGTTATGATACTTAGTATCAAATCTTTTTATCGGTGCGTTCGATTTGCTTTTGCCATGTTTTAGCAGTTTGCTCTTTCAGAAAACAGATCAAGAGTTCAAGGCTTTGCGCACGATCCCAAGACTCTAATGCTTCAAAGTATGTGCGTCGGTCTTCTTCATGAATGACGATTGGCGGATGGTTGTGCAGAACCAGCAGATAGTTCACCAGCAGTCGTCCGGTGCGTCCGTTACCATCGGCGAAGGGATGGATGTTTTCAAACTTTGCGTGGAAATATGCTGCAGCAGTCAGCGCTTTGTCATCGGAAATATCTTGCAGTTCACAGAGCAACTCAGCAATTTCTTCGGCGACGTCTTCAGGAGCAGCGCCGATTTCTTCCTTGCCGGTCACATAGTCATGAAGCTTGTATTCACCGGGACGCTCACCCAATTGATAACGCCGTGTGTCATATGTATTTTGTGTGAGCTTATATTGAAATGCTTTTACGAGCCTTTCATCAATCGGTCGTCGCTCGTTGAACGAAATCAAAAAAAGCTCATTCGCTTCTTTTGCGTTTCTGATCTCGAACAAGGTTCGTAAATCTCCGGTGTAGGAAGTCACGCCGTCGTGCTCAAAGATTTCTCTGGTGTCGTGATAGGTGATTTGTTTATTTTCGATTTTTCCGGAATGATATGCAAACGCAATACTGTATCCGTTCAGCGCTTCCGCAAGTTCCGCGTCATTTGTGATATTACGTTGCTGCCAGAGGGCAACTGCTTTTTCATAATTCGTCATGCTATCATCTCCAATTACTACTCTATAGAGTAGTATAGCATACTTTTTCTGAAATAGGGAGATTTTTAAAAAAATTTCCCTTTTCTCGTATCAGAACAGATTATCCCATCTCAGCTGCTTCGACTGACGGATGGATTGGATCTCCCGCCTCGCGCATGCGGAGGTCGCGAGAAAATCCGTGCTGCTGCCCGTCTGCGCGTAGCGGATCATCATCATGAGATCGCTCTCGATATCGCCGACTTCGCTGTGGTACATAAAGATGTTGAATATCCCGCTTTGATTCCTGAATCGATTGTTCAGGCGCTTTGCTGTCGATTCCGCCCCGATGAAGTCATGCTCCTCCATCCGTTGATCCGCTTCTTCCAGCATACGGAGATAGACGTTTGAATTTGATGTGACATAGCTGTATTCTGTGATACCCAGTAAGAGCGAAAGCGCGATCATTACCAGCGCGATCCATCCTCTTTTCATTTTTGCTCCTCCTGTATCTCGCTGAGTTCATCCTGCAGCTCCTTGCTGCCGATGTTGTCGTCGCTGAGTGCTTCATCTGTCAGTACGCTCAGCGTGCCGTTGGGTTCGATGATCCCGTAGCGCACACTGCTCTCGTCGCTCAACTCCTTCTCCCTGAGAAGCGAGTAGAGATCCTCGCGGCTGATACGCAGACGATGCAGCTCGCTGTCGATGATCCTGCCGTCCTTGATGACTACGATCGGATGTCCGCATATCAACGAGCGCGCCTTGCGGCTTTTCATCATCAAAAGTGAGATCAAAAGCTCGATCGCGACGATCATCATGATCGGTACCAGCGAGTTCAGCAGCGGGCGCTCGGCGTTTTCCAGCGGGAGAGAAGCGACCTCAGAGATAATCAGCGTGATCACGAGCTCAGAGGTCTGCATATCGCTGACCTGCCGCTTGCCCATGACGCGCAGTGCCGCTGTTACGACGATGTATATCACGACGGTGCGTATCAGAATTGTCAACATAATAAATCACCGTTGTTATCTTGTGAAAAACCGCTAAAATTATGTATGCGATTTCTGCATAATAAAATGCATATTTCTTTTAAAGGATTATAAATATTACTAAATGGAGTATAATTACCATGTGTACGTTAAAAGAGTAACGAAATCTTTTTTACCGAATAATTCAGTCAGAAAGAAGGCTTATTATGAACGCGAGTCCGTATTATGTAACCCTCAAACGCCTGATCGACGAGATCGGGCTGAACGCATACTATATGCCTGTCGATCCCGAAGAGGTACACATCACCGTCTCGGACGTCGACCGTCCCGGACTCGAGCTGGTCGGTTACCTGACGTATTACGACAGCCGTTATCTGATCGCCTTCGGACTGACGGAGATGTCCTTCTTGGAAGGCGAGAGTGAGGAGAAGCAGCGCGAGCAGCTTGAGCCGATCATATCCCGGAACCCTCCCGCTTTAGTGATAGCGCGTGATATCAAGCCTCTGCCCGTTATGCTGGAGCTTGCCGAGAAGTATCAGGTTCCGATCGTGACTTCCACAGATACCACCTCGGTACTGGACGCTGCGATCGTGTCCTTCCTGAATGTTGAGCTCGCGCCCCGCATCACCCGCCACGGTGTACTTGTCGAGGTGTACGGCGAAGGCTGTCTGCTGATCGGCGACAGCGGCGTAGGTAAATCCGAGACCGCGATCGAGCTGATCAAGCGCGGACATCGCCTGATCGCCGACGACGCCGTCGAGATCAAGCGCGTCTCAAAGAAATCTTTGATCGGTTCTTCTCCCGAGAATATCCGCCACTTTATCGAATTGCGCGGCATCGGCATCATCAACGCCCGCCGTATCTTCGGTATCGGCGCCGTTAAGGTGAGCGAGAAGATCGACCTGGTCATTAACCTCGAGCTGTGGAATTCGAAGAAGGTCTATGACCGTATGGGTATGGATGACGAATATATGGAGATCCTCGGCTTGGAGATCCCTGTCGTCACCATCCCCGTCAAGCCCGGCCGAAACCTCGCTGTTATTATCGAGGTCGCCGCGATGAATCATCGCCAGAAGAAGATGGGCTACAACGGCGCTCAGGAGCTCCTGCAAAACCTCGGTATGGACATCAGCCCCGACGATATCGGCAAAAAGAAGATCGATACGAACTGGTGAGATCGGAGAACGGTTAACGGAGAATGGATAACGGTTGCGGGAAACGCTTTGCGTTTTGGTTTTCTATATCAACGAGTGAGGACTTAGCTCTCCTTTCGGCATGATCTGTTATCCGAATTATAACATGGAGTTATTATGAACATAATTGATATTATAATTGACAAGGGTATATCGTACATCGAGAACGAGCCGATGAGCGCGCATACGACGTTTAAGATCGGCGGCGCTGCGGATGTGCTTGTGACAGTGCGAAACATCGACGAGCTGAAAGCGACCGTCGACGCCTGTAAGGATTGCGGCGTACCCTATATGATCCTCGGCAACGGATCGAATCTTCTGGTTTCCGACGACGGTATCGAGGGTGCGGTGATCTCGCTTGACGGAGATTTCAAAGAGATCACGGTCGATGGCACGGTCATCACTGCCGGAGCGGGCGCAAAGCTTTCGCGGCTCTGTACCGTGGCTCTTGAGAACGGTCTGACCGGCTTGGAGTTCGCCTACGGTATCCCCGGTACGGTCGGCGGCGCGATGTATATGAACGCCGGCGCCTACGGCGGCGAGATGAAGGACGTCGCTCTGAGCGTGACCGCTTTAAATTCGGACGGTGAGATCGTCGAGGTCCCTGCCGCGGAGCTGGAGATGGGTTATCGAACCAGCGTTTTTAAGAAGAACAACAGTATTATTCTGTTTTCGAAATATAAATTGAATAACGGCGACAAAACTGCCATCAAAGCACAGATGGATGACGTGATGAATCGCCGTAAAACCAAGCAGCCGTTGGAGTACCCCTCCGCGGGATCGGTGTTCAAGCGACCCGAGGGGGCTTTCGCCGGAACACTGATCGAACAGTGCGGACTCAAAGGCAAAACCGTAGGCGGCGCTCAGGTCAGCGAAAAGCACGCGGGCTTTATCATCAACATCGGAGGCGCGACCTGCGACGACGTGATGGGGCTGGTCGCTCTGATACAGGAGACCGTGAAGCGTGAGACCGGCTTCGAGCTGGAGCGCGAGATCATCCGTACCGGCAGATAAACTGCCTATATACTTTCATTGGTGAGTCATTCAGGAGTTGACATATGGAATTTGTGATCGTTACCGGTTTGTCCGGCGCGGGCAAGACCAACGCTCTGCACGCGATGGAGGATATCGGCTTCTACTGCGTCGATAATCTGCCGCCCCTGCTGCTTGATACCTTTTATGACCTATGCGAGAATTCCGCCGACAAAAGGATGAAGCAGGTCGCTGTTGTCGCCGACGCTCGTTCTGGCGAGATGTTCGCCGATATAGCTGACGTTATTAGCAAGCTTCACGCGGAAGGTAAGCGATTCAAGATACTGTTTCTCGACGCAAAGCAGGATACCCTCATTGTTCGTTTCAAGGAGACGCGCCGCAAGCACCCGCTGATCGGTGAGATTGTCTCGGGCTCTGTTGAAGAGGCGGTCGGTCTCGAGGCTGAGCTGATGAAGAACGTCAAGACGATGGCGGATTACGTCATCGATACGACTCTCATGGCGCCCGGCGAGCTCAAGGAACGCGTGACCACGCTGTTCACCGCGGGAGCGGGCGACGCCATGCTGATCACCTGTATCTCCTTCGGCTACAAGTACGGGATCCCGCCCGAAGCGGATCTGGTGTTCGATATGCGCTGCCTGCCCAACCCTTTCTATGTCAAAGAGCTTAAACCGCTTACCGGTCTCGATGAACCGGTAAGGGACTATATCCTCGGCTTTGAGGTCACCGGTCAATTTGTGCAGAAATTATATGATTTTCTCGACTACACCGTTTCGCTGTATCAGCAGGAGGGCAAGAGCGAGCTGGTCATCGGCGTCGGCTGCACGGGCGGTAAGCACCGTTCCGTTACGGTTGCGCGTCTGCTCAATCTCCATTTTGCAGAGAACGGCTTGAAGTCGTCCATCCACCACCGAGATATCTGGAAAGCGTAAATAATTAGAAATTAGGAGTTAGGAGTTAGGAATTATAAACGTTTAAATGAGATTGACAACGGGATCTTAGCATGATCTCTTGTAATTCCTCATTCCTCATTCCTGATTCCTCATTGAATAAATGTCATTTTCAACCGATACAAAACGCGAAATTTGTCAGAAGCTCTCGACCCGCGTATCGCTCCAATACAGCGAGCTGTATGCGATGCTGCTGCTCTCGCGGGAGTTCAGCCCGAAGAGCATCGTTTTCAAGACCGAGAACGAACACACCTTTTCGCATTTCATCTTTTTACTGAATAAGCTGTTTAAGGCGAAGTGTGAGGTTACCGCTCCGATGCGCGGCGAATCCGGGAAAAATCGAAACTATACCGCCGTCGTGACTTCTCCCGACAAATGCCGCAAGATCTATGAACGCTACGGTCATGATGAGCACGAGGTCAATCTGCGAGTGAACCGCGCTAACATCGACGATGAGGATGAGCAGCGCGCCTTTATCCGCGGCGCGTTTCTCGCCGGAGGCTCCGTGACCGACCCTGAAAAGGGCTATCACCTTGAGATCGCCGTCAGCCATCGCAACTTATGCATGGATATCTGCCGTATCATCAGCGAGATCCCCGACTGTGATATCCGGGCAAAGTTTCTCTCCCGCGGCGGCACTTACATCGCCTATATCAAGGACAGCGAGCAGATCACCGATCTATTGACCTATATGGGTGCGGTGGTGGCGTCGATGAACATCATGGGCACCAAAGCGCTCAAGCAGGTGCGTAACACCGCGAACCGCCGCGCTAATTCCGAGATCGCGAATCTGCAGAAGACGGCTTCCGCGTCGGCGCGGCAGATCAAGGCGATCAAAAAGCTCAGGAAGAACGGCAGGATCAATCTCTTGACCGACGAGCTCAAGGCGGTAGCAGAGCTGCGCTACGAGTACCCCGAGCTGACCCTGCGCGAGCTGGGCGCGATGCTCGACCCGCCGATCTCACGCAGCGGCGTGAACCATCGGCTCGAGAAGATTATCCGCATGGCGGAGGAAGAGGATTCATGATGAAGGATTATAACGAGATGAACTTTGAACAGGCTTACGAAGCCTTGAACGAGCTTGTCACAAAGCTGGAGGACCCCGCCACCAAGCTTGACGAGAGTATCGAGCTTTACGAGCAGGCGTGTAAGCTTGTGGTACTCTGTCGACGCAAGCTCAATGACAGCAAAGTCAAGATCACCGATATAAATGAGCGGATCGCCGAGCTTGAGAAGAACGGCGAGTCGCTAACCGAGGAATAAGATGAAGAATTATGTCGCGGCGATCGAAGCCGCTCTTGAAGGATATATTCCCACAGGGAATTATAAAGAACAAAAACTGTTGGACGCGGTTCGCTACTCTCTGCTCCTGCCCGGTAAGCGTGTGCGTCCTTCGCTGACGCTCTCTTTCGCTGAGCTGTGCGGCGGCACCGTTGAAGAAGCGATGCCCTTTGCCTGTGCGGTGGAGATGGTTCATGCCTACTCCCTGATCCACGACGATATGCCGTGTATGGATGATGACGATTACCGCCGTGGTAAGCCCGCGAATCATAAGGTCTACGGCGAGGATATCGCGCTTCTGGCGGGTGACGCCCTGCAGAGTATGGCGTATATGACGATGCTCGGTAATCTGTCCGTTGCCGCCGTCGGCGGCGACAGAGCCGCCCGCGCGGCGCGAGTACTGTCCGAAAAATCCGGTGTACTCGGTATGGTGGGCGGTCAGACGATCGATCTGAGTATCGAGCATCGGCACGTTGATATCGAGACCGTTCAGCTGATGGAGGAGAAGAAGACCGCCAACCTGATCGAAGCCGCCTGCATGATGGGGTGTATCGTTGCGGGTGCATCCGAGCAGCAGATCGGCGCCGCCGAGCGCTATGCGCACGCGATCGGACTTGCCTTCCAGATCGTTGACGATATTCTCGACGTTACGTCGACCGCCGAGGAGCTGGGGAAGCCCATCGGCTCCGACGCGGATAACGAGAAGAACACCTTCATGTCCCTCTTGGGGATCGATCGCTGCCGCGAGCTCGTCGGCGAGCTGACCGAAGAAGCGATCAAAGCGCTCGACGCATTTGACGGCGATACATCCGATCTGGCGGATTTTGCCGTCCGTCTGGCAAACAGAAAAAAATAACGCGGCAGAACCTCAGGCAAACCTGTCGCATAAACTTATTATTTGATTATGTCATATGAGATTTTAGAAACAATTGAATCTCCCGCTGACGTTAAGGCGCTTAAAGAGGATCAGCTCGATCAGCTCTGTTCCGAGATCAGAGAGAAGCTCATCGATATCGTATCGGTCAACGGCGGTCATCTGTCGTCGAACCTCGGTGTGGTTGAACTGACCGTGGCGCTGCATCGTGTTTTTGACTGCCCTTCGGACAGCATCGTCTTTGACGTCGGACACCAGAGCTATACCCATAAGATGCTCACCGGCCGCTACAGTGAGATCGACACGATCCGCCGTGAGGGCGGGCTGTCGGGCTTTCCGAAGCGGAACGAAAGCCCCTGCGACGCTTTCAACGCCGGTCACGCATCCACTTCTATTTCAGCGGCGCTGGGTATCGCGAAGGCAAAACAGCTTTTGGGAGATCCTTCCTATACGATCGCTGTTATCGGCGACGGATCCCTGACCGGAGGCATGGCTTATGAAGGTCTGAACAACGCCGGTCAGCACAATAAGAATTTTATCATCATCCTGAACGATAATCGCATGTCGATCAGCAAGAACGTCGGCGCGATGGCGCGCTACCTCGGCTCGATCCGCATGCAGCCGTGGTACCTGCGATTAAAGAGCGGTACCGAAAAGGTACTTTCCCGTGTTCCGCTGCTCGGCAGACCGATCAGCTCTGTACTCAAGCGCTCTAAAGCTAAGGTGAAGCATGTGCTCTACCGCCACACGATCTTCGATAAGCTCGGATTATCCTATTACGGACCGGTCGACGGTCACAACATGCAGGAACTCGTCATGGCGCTCAACGCCGTAAAACGGAGCAAAGATCCCGCTCTGCTGCACATTGTCACCAAGAAGGGCAAGGGCTACAAATTCGCGGAGGACGATTCCGCCTCCTACCACGGTGTAGGAGCTTTTGATATCGACACCGGCGAGCCGGTCAGCGCGAAAGAGAGCTTTTCCGCTGTCTTCGGTCACAAGCTCTGTGAGCTTGCGGCGAACGATGAGCGCGTCTGTGCCGTTACTGCCGCCATGCGTACCGGAACCGGGCTGATGGATTTCTCCAAGCTGTATAAGGATCGCTTTTTCGACGTCGGCATCGCCGAAGAACATGCGGTGACCTTTGCGTCCGGTCTGGCGCTGAGCGGGCTTTTGCCCGTGTTCGCGGTTTATTCTACCTTTTTGCAGCGCGGCTATGATCAGATGATCCATGACGCGTCTATGCAGGGAGCGCATTTGGTGCTCGCGATCGATCGTGCCGGCGTTGTCGGCGAGGACGGCGAGACCCATCAGGGGCTTTTTGATGTTTCGATGCTTAACAGCATCCCCGACGTCACCGTTTACTCTCCCTGTTATTTCGACGGCGTTGAGAATGCTTTGACCGCCGCGCTTTATGATACCGAGGGTCTGGCTGCTGTACGATATCCGCGCGGGGGAGAGGGAGAGAAGCCCGACGGCTATTCCCTTGAAAATATCAACTACGAGTTTTTCGGCGGTCACGGCGGCGATACCTTGATCGTGACTTACGGAAGACTGTTCAGCGAGGCGCTGAAGGCGCAGCGCATGCTCAAGGAACGGGGCAGGGACGTTTGCATCCTCAAGCTCTGCCGCATCAAGCCGATCGATCATCAGGCGGTTGAAGAGGCAAAGGCTTTTCGGAATATCTTCTTCTTTGAAGAAGGGATACGCAGCGGCTCTGTTGCCGATATACTGCGCGATCAGCTTGAAGAAATCGGCTATGACGGTCATTATCACGTCAGGGCTGTCGACAATATTTATGTACAGCACGCCGCAGTGCAAAGCTCGCTGAAAGCCCTCGGGTTGGACGCAGAGAGCATGGCGGCGGCGATCGGGTGAGGCGCTTATGAAGAAACGACTGGATGTATTATTGGTAGAGAAAGGTTTCTTTGAGAGCCGTGAGAAGGCGAAGGCGGTCATCATGTCCGGCTGCGTCTACGTCAATAACCAAAAGGCGGATAAAGCCGGTACCAATTATGATGAGAACGCCGCTGTCGAGGTGCGTGACAATCACCTGCGCTACGTTTCGCGCGGCGGCTACAAGCTCGAGAAGGCGATGCAGGTATTCCCGATCACGCTTGACGGGAAGGTCACGATGGATATCGGCGCGTCGACCGGCGGCTTCACCGATTGCATGCTGCAAAACGGCGCGAGCAAGGTCTATGCCGTCGACGTCGGCTACGGTCAGCTCGCGTGGAAGCTTCGCAACGATGAGCGCGTCGTTAATTTAGAACGCACCAATATGCGCTATGTGACCCATGAGCAGGTTCCCGAGGAGATCGGCTTTTTCTCCGTAGATGTTGCGTTTATTTCCTTGAAGCTGATCCTCCCCGCGGCGCGGGGCATTTGTGCCGCTGACGCCGAGGGCGTATGCTTGATCAAGCCGCAGTTTGAAGCGGGACGCGAGCACGTCGGAAAGAACGGCGTTGTCCGTGACAAGAAGGTGCATGCGTCTGTCGTCGATGAGATCATCGGATTCTGCATTGATAACGGTTTCTCCGTTCTGGGACTCGATTACTCGCCGATCAAAGGGCCGCAGGGCAACATCGAATACCTCTTACACATCAAAAAAAGCGACGAACCCGAGAATCTTCTTACGGTAACTGCCGCAGAGGTTGTCGAGGCGTCACATAACGAACTGGACTGAATCATATGAAAGCGTCATTGATCGTCAATAAAAGTAAAAAGCATGCGCTCGAGACGGCACAGCGCGTCGTATCCGTTCTGACAGAAGCGGGCGCCGAGGTATTGACCTGCGCCGACTGTCCGGTTGTTGGAACGACGGTAGCTGACACCGCCGATGAGATCATCCGTGACTGTGATATCACCGTTACGGTCGGCGGCGACGGCACGATCATCCACCACGCGAAGCTTGCCGCGCTCTACGGCAAGCCGCTGTTGGGTATCAACCTCGGGCGGATCGGCTTCGTCGCCAATATCGAGCCCGACGAGCTCGACGAGCTCGGTAAGCTGATCACCGGCGAATACCGCATCCAAAGCCGCATGCTGCTGGATATCACTGTTACGAAGAACGGCGGGGAACAGCGTTATACAGCTGTCAACGAAGCTGTCCTCCACCGCGATACGCTGGCGAACATGGTCGACTATACGGTCGAGGCTGACGGTGAGCGCATTATCTCTTATCGCGCGGACGGCATGCTGTTCGCAACCCCCACGGGCTCTACGGCATACTCCTTCTCGGCGGGCGGCCCTGTGATCGAGCCCGATATGAGCTGTATTCTGCTGAATCCCATCTGTCCTCACGCACTCTCCACCCGCCCCGTCGTATTCGGCGGCAATACAGTGCTGTACGCGCGGTCTTATCCGTCGGCTGAGTTCAACTGTTATCTCACGGTTGACGGTCAAAACCATATCCCCTTATCCTCCGACGATATAATTACGGTGAGAAAATCACCGATGAAATTATCGTTAATAATTCTAAAAGAGAAAAATTTTTACACCCTTCTCAGCGAAAAACTAAAGGAGATCTAAGCACATGAAAACGACAAGACACAATAAGATTCTGGAACTGATCAACAAGTACCCGATCACCACGCAGGAGGAACTGATCGATTATCTGCGCGCAGACGGTTATGACGTCACCCAGTCTACAGTTTCGCGCGATATAAAGCAGCTCCGCCTGACCAAAACCCTGCTGGCTGACGGCAAGTATCGCTACCAGGCGTCACCCAGCGCTGAGAAGGGAGCAAAAAACAACTTCCATACCATTTTCTCGTCATCGGTTATCTCGGTTGAGACAGCGATGAATATCGTTGTCGTCAAGACCTTCAGCGGCATGGCGCAGGCTGCCTGCGCGGCGCTGGATATGATGTCCTTCGATGTGATCGTCGGCACTCTCGCGGGTGATGATACCATCATGGTCGTCTGTAAGGATATCGAGGCGGCTCAGAAGTGTACCGAGGACTTCAACCGTTATCTTGCATAAGTGAGATCCGCTTTTGAAGCGACTATATACATCAAACACAAAGGAAGTCTTTTATGCTGACTAACCTTTACATCGAGAACATCGCAGTCATCGAAAAATCGAATATCGACTTTACCGAGGGGCTCAACGTCCTTACCGGCGAGACCGGTGCGGGTAAGAGTATCGTGATCGACGCGATCAACGCCGTGCTCGGCAAGCGCTCCTCCCGCGGGATGATCCGCTCGGGAGCGGACGCAGCCTTTGTCAGCGCGACCTTTGAGGAGCTTTCCGAGCTTGCTTTGAAAAAGCTCGGCATGATGGGCTACGAAGCGGAGGACGGAACGCTGATCCTCTCGCGTTCGCTCAGCGCCTCGGGTAAAAACACCTGCCGCATCAACTCCCGCCCCGCCACCGTCTCAGCGCTCGCAGAGATCGGCGAGTACCTTATCAATATCCACGGCCAGAACGATAACCTCGAACTGATGAATCCCACCCTGCACATCGTCTATATCGACGCATTGGCGGATATCGCCGAGCGGCTTTCCGCCTATCGGAAGCTCTACCGTGAGTTAAGATCGGTGGAGGAGGAGCTTTCCTCCGCTGATACCGATGAGTCGGAGCGCCTCAGGCGGATCGACCTGCTGACCTTTCAGATCACCGAGCTCGAGGACGCGGATATCACCATCGGCGAGTACGACAGCCTTACCGAGGAGCGCAACGCCCTGCAAAATCGCGAGAAGATCGCGAAGGAGCTGATGCGCGCGCGTATCGCGCTGGACGGTGACGACGAGGTCGACGGCGCTCTGCGCATGCTTGACGACGCATCGACGTCGGTGATGAACGCTTCGCGTTATCTTTCCTCGCTCGAGGGTGCTTCCGATCGCCTGTCCTCCGCTTTATATGAGCTGCAGGATATCTCCCGCGAGCTGGAGAGCGCGATGGATGACATCGACGCCGACCCCGGAAGGCTCGAGGAGATCGAGGAGCGTCTCGACCTGCTCTACCGTCTGCGTCACAAGTACGGCGACACCGAGGAAGAGATGCTCGCTTATCTGGATAATGCTCAAAAAGAATTAAAATCTCTGACGGATTACGCTTACAACCGCGAACAGCTGGAGCGCCGCAGGGATGATTTGTATCATAGCGCTTATAATTCCGCAAAAGAAATATCTGAGATTCGTAAAAAGGTTTGCGAGGACTTTCGCGGCAGTGTGGAACGCGAAATGGCGTTTCTGCAAATGCCGAATGTCCGACTGGCGATTCAACACGACGAGGTCGAGCTGAACTCACGCGGAATCGACAAGCTTGAGTTTTTGATTTCCACTAATCCCGGCGAAGAGCCTAAGCCTGTCAGCAAGATCGCCTCCGGCGGCGAGTTGTCGCGTATGATGCTCGCGATCAAGACTGTGCTGTCCCGCGCGGACTTTGTCCAGACGCTGATTTTTGACGAGATCGACACCGGTATCTCCGGATCAGCCGCCGACAGGGTCGGAAAAAAGCTCAGTCAGCTTTCCCGCGACCGTCAGGTGCTTTGCGTGACCCACCAGGCGCAGATCGCCGCCTTTGCCGATAACCACCTTTATATCAGCAAGGAGGTACACGACGACCGCACCTTCACCCATGTTTCTCCGCTTGATGACGACGGCAGGGTAGAGGAGCTTGCGCGGATCGTGGGCGGCGAGCAGATCACCGACAGCGCCCGCAACCACGCGAGGGAACTGCTGCAGGCAGCAAGGAATGTATAAACCCATAATATAACGTAAAAAACTACTTTTAATATAAAGAAAGGAGCCGTCATGAAGAAATGGATTACCAGAAAACTGAATAAGAATAACGCGGTAGCCATTTCTCAGCGCTATGATCTGCCGATGCTGATCGCCATGCTGCTGGATATCCGAGGGATCAGTGATGAGGCTTCGATCATCGACTACCTGTCGAACGAAACGCTCACCGCCTCGCCCTTCGAGATCAAGGATATGGATAACGCGGTCGAAAGGATACAGTCAGCGATCGAGGACGGTGAGCGCATCTGTGTTTACGGCGATTTTGACGCCGACGGCGTAACGGCTACGGCTCTCTTGTACTCCTATCTCTCCGACATCGGCGCTAACGCAATGTATTATATCCCTTCCCGTGAAAAGGAGGGCTACGGACTGAATAAAGGTGCCGTCGGGCGCCTGTATGAGCAGGGCGTCAGCCTGATCGTTACCGTCGATAACGGCGTTGCGGCGGTAGACGAGGTGGATTACGCGAACAGCCTCGGTATCGATACCGTAATCACCGATCACCATGCCGTACCGGATGTACTGCCTGACGCGGTCGCCGTGATCGACCTGCACCGCCCCGATTGCAATAGTTCTTTTAAAGAATTATCCGGTGTCGGCGTCGCTTTTAAGCTGGTACAGGCAATCGAGGGCGAGTATGCCGATGTGGAGGGACTGCTGGAGAATTACTCCGACCTTGCCGCGATCGGTACCGTCGGCGATATCGTTTCTCTGCGAGGTGAGAATCGCGTGCTGGTCAAGAACGGTCTGCGCCATATCAATAACGGCGACCGGCTGGGCATCGCCGCCCTTATAGAGGACGCGGGACTCAGCGGAAAGCAGCTATCAGCCGGTAACCTCAGCTTTACCCTTGTACCGCGTATCAACGCGGGCGGCAGACTGGGCCTTTCGAAGAAATCTGTTACCATGCTCCTGACTGATGACGAGGAATATGCCGCCGATATCGCCGCGGAGCTCAGCAAAGACAACACCGAACGCCAGCGTATCGAGCGTGAGATCCTCTCCGATATTGACGATATGATCCGTGAGGAACCGTCCATCGTGAATAACCGAATCATCGTCGTCTACGGCGACGGCTGGCACAAGGGTGTGATCGGCATCGTCGCTTCACGCATCAAGGAGGTCTACGCCAAGCCGGCTATCGTTATCTCGCTCGACGGCGATATCTGCCGCGCCTCGGGACGCTCCGTTTCCGGATTCTCATTGATCGACGCGGTGTTCTCGTGCGAGGATCTGCTCGACCAGTGCGGCGGTCATCCGATGGCGGTTGGGTTCGGTATTCGTAGAGAGAACATCGAGCTTTTTATCGAGCGTATCAACGCCTATGCCGAACAGCATCCGATCCCCGTGCCGACTTTGCAGCTGGACTGCAAGCTCAATCCCGCTCAGCTGAACGTTGACCTTGCCCGCGGGCTGAGTCTGATGGAGCCTTACGGCGCCGATAATCCGACTCCGCTGTTCGGACTGTTCAACATGACCCTCAAGGATATTCGAGAGATGGGCGGCGGCAAGCACCTCAGACTGACGCTTTCCAGGGGCAACAGCACTGTTTATGCCCTTCGTTTTTCTACGACGCTTGCGGAGTTTCCTTATCAGCCGGGAGACATTGTCGATCTGGCTGTCACGCTGGATATCAATCATTATAATAATTCCGAGAGCCTGTCCGTTGTCGTCCGCGACATGCGTTTTTCGGGATTGGATGAAGATAAGATTATTTCTTCAAAAGAATTATTTGAACGGTTTTGCCGCGGCGATCTGATCTCACCCGCCGAGGCGCGGTCGTTGATCCCCGACCGTCAGGAGTTCGCTGTTGCTTACCGTTTTCTGCGGTCGAATAAAGGCTTTCGCTATTCCTTCGACGCGCTGATGTATCGCCTTGATTCGAATATCGGATACGGTAAGCTGAGAGTTATCCTCGAGTGTATGAACGAGCTCGGCTTGATTCAAATCTTCGAGGGAATGTATGATTTTGAAATCAAGATGTGTGAGGTCGGCGGTAAGGTCGATCTGAACACATCCGTTATCATAAAGAAGCTAAGGGAGGTGAGCGCGGATGAATGACGTCGTTCATTATCAAGACTTTGACGAGTTGATGTATTTGATCGATAAGAGCAGCGTCAAGTACAACAAGCGTAAGATCAAAAAAGCATATGAGTTCGCCAACCTCGCTCACGGCGACCAGCGGCGCGTTTCCGGCGTACCGTATATTCTGCATCCTACGTCCGTCGCGTGTATCGTCGCCGAGATGGGCATGGATACCGATTCCGTCGTCGCGGCTCTCCTTCACGACACCGTCGAGGATACCGCCGTTACGCTTGATGAGGTGAAGGCCGGCTTTGGCGAGGACGTTATGAATCTCGTCGACGGACTGACCAAGATCAGCAAGATCGTCTATACCGACCGGGAGGAGCGGCAGGCGGAGAACGTCCGTAAAATGCTGATCGCGATGAGCAACGATATCCGCGTGATCATCGTCAAGCTCGCCGACCGCGTCCATAATATGCGCACCATCGAGTGCGTCAAGGAGCAGAAGCGCCGCGACAAAGCGCTCGAGTGCATGGAGGTCTATGCGCCGATCGCGCACCGCCTCGGCATGAAGGCGATCAAGGATGAGCTGGAGGATCTCTCCATGCGTTACCTTGATCCTATCGGATATGCCGAGATCGAGCGCCAGCTGCAGCTCACCGAAAATGAGCGCAACGCCTTTATCGAGCAGATCAAACGAAAGATCCTCGAAAAGATCGGCTTCTCCATCCCGCATGTCACGATCTCGGGCAGGGTGAAGTCGGTGGTGTCTATCTACCGTAAGACCATTATGCAGGGGCGTGAGATCGATCAGATCTTCGACGTCTTCGCCGTGCGCGTGATCGTCAATACCATCGCCGACTGCTATAACGTGCTGGGTATTGTCCATGATATCTTCACCCCGGTGCAAAACCGCTTCAAGGATTATATCGCATCGCCGAAATCGAATATGTATCAGAGCCTGCATACCACCGTTTTCGACAAGAACGGCATCCCTTTCGAGGTTCAGATCCGCACCTACGAGATGCACCATACCGCCGAATACGGTATCGCGGCTCACTGGAAATACAAGCTCAAGCTGCGCGGAAAACAGGACAGCTTTGACGAGAATTTGAACTGGATCCGTCAGGTCCTGGAGGAGCAGAACGCCTCCGACGACAAGACCGAGATCGTCAAAACCATCAAGTACGACCTCTCTCAAAACGAGGTCTATGTCTTTACGCCTAAGGGCGATATCATCAATCTGCCCGCCGGCTCTACCGTGATCGATATGGCTTACGCCATTCATTCCGGCGTCGGCAACCGAATGGTCGGCGCAAAGGTCAACGGACGTATCGTACCGATCGACTACAAGGTCAAGAGCAGCGATATCGTTGAGATCCTGACCCAGAAGGAGGGTACCGGTCCCAAGCGTGACTGGCTCAAGATCGTCAAGACCAACTCCGCCCGATCCAAGATCCGTCAGTGGTTCAAGAAGGAACGCCGTGAAGAGAATATCGCCGAAGGCAAGTCGATGTTTGAGCACGAGCTTAAGAAAGCGGGTATGCAGTTCGCCGATGAGGATCTCGAGGAGTGCCTGCAGCCGATCATCCAGCGCCACTACTGCAATTCTCTCGACGACTTTTACGCATCCATCGGCTACGGCGGCATCCAGCTCTGGAAGATCATGCCCCGCGTCAAGGAGATCTATACCAAGAAGTATAAGAAGTCCGAGGAAGCGCCGCAGCCCATCAACGAGGAACGCACTTCCAAGCGCAAGAAGCATGTCGGCTCAGGCGTGACCGTCGAGGGACTCGACGACTGCCTGATCAAGTTCTCCCGCTGCTGTAATCCGCTGCCGGGGGATGAGATCATCGGCTATATCACACGCGGCTTCGGCGTGTCCATCCACAAGCGCACCTGCACCAACGTTCCCGCCGATCTATCCGCCTGTGAGGAGCCCGAGCGCTGGGTCAACGCTCACTGGGACGAGGAGATCAACGAGTCCTTCCAGAGCACCTTGGAGATCGTCTGTAACGACCGTACCGGCTTCCTTGCAGA
This sequence comes from uncultured Ruminococcus sp., assembly GCA_902785355.1. Lineage (GTDB taxonomy): Bacteria > Bacillota > Clostridia > Oscillospirales > Acutalibacteraceae > Ruminococcoides. The sequence goes on along the minus strand of CACZYF010000005.1, from coordinate 27,410 downwards.
CGTGACTCGTGAACTCTCCAACATGCGTATCTTCATCCACATGCTCAACTCCCGCGAGCTCAAGGATAATCAGGCGATGGTCACCGTGACGATCGAGATCAACAACATGGATCACCTGCGTTCCGTGATGGCGCACCTCGCTCAGATCAACGGCATCGTTTCCATCACCAGAATTTGACGGGGCTTCCTTTTATTATGTTTTTCCGACAGAAAGAGTGATATATTATGAAAGCAGTGCTCCAGCGCGTGACGCGCGCGAGCGTGACCGTAGAAGGGGAGCGGATCTCCGCGATCGACGGCGGTCTGCTGATCCTGTTGGGTGTTGCCGAGGGCGATACCCGCCGTGACGCCGAGGTGCTCGCGGATAAGATCGCGAACCTGCGTATCTTCAGCGACAGCGACGATAAGATGAACCTGTCCCTTCTGACGACGGGCGGCTCGGCGCTGGTGGTATCGCAGTTTACCTTATGTGCCAACTGCGTCAAGGGCAGACGTCCCGACTTCTTCGGCGCGGCAAAGCCCGATACCGCGAATGAACTGTATGAATATTTCTGTAAAAGAATTATAGATGCGGGCGTAACAAACGTCGGCAAGGGCGTTTTCGGCGCGGATATGAAGGTCGAACTGCTCAACGACGGACCCGTTACCATTATTCTCGACAGCGGGGAATTGAAGAAATGATCAAGATAGATTATGATGTTGTCGGCATGATCGGCACCAACTGTTACCTGATAGAGGATGAGGCGAGCGGTGCGCTGGCGGTCATCGACCCCGGCGACCACAGCGACGCGGTCATCTCCGAGATCGACCGCCGAGGCGGAAAGCTCGACTATATCCTGCTGACCCACGGTCATTATGACCATGTTTTGGGTGTGGCGGAGCTATGCGAGCGTTATCATCCGACGGTATGCGCGGCGCAGAAGGAACTCCTGCTCATCTCTGAGCCGAGCTATAATCTCTCAAAGAAGCATGGCTTGGCCATCCCGCCCTTCACCGTTGATCGTCCGCTCAAGGACGGCGATATCGTTATACTGGGTGAGAGTGAGATACGTTTTCTCCTGACGCCCGGCCATACGATGGGCAGCGGATGCTATATCGTGGATGACTGTATCTTCTCGGGCGATACGCTGTTTTGCACGAGCATCGGGCGCACCGACTTCCCGACCTCGAGCATGAGGGATATGATGAAGTCGATCGAGCGGCTCAGGGATCTCGACGGCGACTACCGCGTGTTCCCGGGACATGATATGTTCACTACCTTGAATCAGGAAAGAAAGTACAACCCGTATATGCAATAAGATAACAGATAACAGTGAAGGGAAACACTGACGCGTTTCGGATTGATAGTAGGAAGTATGATCAATTGGTTGTGGGCGAAGCCCACCCGCCGCCATTCACTGTTCACCGTTCACCGAATTATGAATCTATATATCGACAACCACAAGTTCCATTATGAAATGGAAAATCTATGCCGTGCCTTCCTCTTTACCGAAGAAGTCACGGTAATACACCAATGGAATACTCTTGAAGCGCCTTATATCCTGACCTCCGTTTATGACGAGGTCAGGGTAGAATTATGTGCAGACGGTGAGCGCGGGGAACTGTCCGCTCCGCTGAGCGATGATGACGAGCTGCAGATGGGAATCCTGCTCTACCGACTGCTCTCGGCGCATTATCACCGCGAGCTGCCGTGGGGAATCCTGACCGGCGTGCGGCCGATCAAGCTGTTTTCGCGGCTCGCCGATAAGGACGGGGAAGAGGAAGCAGAGCGATATTTCCGCGACACCCTTCTCGTCAGCGCAGAAAAGACCGAGCTGGCTAAAACCGTTCGTCATAATCAGAGAGCGATCATCAAACGCTCCGGTAAGCGCTCTTTCTCGCTGTACGTCAGCATCCCGTTCTGCCCGACTCGGTGCAGCTACTGCTCCTTTGTCAGCCAGAGCGTCGAGAAAGCAAAGAAGCTGATTGAGGATTATATCCCGTTGCTGCTCGGCGAGATCCGTTATACGGCGGAGCTTGCGCGGGAGCTTGATCTGCGGCTGGAGTCCGTCTATATCGGCGGCGGTACGCCCACGACCCTTACTGCCGAACAGCTCGATCTTCTGCTCAGTGAGATCGAGGCGGATTTCGACATGAGCCGCTGCGCGGAGTTCACGGTCGAAGCGGGCCGTCCCGATACCGTTACGCGGGAGAAGCTGACGGCGCTGAAAAAGCATGCCGTCACCCGTATCTCGATCAATCCCCAGACCTTCAACGACAGTGTGCTGGAGCATATCGGCCGCAAGCATAATTCACAGCAGACAATCGACGCCTTTCGTCTCGCGCGGGAGCTGGGCTTTGACAACATCAACATGGATCTGATCGCAGGGCTAACCACCGATACGCCCGAGAGCTTCGAGCGCACCATTAGCATCATCCGTGAGCTTGACCCTGAGAGCGTGACTGTTCATACGCTCGCCGTCAAACGCTCTGCCCGCCTTAATTCCGCCGACGCGGTACGGGAGCAGGCATACACGGCGCGGATGCTCGCTTATGCCTCCGCTCAGCTGACCGACGGCGGCTATGAGCCGTACTACCTCTACCGTCAGAGCAAGATGCTCTCGAATCTGGAGAATATCGGCTGGGCAAAGCCCGGGTATTTCAGCCCCTACAACGTGTACATCATGGAGGAGACCCACTCGATCCTCGCCTGCGGGGCGGGTGCTGTGACCAAGCTGCGCGATACCGCATCCGACTATCTCGAGCGCATATTCAACTTCAAATATCCGTATGAATATATCAGCCGCTTTGACGAGTTGTTACAGCGCAAGCAGCGCGTGAAATCTTTTTATGGTGAATACAACGAATAATTCTCCGCACGGTTGAATTATCCTTTTACCTGTGCTAAAATACCTCTTTAGTCAGAATATCCGATCTGTCGATTGTTGTTATCCCCGGCGGATAACAGTAAATGGAGTGATTGAATGAATAACGACAGTTTAAGTAAGAATACGTCAAAAACCTTTGTCAAGGGCGCCTTGATCATGACCGTCAGCATGGTCGTCGTCAAGCTGCTCGGCATGTTCTACAAGATATTCCTGTACCGCATGTACGCGGGTTACGATGATATCGCCGGCTTCTCGATGGGCAGCGTCGGTCAGGGGCTTTTGAGCAACGCTTATGAGGTCTATACGCCGCTGTTCGCGCTGGCGACGGCGGGCTTTCCGATCGCGGTATCTCGACTGATCGCCGAGAGCGTCGCCCAGAAACGCTACAAGGACGTAGCGGTCATCCATAAGACATCCAAGCGCCTGTTCATCGTCATGGGTCTGGTGTGCTTTGCCCTGATGATCGGTATCAGCTTCGTCTATGTCTCGATCATCAAGCAGCCGCTTTCTCTGTACGCGATGATGACCTTATCGCCCGCGGTATTCCTTGGGTGTCTGGTGTCGATCTATCGCGGCTACTACGAGGGTCAGCGCAACATGTTCCCCTCCGCCTGCTCTGAGGTCGTGGAGATGCTGGTCAAGGTCGTCAGCGGTCTGACGCTCGGCTACCTCGTCATGAAGTTCGGTATGTCCGAGTTTTCCGCGTCAGGCACCGTATTCGGCAAGACCTTTGACACCCCCCAGAACGCCATGCAGACTCTGCTCGCTTATTCGGTCGCCGCGGCGATCGCGGGTATCGCGCTGGGGTCACTGTTCGCGTTCCTTTTCCTGCGTATCTACTACAGCAAGCACAAGTTTATGGTCACCGACGAGATGATGCATGATTCCGTCGACGCCCGTACCCAGCAGGAAACCTTAAAGATCCTGATCAAAACCGCCGTACCGATCATCCTGTCGGCGTTTATCATGAATATCTCCACCACCATCGACTCGGTGGTCATCCAGAACGTGCTGTATCATACCAGCCTGACCAACGGCGATCTGCTGGTCGCACAGTTCGGCTCTCAGTACGCCGAGAAGCTCTCTCACATGGTACATCCCGTGGGTACGGAGGAGATCTCGCTGCACACCTCGCTGTGGGGCTGCTTTGCGAACGCCCTGCCGCTGATGCAGCTCGTGACGACCGTCACCCAGGTCTTCGGTACCTCGGCGCTGCCGAACGTTACCGCCGCTTACAGCTCCGGTGATAAGAAGGAGCTCAAGACGAGCATCGAGACCGTATTGAAGATGACGATGATGTTCACCCTGCCGGCGGGACTGTCGCTGTTCGCGCTTTCAAAGCCGATCATCACCCTGCTCTACGGCGGCGGCTTCGAGGGCGACGTCTCCGCCTCGATCCTGAGCATCATGGGCTTCTCGTGCATCGTTGTCGCGGCGTCTACGCCCGTCATGAGCATGCTGCAGAGCCTCGGTAAGGTTCATCTGCCGCTGATCCTGTGTACCATCGCCATGGTCATCAAGGTCGCGACCAACTACCTCTTCGTCAGCATTGTCGAGATCAATGTCACCGGCGCGGCTGTCGGCTCTCTGGTCGCCTTCACCTTTGTGTTCATCGTCGGTATGTACCTCTTGATCCGTCATTCGGGCTGTATGCCGAATTTCGTCAATACGATGTTGAAGCCGCTGATCTCCGGTGCGATCTGCGCCGCGACTGCGTTCGGCGTTTATAAGCTGTTCAGCATGTTCACCGGCAACCTTATTTCCATCGTCGCATGTGTTATCGTTGCGGTCATCGTGTATGTTCTCGCCCTGATGCTGATGCGCACCTTCAGCAAGGATGAGATCGCCATGCTGCCAAAAGGTAAAAATATTGTAACAATCCTTGAAAAACTTCACCTGTTAAGGTAATATAGTAATACCAATGGATAAAATGAGTGAAATTATGGATTTTCAGTACAAGGACGCCTATAATATTACTGATCTGATCGGAATTATGCGCATCCTTCGCTCTCCGAACGGCTGCCCATGGGATAAGGTGCAGACCCACGAGAGCATCCGTCAGAATTTTATCGAAGAGACCTACGAGGCAGTCGAAGCTATCGACAAGGGCGATTCCCCCTTGCTCAAAGAGGAGCTCGGCGACGTGCTGATGCAGGTGATCTTCCACTCTTTGATGGAAGAGGAGGAAGGACGCTTTAATTTTGACGACGTATGTAACGACGTCTGTCAGAAGTTGATCATCCGTCACCCGCACGTGTTCGGCAGCGTTGACGCCGAGACGCCCGAGGAGGTGCTCCGTAATTGGGACGCCATCAAGATGCAGACTAAGTCGCAGGAGAGCTACGCCGACTCTGTCGATGACGTAGCGCGGTCGCTCCCCGCCCTTATGCGTGCGCAGAAGGTGCAGAAGCGTTCCGCAAAATCCGGCATGGATTTTAAGAACGCCGCCGAAGCCGCGTCAAAGGTTCCCGAGGAACAGCAGGAGCTGTTTAGGGCGATCGAGAGCGGCGACAAGGCGCAGATCGAGGAGGAGCTCGGCGATCTTCTGTTCTCCGTCGTCAACATCGCGCGATTCGCCGGTGTGGACGCCGAACAGGCGCTCTACCGCTCTACCGATAAATTCGCGAAGCGGTTTCGCGCAGTCGAGGAGCTCGCGCATGAGCGCGGTATCGACATGAAAACCGCCCAACCGTCGTTAATTGATTCCCTTTGGGAAGAAGTTAAATAGAAAATACGCGGAATCTTCCGCAATAAATTATTGGAGGAAAACAAAAAATGAAAAAGTCTGAACTCATCGCAATTGTTGCTGAAAAAGCTGCTATTTCCAAGAAGGACGCTGAGGCTGCTGTAGCCGCTACCTTCGACACCATCGTAGAGACCATCGCTGCCGGCGACAAGATCCAGCTGGTCGGTTTCGGTACTTTTGAGAGAAGAGAGAGAAACGCTCGTACCGGTGTTGATCCCAGAACCAACGCTAAGATCGAGATCCCCGCTTCCAAGGTTCCCGCTTTCAAGGCAGGCAAGGCTTTCAAGGACGCGGTTAACAAGTAATTTTTGCAAGACCCAAGGGCTGACAGGCGACTGTCAGCCTTTTTTGTTTAGCAAACAGCGGTCAGTGATAATTGCATGAAACGGTGCCTCAGCGTCCCGTGTTCCGCCGGGATATTCGCACATTGATATGTGCTTTCTGTAAAAAATTGATTACAATGCAATTAAACGTGTACTTCGCGCATTTAGTAAGTGAAGGGGGATGAACGATGGATCGGTTGTATGCAGGGCTCAGCTATGAACAGACTGTGGATAAGTATATCGGTACCGTGTACGCTGTCTGTGTGATGCGTCTCAGCGGCAACGCCGACGTCGACGACTGCGTGCAGAATACGTTCATCAAGCTGTATGAGAAATCCCCCGATTTTACCGACGAAAACCATCTGAAAGCGTGGCTGCTGCACGTCGCGATCAACGAATGTCGCATGAGCGTTCGCCGCTCCCTTCGCTTTGTACCGCTGGATCATCTGGGAGAGCTTCCCCTTCCTCAATCGGACGATCACAGCGATCTCAGCTGGGCGCTGATGCGGCTGAGTGCCAAATACCGCGAGGTGCTGTACCTCTATTATGAAGAAGGCTACAAGGTCAGAGAGATCGCCGGGATCCTCGATACAAGGGAAGGAACGGTCATGTCGCTCCTGAAACGCGGACGAGATAAGCTCAAACAGATTTATGGAGGTGAGGAAACGTGAACAATATCAACTTCCATAGCGTCAAGAATATCAAAGTCCCTGAGAAGCTGAGGGAAAAGGTGCTGGCGATCCCCGATGAGCCGAAGCATAAGCCGGTCGGGTATCGTACCCGAGCTGTTCGGATCGCCGCAGCAGCCGCGAGTATCGTCCTGATCACCGCTGTCAGCGCCGCTCTGTTCCTGAACATGGACGGAAAATCCCCCGTTGTCGTTCAGCCCGCTTCGACGGACAGCGCGACCGCCGCGACGCAGCCGATCACCGAACAGCCGGTATCTCCCTCAAAATCGCCGATCCTAAGCACTTCCGCTCCCGAAATCTCCCCGACTTCTCCCGTGACCGACGGCACTATCGCACCCGCTCGGCAGAGCACGGTAAATAATAATCAATCCACCGTTTCACCGTTGACCGAAAATACGACGCCCGCCCCCGATACTGCGCCAACCGCAGCTCCGATAGCTCCTGTTACCGATCCTCCGACAGAAAAACCGACCGAAAAGCAAGGCTCGTGGAATCCTCAGCCCCCGACAGCGCTGCCGTGGGTTCCCGACGATCCAACTGAAGTGTGGCTTGACCCTACCGAAGGGATTTGGACGCCTCCTACGAGAGTCAGTACGACGATTCTGCATAATCAGATTCCCAAAGATCGCAGGGTTTATTGCCGTATCGAAAGTACAGCCGGAGAGGTGTTCGGCGGCTATGAGCTGTTTGCTGACGAAAGGTTGATGACAGAGATCGGAAGTGATAGAGATTGTGATATCTATATTTATGAGTTTGCAGTTTACTACAATGTGCCTTTTCGATCGGAGAGAGATGTTTTCAATTGTATCATTTATGACAGTAACGGAAATGTACTGACCACGAACAGTGTACACTGGCTGTGAAGAAACGGGCAGTATGTAATACGCTCGAAAGGAGAATTAGATCATGAAAAAAGTATTGTCGATTATGATTTCGATCGCCCTGCTGTTATCCTGTGTGACTATAACGGTGCTCGCAAAGGAGAAGAATGGGAAAATCACTTCTGCTCTCGCGGAACAGCTCGATAAGCTTCCCGAAGGCGAGAAAATATCGACCGGTATTTGGCTCTATTATCAGCATGATGCAGAGCTTATAGAACGTATGACCTTTGAAGAGTGTGGATTGACTGCGGGTACCTGCATGACCTTGGATGAGGTTGATACCTATTCCAAAGTTTATAACCGGATCGCGGGAGAAATGGAGGCGGCAGGAAATAAAGCGCTTATCGAAAAGTCAGGCGTATCGGATGAAGATGTTTTGTTTTGCGGTACTGTTTCTCCGATGGTTGTTCTGAGCTTAACAAAAGAACAGGTCTACGCAATCTCGGCGTTCAGTGAGGTAGAGATCCTCGATTATGATGAGAGTTTGGCTCCTGTTGAAACGACGCAGAGTGCAGAACAGCCTGCGTCGGGGCATATTTATGAAAGCAGCTTTAAGCAGAAGTATGAAACACAGTATGAGCACGTTGCGTCCTATCGTGAGTGCTACTATCATTATGATGCAAGCGGTAAAAACGACTGGGTGCTGGTCGCCTGCCGATTGGATATTTGCCAGCCTGCTGTTTACACTGCTATCCTCGGCAACCGCGTGATCTCTCACAGTAATTATTACGCTCCCTTTGATTCAGGTTACGCAGTGTATGACGTAGAACGGGATGATTTCATCGACGCCGCTTCACTTGTCGCAAAAGAGTACGACGGACTTCCAAGAGCGTTTGATGAATACGTCACCGAGGGTAAGCCGCTTGGAGATCTGGACGACGACAATGTTATCTCGATTATTGATGCGACTATCATCCAACGCTGTGACGCCCGTATCCGTGATTACCCTGATAATGATAAAATCGACTTATACTCGTGGAACCGTGAACCAATGTACTACTCCGATTTCAACCGAGACGGCGAGCGAAACATCCTTGACGTGACCGCGATCCAGCGTTATCTGGTTGATCTGCCTTATTAATTCTGAGTTAGAAATATAAGCCCGCCGCTGAGTGCATGCTCAGCGGCGTTTCCTTATCCGGTTCACATTTAATTTACAAAGAATTAGCACTCTCACCTTGACAGTGCTAAAAATTGGAGTATAATAAAATGTAAATAAGAGTTAAGAAATATGAAATAAGAAATATCGGATTAGTTCCGGGACAGTTCTTATTTCTTCTTTCTTAGTTCTTAGTTAATTGAAGTTCATCAAAAAGAGGTAATACACTATGGCTAAAAAGCAATTCAAGACTGAATCCAAGAAGCTGCTGGATATGATGGTCAACTCCATCTATACCCATAAGGAGATTTTTCTGCGCGAGCTGATCTCGAACGCCTCCGACGCGATCGACAAGCTCTATTTCCGTTCGCTGACCGACGACAGCGTGGGTCTCAAGCACTCCGACTTCGAGATTCGTCTCGCGGTCGATAAGGAGAACCGCATCCTCACCGTTACCGATAACGGTATCGGCATGACGAAGGACGAGCTCGAGAACAATCTCGGTACCATCGCGAAGTCCGGCTCCCTCGACTTCAAGTCCGACGAGGAGAATAAGAACGACAAGATCGACATCATCGGCCAGTTCGGCGTAGGCTTCTACTCCGCGTTCATGGTCGCCGACAATATCAAGGTCGAGAGCCGCGCCTACGGCTCTGACGAAGCCTTTGTCTGGGAGTCCTCGGGCGCCGACGGCTATACCGTCAAGCCCTGTGATAAGGACACAGTCGGCACGGTCATCACCCTGCACATCAAGGAGGATACCGAGGAGGAGAAGTACGGCGAGTTCCTCGAGACCTACCGTATCCGCGAGCTGATCAAGAAGTACAGCGATTATATCCGCTATCCCATCAAGATGCTGACCTCTCACCGTCAGCTCAAGGAGGGTACCGAGAACGAATACGAGGACGTCTATGAGGATGAGACCCTCAACAGCATGACCCCGATCTGGAAGAAGCCCCAAAGCAAGGTAAAGGATGAGGAGTACGCCGAGTATTACAAGGCGAAGTTCGCCGATTATGAAGCGCCGCTGAAGGTCATCCGCCAGTCTACCGAGGGCAACGCCACCTATACCGCCCTGCTGTTCATCCCCGCCCACGCACCGTACGATTACTACAGCCGTGATTATGAGAAGGGCTTACAGCTCTACTCGAGCTCTGTCATGATCATGGAAAAGTGCAAGGATCTGCTGCCCGATCATTTCAGCTTCGTCAAGGGTCTGGTCGACAGCGCCGACCTGAGCCTGAACATCTCCCGCGAGATGCTCCAGCATGACCGTCAGCTGAAGATCATCGCGAAAGCACTGGAGAAAAAGATCGCCTCCGAGCTCGGCAAGATGCTGAAATCCGACCGTGAGAAATACGAGCAGTTCTTCAAGGAGTTCGGCGCCCAGCTCAAGTGGGGCATTTATTCCACCTTCGGCGCCAACCGTGAGGAGCTCCAGGATCTTCTGCTCTTCAAGACATCCGCGGACGCCAAGCCCGGCGAGGTCAAGTTCACCACGTTAAAAGAGTATGTGGACCGTGCCCGCGAGAATCAGGACAAGATCTATTATGCCGTAGGGGAGACCGCCGAGAAGATCGCCATGCTCCCGCAGGTCGAGAGCGTGCTTTCGAAGGGCTATGAGGTGCTCTACCTGACCGAGGATATTGACGAGTTCTGCGTCCAGATCCTACGCGATTATGATAAGAAGGCATTTTTGAATGTTTGTACCGATAACCTCGACCTAGGCGACGAGGAGGAGAAGGCGCAGCTCAAGGAAGCGAACGACAACAGCGAGGAGCTGTTCAAGTTCATGAAGGAGTCTATCGGCGATAAGGTCGCGAAGGTTCGCTATACCAATACGCTGAAGAACCATGCCGTCTGCCTCTCCAGCGAGGGTAATGTCTCCGTCGGCATGGAGCAGATCCTCAACAAGATGCCCGGCACCGAGGGTCAGAACATCAAGGCGGAGACCGTCCTCGAGATCAACATGGATCACCCGATCAAGGATAAGCTGCTGTTCCTCTTCGGCAACGATAAGGAAAAGCTCGCCGATTACAGCAAGATCCTCTATGCCCAGGCGCGCCTGATCAACGGCTTGAACCTCGAAAACCCCGCCGAGATCAGCGACCTGGTATGTGATCTGATGGTATAACAGCCGTATAATTCCATTATAGAATAATGCCCGAAGGTTTTTGATCTTCGGGCATTTTTATTTGCTTTTCTGCCGATACTGAGTTATCTGCACTTGACCTAAGGGCGCTTGATGTGGTATCATATATTCTGTATAAGTAGGAGTATGCCTATCGGCTATTCATTACGATCGTATTTTGTTCTCCCGAACGGTAAAAGGAGAATTCGGATACAGCTCATTACCCGAGCAAAAGACTATAAGGAGGTATTGATTTGATCGAAAAAAAGAATAAGACTCAAATGATGAAGGGCAAACCGAAAAATCCCCGGAATACGAAGAAAAATAAGGCGGAGCCAAAGCAGTCCTATAAGCCTGCCGTGACCGCCAACACAAAAGGAAAGAAGCCCTATCCTAAGAAAAAGAAGGCTCCCGAGAAGCCCTCTGTCCGCGTGGCGTTCCTCGGCGGTCTGAACGAGATCGGTAAGAACCTGACTGTTTTCGAGTGTCAGGACGATATCGTCATCATCGACTCCGGCATGGCGTTCCCCGACGGCGATATGCTGGGCGTCGACCTCGTGATCCCCGATTACACCTATCTGGAGGAGAACCGCAACAAGATCCGCGGCGTGGTCATCACCCACGGACATGAGGATCATATCGGCGGTATCCCGTATCTGCTCGCGAAGGTGAACGTCCCGATCTACGGCACGCCGCTGACGATCGGACTGATTGAGAACAAGCTGCGTGAGCACAGCCTCTCCGCACCGCCCACACTTATCAAGAAGAACGCGGGCGAGCATATCAAGCTCGGCTGCTTCGATATCGAGCTCATACACGTCAATCACAGCATCCCCGACGCGGTTGCCGTCGCCATGCACACCCCCGCGGGTGTTTTGGTACACACCGGCGACTTCAAGATCGACTATACGCCCATGCAGGGAGAGCCCACCGACCTCAACCGTTTTGCAGCGCTGGGCAGCGAGGGCGTTCTGGCGCTCTTTGCCGAGAGCACCAACGCGGAGCGTCCGGGCTACACGCCCACCGAGGCAAAGATCAACGACAGCTTCGATAAGCTGTTCACCACCGCCCGAAATAAACGCATTATCATCGCGACCTTTGCGTCCAATATCAGCCGTATCCAGCAGATCATCAACTGCGCTCACCGCTACGGCAGGAAGCTCGCCTTCTCCGGTCGTTCCATGATCAACTATATGAAGGTCGCTCAGGAGCTGGGCTACGTCAAGGTTCCCGAGAACATGATCATCGATATCGATCGGCTCAAGGACTATCCGCCCCAGCAGATCGTGCTGGCGACTACCGGGTCGCAAGGCGAGCCGATGTCCGCGCTCTCCCGTATGGCGTATTCCGATCACCGCAAGGTATCTGTCGGCGCGGGCGACTTCATCATCATTTCCGCAAAGCCCATCCCCGGCAACGAGCGCACCGTCGGCAATGTTGTCGATGAGCTCTTGAAGCGCGGCTGCGACGTTGTTTACGAGAGCATGTACGAGGTGCATGTCTCCGGTCACGCCTGTCAGGAGGAATTGAAGCTGATCCACGCGCTGGTTAAGCCCAAGTATTTCGTCCCCGTCCACGGCGAGCAGAAAATGCTGCAGAAGCATCGTGCGCTCGCGATGTCGATGGGTATGGACAGTAAAAACATTTATATCGGCGATATCGGCAGGAAGATTGAGATCAACGAGTACACGGGCATCAAGGAGCTCGAGCCTGTCACCGCCGGTAAGGTCTTTGTCGACGGCTTAGGCGTCGGCGACGTCGGCTCCATCGTGCTTCGCGACCGTAAGCATCTGGGACAGGACGGCTTGATCATCATCGTCGCTTCTCTCGATGTCTACGACGGTCATGTCATCAGCGGCCCCGATATCGTTTCCCGCGGCTTTGTCTATGTCCGTGAAAGCGGTAATCTGATGGACGATATCAAGTCTCTCTCCCGCGATATCTTAGAGGATTGCTCCCGCCGCAGTATCCATGAGTGGGGCGTAATCAAGAATATGATCAAGGACGATATCGCCAAGCTGATCGTCCGCCAGACCGGCCGCTCCCCGATGATTTTACCGATTTTGATGGAAGTATAAAAGACTCACCCGCCATACCTGATAACGTAATTACGGAGGTGCTTTATGAAAAGGTCAATTGTATGCTTGATCCTGTCCCTGCTGCTGGTGTTCACCGCTATGCCGATGACGGTCGGTGCGGCTGAGACCGATACCGCCGCAACCGGCGATCTGAGCATTGACTTCGTCTACTATCCGGATAAAAACTTCGCCGTAGCGTATTGGGAGCCGGTTTATAATGCCGTAAGGTATGATATCTGGTTCGAGAACAGCAAACCCGGAACTGATCATTTCGCTCAGGTGGGTTCTGTCCTGTCGCAGTCGGCTGATAAGGGCTGCACGATGACCTTCGACAGCTCTTTCTTCCTCGATGCCGGAGAAGGCGGTTCTGATTATCTGGTAAAGATCGAGGCGATTGATCAGTACGGTCAGATGATTGCGAATGGACAGTCCAATACCATCACAACAAATATTGAGATACTCAAAACACCTAAAGCGACCTTTGGAACAAACGGAATCATTTCATGGAACCCGGTGCCCAACGCAAAATCATATCAGGTGACGATTTACCGTGACTCGATACAGTATCACTGCGCTGTGATCACTGCGCAAACGAGTGTGAATGTTTCCAATCACCTTACGCTCGGCAATCGTTACTTTGCGTTTGTCGTCGCGGTCAACGGTGAGGATTTCCGCAACAGCCTGAGATGTCAGACGGATGTGGTCACCTATCAGGGGACGACCGTCGTTTCGAATTTCGTCATCAGCGGCATCACCGAGCCTGTCGCGGGACAGGCGCCGGACGGCGAGTGCTTGATCCCCGCAAACTGCGGCTACAGACCGACGATCCCGAATTACGGATATATCTCTTGGTATGACGATGACGGTAATCTTCTGAACCCGGATACCGATAGATTCAAAGCCGGCGAGAAATACTCCGCTCAGGTCACCCTGATCCCGAACGAGGGTTATGAGTTCGCTGAGTCCGGACTGACCGGAACGATGAACGGCAAGGATACCACGAAGTCGATCTTCATCGCAACGGCGAAAAAGAAGATCTATATGAGCCGCTGGTTCACCTGCGCCGCCTCCGACGACGTGCTCAGCGGTACGGTAACGAGCTTTCTGAACAGTACCGACGAGACAACGATCACCTTCCGCAACCTTACGACAAACGCGACCGGCATCATCCGTGTAAAGGGTAACAGCGCAACCTATTCGATCCCCAAGATGCCCGCCGGACAATACATGATCTATGTTACAAAGCCGAATCACGCGACCCGCACCTATCACATCATCGTTAACGCTGCCGCTCAGACGCTGAACCTCAAGATCCACCCCCTCGGCGATATCAACGGCGACGGAAAGATCACCACGGTCGATTACGGTAAGGCGAATTCGCATGCGCGCGGTAAAAGCACGCTTTCAGGTTATGAGTTCAGCTGTGCCGACGTTAACGCAGACAGCAAGGTCTCGACCGCCGACGCGGGTCGTATCAACGCTCATGCAAAGGGCAGGAGCAAGCTCTGGTGAGCCGCTGTCAAACATGCCGAAAAGTAAGCAGGGAACGGTTCCTGAGATGAAGGTCCGTAGGGGCGGCCGCTGACTGCCCACCGGATGGTGCGTTTGCTGATGATACTTCCCACACCGATGGAAGTATAAACAATATTATTATTCTCCTATATAATCACGGGGGTGCTTATGAAAAAGTCAATTATCTGTATGCTCCTGTCCCTGCTGCTGGTGTTCACCGCTATGCCGGTGACGGCGGGCGCGGCAGCTTCGTTAGAAAAGGGAGCCTCCGAGGTCGCCGAGACCGGCAGTTCCGAAGGCTCGTTAAAGAATGTTCGTATCTCTGACGACGGCATCCTTTCATGGGATCCGTTCCTCGGTGCGACTTGTTATCGTTTTGGTGTTTATACCGGCGGCGGGTGGTGGTATGCCGAAAAAGGAACGATGATCGATCTGCGCCAATTATGTATAGATCACGCTTATCCAAGTGGTACCTTCGACGTGAGACTGGAGGCATGGAGCAAAGCCGGTAACGAGGGAGGTCATCAATTATCAGAGAGATGGGAGGGTACTTACACCTTTGTGAATTCCAACCCTCAACTCTCAACTCCCACGAATCTGCGGTGGGAAGGTACTTTCGGGATATGGGACGCAGTTCCTGACGCGGGGGAATACGTTATTTGGCTATACGCTGATGGCGTGCGATTGAATTCTTCTGCTGCGAAAACAACATATTTCAATTTTGCTTCTTGGATAGTATCAGGAACCAAATCCTATACATTTATGGTTCATGCATGCGGCAATGGTCATACGGCAAGCGATGACGCTGTCAGCTCCGCTAAGACATTTACGAAAAACTACGCCGTGCGCACGATTACTTTTGATGCGAACGGCGGCTCCGTCACCCCGTCAACCATAAAGACCGACACATCCGGTTGGTTGACAGCAGATTTGCCTACGCCGACCCGCACCAACTATACTTTTGTCGGATGGACAATCAGGAAAAATGATGGACCGATGGTAAATAACTACGATCCTTACCTTGAGGACACTACTCTGTACGCAAAATGGACTTTCGGTCCGATCTCTCATTTCGTCATCACCGGCATCACGGAGCCTGTCGCGGGTGAATCGCCGGACGGCGAGTGCTTGATCCCCGCAAACTGCGGCTACAGACCGACGATCCCGAATTACGGATATATCTCTTGGTATGATGATGACGGTAATCTCCTGAATCCTGATACCGATACCTTCACCGAAGGTAAGAAATACTCCGCGCAGGTCACCCTGATCCCGAACGAGGGCTATGAGTTCGCCGAGTCCGGACTGACCGGCACGATGAACGGCAAGGATACCACAAAATCTATATGGGTCGCGACCCCGAAAAAGAAGATCACTATGAGCCGCTTGTTCACCTGCGCCGCCCCTGCCGACGATCTCAGCGGCACGGTGACGAGCTTTCTGAACAGTACCGACGAGACAACGATCAGCTTCCGCAACCTTACGACAGGTGAGACCGGCGTCGTCCGTGTAACGGGTAACAGCACGACCTATTCGATTCCTAATCTGCCCGGCGGACGATACGTGTTCTATGTTGCAAAGCCGAATCATGTGACGTGCAATTATTCGATCGTCGTCGGCTCTGCTCCTCAGACGCTGGATCTCAAGATCCATCCCCTCGGCGATATCAACGGCGACGGAAAGATCACCACGGTCGATTACGGTAAGGCGAATTCGCATGCGCGCGGCAAAAGCACGCTTTCAGGTTATGAGTTCAGCTGTGCCGACGTGAACGCAGACAGCAAGGTCTCGACTGCCGACGCGGGTCGTATCAACGCTCACGCAAAGGGCAAGAGCAAGCTGTGGTAATCAGTTTTATATATGCATGTAGGGGAGGACCTTGACCTCCGTGTCCCGCAAGGGACGTTCGCACAGCGACACATCCGCCGCATTTGGTGATTCTATCCGACGTTTTTGAAAACAGAAAACCTACGTGCAATGTTGAAAACAGGTTTTGATTTTCAGTCGGGCTGACATCAATTCAGCCCCTGCAACACGATGTCTCGCCTGCCTCGCGGCTATCACAATCTTTTTACGATCATGAAAAATAAACGCAACTGGACGGTACTTCCCGTTTACCTTATTCTCGCGGTGCTGCTGATTCCCATGTCAGCGATCACCTTCTATTACAACCGAATATTGGGTATCATCGAGCTCGTGGTTTCCGCGATCATCGTTGCCGTAGTGTATTCGATGGCGCTGAAATTCCGCGGCTATGTCCGTACGCTGAGCGCGTCGGCGATGGATGACTGCTTTTCACCGGATAACAAACGTCTCGAGGCGATGAAAACGCCTGTCGCCGTCTGCGGCGAGAACGGCGAGCTGATCGCTTACAACGAGCTTTTTCGAAAGGCGTTCTTAGACGGCGAGCACGGAGAGAACAATAGTATCGAGCCGTATCTCTCCGGTATCGACGCCTATTCCGCTATTATGAGCGGCACCTTTGACGTTGTGTACCGCGACAGATGTTATACGGCGTTTGCCCGTGAGATCGACCGCGGCGTGCTGTTTGAGTTCATCGACGATACTTTCTATAAAAAGACGGCGCAGCGTTATGAAGAGACCAAGAAGAGCGTCGCGCTGATCGTTTTTGACAACATCGAGGACTTTTCCGCCGAGTCGGATCAGGAGGCGGCCGCAGCGCACCTCAACGCCGAGGATATGCTTTACCGCTGGGCGACTCAGAACGATATTCTGCTGCGCAGGATCGGCGAAAACCGCTATATCGCGATTTTTGAGGAACGTGTGCTCAACGAACAGATCAAATCAAAGTTCAGCTTGCTTGATAAGATACGCGCGATCATCTATAACGGCAGACCCGCTACGCTTTCCGTCGGTATCGGCAGAGGCTGCGACAGCCTGACCGAGAGCGCCCGACAGGCTAAGAAGGCGTTGGATATGGCTCTGGGCAGAGGCGGCGATCAGGTCGCAGTGCTCACCGGAGCGGATTACATCTTCTTCGGCGGCGTTGCCAAGGGCGTTGAAAAATCTTCCAAGGTGCGAGTCCGCGCGACGGCGCAGCAGATCGCCGAGAGCATCGAGCGTGCCGATTGCGTTCTGGTGATGGGACACAAGTACTCCGACCTCGACAGCATCGGAGCCGCCGCGGGTCTGTATGCGCTGATCACCCGCAAGTTCGGCAAGCCCTGCCATATCGTCACCGACATCGAGCATACCATGGCGCGTGCGATGATCGATCATCTGCGACGAAATCACCGGGATATGTTTATTGTTCCGGAGCTGGCGTTTCCGTTCGCCGGAGCGCGTACCCTGATGATTATAGTCGATACCCACTCGCCTGACTTTGTGGAAAATGAGCGCTTGTATAAGAGCTGCGGCGAGGTCGTTATCATCGACCATCATCGCAAGATGGTCAACTTCATCGATACCCCCGGCGCGTTCCTCCATGAGCCGAGCGCTTCATCGGTTTGCGAGCTGGTCACCGAGGTCATCGGTTATCTCGGCGAGGACTGCCTGACCCATACCGACGCAGAGGCGCTGATGGCGGGTATTATGCTGGATACTAAGAACTTTGTCATCAATACCGGCGTGCGTACCTTTGAGGCGGCGGCGTTTTTACGGAAGAAGGGCGCCGATACCGTCACCGTTCGCAACGTCTTTTCCAATTCTCTTGAGAATTACCGTGAAAAGAGCAGGCTGGTATCCTCGGCGACGCTGTATAACCACTGCGCTATCACCGTAGCGGACGAGCATATGCAGAACTCCCGAGTCGTCTGCGCACAGGCAGCGGATGATCTGCTCTCCATCAACGATACGTATGCGTCCTTTGTGATCTCCCGCATCGATCCGCATACCGTGAACATCTCAGCCCGCTCGTTCGGTAAGCTGAATGTTCAGCTGGTGATGGAGGCGCTCGGCGGCGGCGGTCACCAGACCATGGCGGCAACGCAGCTGAAGAATGTCAGTCTTGAAGAAGCGAAGGAAAAGCTGCTCGAGGTTCTGAAAGAAATGCAATAAATTCAATAGGGGAGAGTACTCCTCAAATGATAATGATTTACATACAGGAGGTATATGAATATGAAAGTTATTTTGTTACAGGACGTTAAGTCCCTCGGTAAGAAGGGCGATCTGGTCAGCGTATCCGACGGCTACGCCCGCAACTTCCTCTTTCCGCGCAACGTCGCGAAGGAGGCGAACGCTCAGGCGATGAATGAGTTTCGTAACGCCGAGCAGAGCAAGCAGTATAAGATCGACACCGCCGTTGCGGCGGCTAACAAGGCGAAGGAGGAGCTGGAGGGCTCTAAGTTCGTTATCAAAGCGAAGGCGGGCGACAGCGGTAAGCTCTTCGGCAGCATCACGGCAAAGGAGATCGCCGCCGAGGTCAAGCGCCGCAAGCATGTCGACGTCGACAAGCGCAAGGTCAGCCTGAAGGATGATATTAAGAATCTCGGCGATTATGACTGCGAGATCAAGCTCTATTCCGGCATTACCGCGCACTGCACTATCTCCGTCGAAAAAGCGTGAGTTGTTAGCTTAAAGCTATAGGCTCCGGCACACCAAGCTGCTACATAAAGGAAAAATTATGCCTGATAATAACACAACTATTTATAACGGGCTGAGGCTGCCGTATTCGCCGGAAGCGGAGCAGGCTGTACTCGGCGCGATACTCATGGAGCCGGACGCGATCGCCCGCGTAGCGGAGATCCTACCCTCTGCTGAGTATTTCTATCTGAATAACCACCGCACGATCTATGCGGCGATGATGTCGATGTTCACCTCCGGACGGCCCGTTGACCAGATCACCGTTCTCGAGATGCTCAAGATGGAGCGGGATTTTGACGACGCGACCGGCAAGACCTATCTGGTTCAGCTGGCACAGAGCTGTCCGTCCATCGCGAACGTTGAGAACTACGCCCATATCGTGCGCGACAAATATGACGTTCGCGCGCTGATCTCAGCGGCTCGCGATATCATCGAGGACAGCACCGAGGGTGAGTCTGAACCTCAGATGCTGATCGACTCGGCAGAGCAGAAGATCTTCGATATCCGACGCGGCAAGAATATCCAGGGCTTACAGCGTATCGACGAGGTGCTCTTCCAGACCTTCGATCGTCTGGATATGCTCAGCCGTGAGGATGATTCGGTAAAGCCCGTTTCCACCGGTATCGGCGACCTCGACCGGGTCATTACCGGACTGAACCGCTCCGATCTGATTCTGCTCGCGGCTCGTCCCGGTATGGGTAAGACCTCCTTCGCGCTTAACATCGCGCGCAACGTTTCCGTCATCGGCAAAAAGACCGTCGCGTTTTTCTCGCTCGAAATGACCAAGGAACAGCTCGCGTCGCGTCTGCTGTCCTCTGAGGCGCTTGTCGGCGGTACCAAGCTGCGTACCGGACGACTTTCTAACGAGGAGTGGGAGCGGCTGATCGGCGCGGGCGACGTGCTGAAAAACGCGAATATGTATCTTGATGATACGCCCGGTATCACTGTACCGGAGATGAAAGCGAAGCTCAGAAGATTGAAGAGGGTCGATCTCGTTGTGATCGATTACCTGCAGCTGATGTCCACCGGTCGCCGCGACGGCAACCGTGTGCAGGAGATCTCCGAGCTGACCCGAAACCTCAAGATTCTTGCAAAGGAGATCGACGTCCCTGTCATCTGCCTGAGCCAGCTGAGCCGTGCCTCCGAGCAGCGTCAGGATCACCGTCCGCAGCTATCCGACCTGCGTGACTCCGGTTCGATCGAGCAGGATGCGGATATCGTGCTGTTCCTGTACCGCGACGGCTATTATGACCGTGAGAAGGGCGCTGAGACCGCTCAGGCGGCGGTCGATCAGAACAGCGGCGAGTGTATCGTCGCGAAGAACCGCCACGGCGAGACTACGATCGTCAAGCTGCACTGGCAGGGCGAGTTCATGCGCTTTACCGGCACGGAGCGTAACCGTGATTGACCGCGTCAGGCGTTTCATCGATGAACACCGCCTCTTGTCCGTCGGTGACAGTGTAATTGTCGCACTGTCGGGCGGTGCGGATTCTGTTGCGCTGCTGCATATTCTTAATTCTATAAAAGAAGAATATAGCCTTCGAATCTCCGTTGTTCACTTCCACCACGGCATCCGTGGGGAGGAAGCTGATCGTGATATGTTGTTCGCAAAGAATTTTTGTGAAAGCCGGGATATCCCGTTTTATTGCGGGCGTGCCGACGTCCCTGCCGAGGCGGCGATCAGCGGCGAGAGCGTCGAGACCTGTGCCCGCCGACTGCGGTATTGTTACTTCGATGAGCTGCTCGATCGTATCGGCGGCAAGCTCGCTACCGCCCACCATCGCGATGATAACGCCGAGACGGTGTTGTGGAATCTGACGCGCGGCGGCGGTATCAGCGGCATGAGCGGCATCCCTGTAAAGAGAGGACGTATCATCCGGCCTCTCCTCTGTGTTTCCCGTGAGGAGATCGAAGCCTATTGCCGCGAGAACAGCTTGGAATATGTGACAGATTCGACGAACCTGTCGGATGATTGCGCACGTAATATCATTCGTCATCGTGTGATGCCTGTCCTTCGGGAACTGAACCCGTCGGTGGGGGAGAGCGTCGCCCGTAATTCGCAGCTGATGCGTGAAGCGGATGATTATTTCAAAGATATTTCCGAAAAAGAATTAAATATAGCGAAAACGGAATACGGCTATTCCTGTGAACAGTTGTTAACGTTGCCTGAGATCGTTCTTAAATACGCCGTGAAGCAGGTTTTGGAAAACGCCGGCGCACCGGTTGACTTTCTGCATATCGCGCTTATAATGAAAGAGATGCGCTCCGGCGGCGCTGTGTCGCTCGGCGGAGGATTTACCGCTTTCTGCGCGCAGGGCGTTCTGCGGGTCGTCGGAAATAACGCAGCCGAGGGTGATTTTTGTATTCCGTTCTCGGATTATATCAAAGACCACGGAGCGCGGGTCGTCATTCGTGACGGGAAGCTGAGTCTTTTCGATACCGACGGCGACAATAGTGAGAAAATTAACAATTTGTTATTAAAACACGGGATTCCGTGTGATATAATATCATGTAATACCGTTTTTCGTACCCGCAGAGCCGGCGATACCTTTACCGACGCCCGCCGCGGCGTGACGAAAAGCCTGAAAAAACTGATGAATGAAATGAAGCTCCCGCGTGAGAGCCGCGATCATATCGCAGTCGTCGCCGACGGCTCCGTCATCCTCTGGATGCAAGGATACGGCACCTCCGCGCAGGGCAGAGTAGATTTATCCCGTGACGGGGAGATCATCATAATGGGGGTTAACCATGCATAAGGATTTGGAAAAGATTCTGATTACCGAAGAAGAGATACATGAAGCAGCAAAGCGCCTTGCCGCTCAGATCGAGCGTGATTATGAGGGTGAGCGGGATATTGTTCTGGTCGGACTGCTCAAGGGCAGCGTACAGTTCATGGCTGATCTGCTGAAGAATATCGACATGATGTGTACGATCGACTTTATGTGCGTATCCAGCTACGGCAAGGGTACCAAAAGCACCGGCCGCGTGAATATCATCAAGGATTTGTCAGAACCTATAGATGATAAGAATGTCATCATCGTAGAGGATATTATCGACAGCGGCAACACGCTCAGCTTCATCGAGAAGTACTTCTCCGCAAAGAACGCGAAGAGCGTGCGAATCTGTACTTTGCTGAATAAGCCCTCCCGCCGTGAGGTGGAGATCGACGTCGACTATATCGGCTTTGACGTACCGGATGAGTTTGTGGTAGGCTACGGTCTGGATTATCAGGAGTATTACCGCAACCTACCCTACATAGGTGTTTTGAAGCCTGAGGTTTATTCTTGATTTGTGAACAGTGACGGGCGAACAGCACTATATCTGTTTGTACCCGATATATATTTATTGCGAATCCCCCGTAAGGAGTGAAGGAATTTGAACAACAATAAAAACAGCAACACGGGTAAGGTCAGGAGTATGCTGATCTATCTCGGCATCCCGATTATCGTGATCCTGATTATGTCGCTGGTACTGACCCGGCAGCCGAACGATACCACCACCTATTCTCAGGTGGTCGGTTACTTTGAGAATCAGCAGGTCACTGAGTTCAAGGTTGAGAGCAGCGGTTCCGCGACCAAGATTCAGATGAAGCTGAAGGACGACAAGATCATCACCCATAAGATTATGGATTGGTACACCTTCTGGGATGACGTCAAGGATGATGTCGCCGCGTATAACAAGGCGAATCCCAAGAGCCCCATGAAGTATGACCTCAAGCCTATCAGCGACAATTCGTTCCTACTCGAGCTGATCCCCACCGCCATCCTTGTGATTGCGCTGGTGGCGTTCTGGTTCTTTGTCATGCGCCGTATGGGCGGCGGCATAGGCGGCAGAGAGATGAACTTCGGTAAGGCGAAGTTCAAGAATCAGAACGACGAGAAGAAGAAAACGACCTTTGATGATGTTGCCGGTGCGGATGAAGAGAAAGAGGAGCTCGAGGAGATCGTTGAGTTTCTGAAGAACCCCGAGAAGTACAACAAGCTCGGTGCGCGTATCCCCAAGGGCGTTCTGCTGGTCGGACCTCCCGGAACCGGTAAGACCCTGCTTGCCAAGGCGGTAGCCGGTGAAGCGGGCGTACCGTTCTTCTCTATCTCAGGCTCCGACTTCGTCGAGATGTTCGTCGGCGTCGGTGCGTCGCGCGTCCGCGATCTGTTCGAGACCGCTAAGAAGAACAGTCCGTGTATCATTTTTATCGACGAGATCGACGCTGTCGGCCGCCAGAGAGGCGCCGGACTCGGCGGAGGTCACGACGAGCGTGAGCAGACCTTGAACCAGCTGTTGGTTGAGATGGACGGCTTCGGCGCCAACGAGGGCGTGATCATGATCGCCGCCACCAACCGTCCCGATATTCTTGATCCCGCGCTCCTCAGACCCGGTCGTTTCGATCGCCAGGTCATGGTGGGTTATCCCGATATAAACGGCCGTGAGGCGATCCTGAAAGTCCATGCGCGTGAGAAGCCCCTGTCGCCCGACGTCAAGCTGCGTAACGTTGCGAAACAGACTGCAGGCTTCACCGGCGCCGATCTGGCGAACCTCCTCAACGAGGCGGCTCTCCTCTCTGCCCGCAAGAACAAGAAGGCGATCACCCAGACCGAGATTGAGGAAGCCGCGATCAAGGTAGTCGTCGGCACTGAGAAGAAAACCCGCGTTATGAGCGAGCATGAGAAGAAGCTCACCGCCTACCACGAGGCAGGCCACGCGATTTGCTTTTATGCCTGTGAGACGCAGGATCCCGTCCACCAGATATCCATCATCCCGCGCGGTATGGCGGGCGGTTACACGATGCCGCTGCCTGCGGAGGATCGCAGCTATCGCTCCAAGCGTGAGATGGAGGAGGAGCTGATTGTCGATCTCGGCGGCAGAGTCGCCGAGGCGCTCGTGATGGGCGATATCTCCACCGGCGCTTCCAACGATATTGAGAAGGCGACCAAGACCGCGACCAACATGGTCGTCAAGTACGGCATGTCCGAGATCTTAGGCCCGATCAACTATACCTCCGGCGACGGCGAGATTTTTATCGGCAGAGATATGGGTCACACCAAGAACTATTCCGAGGAGACTGCCGGAAAGATCGACGAAGAGGTACACCGCCTGATCAGCAAGGCGTACCGCAGAACCGAGGAAATCCTCAACGAGCATATGGATAAGCTCCATGAGACCGCAGCTTACCTGATGAAGCATGAGAAGATGTCCGGCGAGACCTTCGCCGACGTGATGGCAGGCACATACGTCGAGCCTGTCGAGGTGATTGAGCCGGCTGAGCCTGCCGAGCCCGTTCAGGAGTCCGAAGCTCCCGCCGAGGAAACGATAGATAATTCCACAGAAGAATAATAAAACTCACTGTCATTCCAAGGACGGAATGACAGTGTTTTTGTAACGAAGAAGTGATAAGATGCAAGATAAAATCGTGATAAAAGGCGCAAAGAAGCATAACCTGAAGAATGTTGATCTTGAGATACCCCGTGACAAGCTGGTCGTCCTGACCGGATTATCCGGCTCGGGAAAGAGCTCTCTTGCCTTTGATACCATTTATGCCGAGGGTCAGCGCCGCTATGTCGAGAGCCTTTCGTCCTACGCGCGCATGTTCCTCGGTCAAATGAAGAAGCCGGAGGTCGATTCTATCGATGGATTGTCCCCGGCGATCTCTATCGACCAGAAAACCACCTCTAAAAATCCCCGTTCCACAGTCGGTACCGTCACCGAGATATACGACTATTTCCGACTTATGTATGCTCGCATCGGCGTGCCTCACTGTCCTAAGTGCGGACGCGAGATCAGCCGCCAGACAGTCGATCAGATTGCCGACAATATACTTTCTATGGAAGAGGGCACGAAGATACAGGTTCTCGCCCCCGTGATACGCGGCAAGAAGGGCGAGCATAAGGGTGTGTTCGACTCCGCGCGCAAGTCCGGCTTCGCCCGCGTAAGAGCCGACGGGATTCTTTATGATCTCAGTGAAGATATTATTCTTGAAAAGAATAAAAAGCACAGCGTCGAGATTGTCGTTGACCGTTTAGTGATCAAGGAAAGCATCCGCTCCCGCTTGTCCGACAGTCTCGAGACTGCCTCTAAGCTCGCCGACGGACTGGTGATGATCAGTGTCGTGGACGGCGAGGATATTCTGTACAGTCAGAACTATGCCTGCCCTGAGCACGGCAGCAGTATCGATGAGTTAAGCCCGCGTATGTTCTCGTTCAACAACCCCTTCGGCGCTTGTCCCAAGTGTACCGGACTCGGCGTGTTCCTGCGCGTCGATCCCGCCCTGATCATCCCCGATCCCGAGAAGACCATCTCCCAGGGCGGCATTAAGGGCTCCGGCTGGGCAATGGAGGGCAACACGATCGCCCAGATGTACATGGACGGTCTGTCTGAGAAATACGGCTTCGATTACTTCACGCCGATCAAGGATCTTCCCGAAGAAGCGGTCAACGCGATCCTTTACGGTACGAACGGAGAGAAGCTCCACCTCATCCGCCGCACGCCCTTCAACCGCAGCGAGCTGTACCGAGAGTTTGAGGGTATCATCCCGAACCTCGAGCGCCGTTTCCGTGAGACGGGCTCCCAGTGGATCAAGGATGAGATACAGAGCTATATGACCGAGATCCCCTGCGACGCATGTCACGGCAAGCGCCTGTCGCCGGTCTCTCTCGCCGTGACCGTCGCGGGCAAGAACATCACCGATCTGTGCGATATGAGCATTGTGAAGATCCTCGACTTTATCGAGAATATCGAGATCAGTGAGCGCGACCGTATGATCGCGGGCGAGGTACTGCGCGAGATCACCTCCCGCCTCAACTTCCTCAAATCCGTGGGTCTCGGTTATCTGACCCTGTCCCGCGCTGCCGCGACCTTATCCGGCGGCGAGAGCCAGCGTATCCGGCTGGCGACCCAGATCGGCTCCGCGCTGATGGGCGTTCTGTATATCCTTGACGAGCCATCGATCGGCTTGCACCAGCGTGATAACGATAAGCTGCTCGATACCCTCAAGCACCTGCGCGACATCGGCAACACCGTCATCGTCGTCGAGCATGACGAGGATACGATGCGCGCTGCCGACTGTATCGTCGATATCGGCCCCGGTGCGGGCGTCCACGGCGGCGAGGTCGTCGCGACCGGTACCATCGAGGATATCGAAGCCTGCGACCGCTCAATCACCGGCGCATACCTTTCCGGTAAGCGCTCGATCCCGCTCCCCGAAAAACGCAGAAAGGGCAACGGCAAGTTCCTGACGATCCGCGGCGCTCAGCATAATAATCTGAAGAACATCAATATTAAAATTCCTTTAGGGAAATTTGTCTGCGTGACCGGTGTGTCCGGCTCCGGCAAGAGCTCTCTGATCAATGAGATATTGTACAAGCATCTTGCCCGTGAACTGAATCGCGCCAAGTGTACGCCCGGTAAGTTCAAGGCGATCGAGGGTATCGACGCGCTCGATAAGGTCATCAATATCGACCAGAGTCCGATCGGCAAGACTCCGCGTTCCAATCCCGCAACCTATACCGGCGTGTTTACCGATATCCGCAATCTCTACGCTTCCACTACCGACAGCAAGATGCGCGGCTACACTGCCTCCCGCTATTCGTTCAACGTCAAGGGCGGTCGGTGCGAGGCATGTCAGGGCGACGGTATCATCAAGATCGAGATGCATTTTCTGCCCGATATCTACGTACCCTGCGAGGTTTGTAAGGGTAAGCGCTATAACCGCGAGACCCTCGAGGTCAAGTACAAGGGCAAGTCGATCCACGACGTCCTCGAAATGACCGTGGA
Organism: uncultured Ruminococcus sp.; assembly: GCA_902785355.1. Classification (GTDB taxonomy): domain Bacteria; phylum Bacillota; class Clostridia; order Oscillospirales; family Acutalibacteraceae; genus Ruminococcoides. The sequence continues at coordinate 775 of CACZYF010000005.1, read as the reverse complement.
GGAGGGCTTGGAGTTCTTTAAGAATATCCCGAAGATTCAGCGCCGCCTGCAGACGATTTACGACGTTGGTTTAGGTTACATCAAGATCGGTCAGCCTGCCACGACCCTCTCCGGCGGCGAGGCACAGCGAGTCAAGCTCAGCACCGAGCTGAGCAAGCGTCCCACCGGCAAGACCGTCTATATCCTCGACGAGCCGACTACCGGGCTGCATATCGCCGACGTTCACCGACTGGTCGACGTGCTTCATAAGCTGGTCGACAGCGGCAACACCGTCATCGTCATCGAGCATAATCTGGAGCTGATCAAGACCGCCGATCATATCATCGATCTCGGTCCCGAGGGCGGCGATATGGGCGGTACCTTGGTCGCCCAAGGTACACCTGAGGAAGTCGCCGCGTGCGAGGCCTCCTTCACCGGAAAGTACCTTAAACCGCTTCTGAAATAATCATCAATTATAACGCAATAAATGTTAAAGTGTTTTAATGGTACTTAGTATAACAAACATGGCAAGTTATCCTTCGGCACACTCGCCTTCAAATCCCTCACTCAACGCTGTACGGTAACAAAAAAGCAGGGCATCATTTGATACCCTGCTTTTCTATGGCGTAGAGTGAGTATTCCGATATGTACGACTGTATCGATATCGTCTTAGGATCGCCATGCGGGAGGAAAACCTCGATCAACGCTCTCGTTAAAAATGATTCACCGAATCATTTTTACCTTCGGTTCTTCGCGCGGCTCGAACCTCGGCACACTCGCCTTCAAATCCCTCACT
>CACZYF010000004.1 GCA_902785355.1 uncultured Ruminococcus sp. | reverse complement strand
CGTCCTTGACATACGCCAGTATGCCTGCGTCCTCCGCCTTGCTCTGCGAAATTTCTCGCTAACAAATTTGTTAAAGCGTTTAATGGATACTTAGTATAATCCGAGATAAAAGCTCACTAATAAGCAATAAGCCGCTTTCCTTTCGGAAGGCGGCTTTAGTCTTACGTAATATATTATTCGGCGGTGTTTTCGGTAGAAGCGGCTTCTTCCGTAGGAGCTGTATCTTCTGTAACCTCAACGCCCTCAGCTTCTACATGCTGATCGTTCTCGACATGCGGATTGTCCTTGCGCGCCCATTCTACGGCGATATCTCTGCCTGCCTTAACGGAATCCAACACGGAAGCACCAAGATCGTTGAACGCGAGAATGAAGGATTTTGCAGTCTGCTTCCATGCTTTCTTTAAATCTGACATAGTATAACACTCCTTTCAGTCATCTTTTCTACATTATACTGCCAATGTATCTTAAAGTCAAATGAACAAATTATGTACAAACTAAAATAAGGTTTAATATCGAATCATTATCAAAAATAAAACTTGATTTATCAATTGCTTTGATGTATAATACCATTTGTAGCCGCCGGTATGTCGGAATTGGCAGACGAGGCAGACTCAAAATCTGTTGTCTTCGCGGACGTGTGGGTTCGAGTCCCACTACCGGCACCATAGAGAGTATCACAATAGTGATGCTCTCTAAATTTTTACAAGCAAAGTGCCGATAGCAGTAAAATATAGAAAAGCACTCCTGACTAAACGATCAGAAGTGCTTATGATATTACAGGCTTTCTCTTTTTAAGCGGAAGGCAACGGAACGCTTGAGGTATTTTAAATACTCCTCATCGTGGCACATGCTCTTCTCGGGGTTATCGCTGAGCTTCGCGACAGGTTTATCGTTGACATACTGCAGCTTGATGACGATATTCAGCGGATCGACGTTGGTATCGTTGGAGCAGAAGGTACCGATGCCGAAGCTGACCTTTGCTCTGCCTTTGAAGTAGTCGTAAAGCTTCTGTGCGCGGTCAAAGTCCAAGCTATCGGAGAACAGCAGGAGCTTGGTACGCGGATCGACGCCGTAGCTCTCGTAGTGCTTAATGATCTTTTCGCCCCATTCATACGGATCGCCGGAGTCATGGCGAACGCCGTTGTAGTTGTTGACCATAGAACGGTTGAAGTCCATAAGGAAGAGGTCGGTGGTGATGGTGTCGGTGAGGGCGGTACCGTTATCACCGTCATACTCGTCATACCAGTCGCGCATCGCGTAGTGGTTGGTGTAGGCGAGCGGGTAACGGTCGATGCCCTGATACATCTGCACAAACTCATGCGCATAGGTGCCGATGGGGGTGAGGTTGTACTTCATCGCGAGATAGACGTTGGAGGTACCGGTGCAGCTCTTTGTTTCGGTCGCAAGCCTGCGGACAACAACGTCCTCCCATTCGCGGGAGAGTCTGCGGCGGCAGCCGAACTCTGCAAAGGTAAAGGTATAGGTGCCGTTGTTCAGCGCTTCGATCTTTTTGTTCAGCTTTTCTTCTGCCGCTTTCAGGAGCGTATCATAATCGTAAGACATGCGGAAGTAAACTTCGTTGACGATCTCCAGGAGATGGATCTCGAATTGCATCGCGGAGAACAACGGACCTTCGACAATGATGGAGAGCTCGCCGCTTTTACTCAGAGATGTTGTGACATACTCCCGGATGGGATGCCACAGACGGAGAAATTCTACATAGTCGTTTTTGATGAAGCGGATGGAACGCAGATAGTCGAGCTCATCCTTGCGGAATCGCAGGGTACAGAGATGGTCGATCTGGGAGTTGATCTCCTCGAGCATTTCGGGTGTGAACTTCACATCCTTGTTACGGCATTTAAAGTAGTATTTTCCGCACAGATCGGTATGTTTATGGAAGATGACCTGATCCATATTGAATTTATACAGGTCGGTGTCGAGTAACGATATAACGATTGGATCGAGTTTCATGATGCTTATTCCTTTCAAATCATGGCTGTTATGCCAAGCATTACCATATATAATAATACTTTCGGATATACAAGTCAAGCAAAAGTCTTGATTTCTCTGTGAAACCTTGGTATAATAACATCACTAAAAATCTGGAGGAATAAATATGATTATTACTACAACTGAAAGTATTTCCGGCAGAACCTACCAGACCATCGGACTGGTCTCGGGCAGTACCGTCCAAACCGTAAACGCGCTCAGAGATATCGGCGCCAGCTTCAAAACATTGGTCGGCGGCGAGCTGAAGAAGTACAATGAGATGATGGGTAACGCCCGTGATCTCGCTATGCAGCGCATGATGGAGCAGGCTGCTTCCTACGGCGCCGATGCGATCGTCAGTGTTCGATTCTCTTCGGCAGAGATCATGCAGGGAGCTGCCGAGATCATGGTCTACGGCACAGCTGTCAAGCTGAATTGATCGGTTTTCCGCTGCAAAAAGAAACGGCTGTTGATGCAGCCGTTTTCTTTATGTTATTATTTATCAAGGTGAACATCAAGCTGATTGAACGGAATGGCGATATCGTTTTTATCCAGTGCAGATTTTATATTTTCTGTTAAAGAATAATAGACCGTCCAGTAATCTTTATACTCACAGAAGCAGCGGGTCGTAAACTCCAGCGCGCTGTCGCCGAATTTTTCGAGCCTTACCTTGGGAGCGTATTGTTCCTCACGAAGGATCAGCTCGGTATTCAACATCACATCATACAGAACATCCTTGACCTTCTCAACATCAGCGTCGTATGGGATCGGGACGTTCACGGTCACACGAACCTGAGGATGAGCGGTATAGTTATTGATCTCCGCTCCCGCGATCACGGAGTTGGGGATTATAACGTTGGTGCCGTCGTAGGTGAGAATATCGGTATGGATGAGGTCGATCTTCTGCACAAATCCCTGATACTTTCCGAATTCGATGAAATCGCCCGTAACAAATGGCTTAGTGAACAGCAGTATGATACCGCTCGCGATATCCGAAAGCCGTCCCTGCAGCGCTAATGCGACAGCAGCCGCAGCCGCCGAGAAGAAGGCAACCAGTCCGGTGATCGAAATATGCATGCTCGACATCGCCGCGAACAGGGTAAATACATAGATCATGATTCGTTCCGTCCGGCAGATGAAGGACGCCAGAGACGGATCGACCTTATGCCGAGCGAGCGCCTTGCGGGTCACGCGCACTACGATAAAAGCGATCAGGATCCCGACCAACGCGATGATCAGCGCTGCACCGAGATCGGGCAGGTATTTTATCACGCTTTGAGTCAGCGTATCCCAGAAATTTGTAATAGTTTTCATAGATTCACCACCAATGAGAATATCTTATAAAAAACGGTTGACAATTACAAGAGATTAGATGTAAACTTTTAATAAACTTATTCAGTGCATTAATCCCGATCGTCGCGGGCTGACGCCCCCAAAACGGCGATCAATAAACGAAAGAGGTGCTTTGATGAAAGCTTTGATTACAGGCGCATCCTCCGGAATCGGGCGCGATATGGCGCGTTATCTGGCGCAGAAAGGTTGGGATCTGATCCTGGTCGCCCGCAGAGAGGACAGGATCCGCGAATTACAAAAGGAGCTCAAGAATGTTGACGTCCGCTGTATCTCGCTTGATGTCGGACGCGCAGAGGACTGCTACCGTCTGTATGAGCTGACGAAGAACGACGGCGTCGACATGCTGGTCAACAACGCCGGCTTCGGACTTGCAGGCGAATATGTTCGTGCCGATCTTGATACGGAGCTGAACATGATCGATGTAAACATCAAGGCAGTGCATATCCTGACCAAGCTGTTCCTGCGTGATTTTGTCGCGCGTGACCGCGGCTTTATCCTCAACGTCGCTTCTTCAGCGGGCTTCATGGCGGGCCCGTTGCTCTCGACCTATTACGCGACCAAGAACTATGTCCTGCGTCTGACCGAGGCGATCTATGAGGAGCTTCGCCGCAAGGGGAGTCGCGTCCGCATCAGCGCGCTCTGTCCGGGACCTGTGAACACCGAATTCAATAAGGTTGCCAAGGTAAAATTCGCGATCGACGGTATCTCTTCCGAATATTGCGCGAAGGTCGCGATCGACGGAACCCTGCAGGGCAAGCCGGTCATCATCCCCGGTGCTTTGCTGAAAGCGGGACTGTTCTTCCGCAAGTTCCTCTCGGAGAAAACCATGCTGAAGATTGCTTACGGTTTTCAGCGCAGGAAAAACGAACGATAAATATGACAGCGCTTACGGCAAAAAGTCCGCAAGCGCTGTTTTTCTCTTAATATACGGTCATCAGAGGATTGAGATTCGCTCTCTGTGCCTCTGCCTCCTCGATGAAGGCGGTCGCCTTGTAACAGCCCGCGACAACGCAGTCTGTGGGACGCTTGGCAACATGAACGGTGATACCCGTTTCCTGTTCGATCAGCTCCGCCATACCCTTTAGCTGAGCAAGTCCTCCCGACAGCATGATACCGTCCACCTGGATATCGCCGAGAAGCTCGGGCGGTGTTTCTTCGAGAACGTCGGTGATTGCGCCGATAATGTCGCGCGTGATATCCGCGAGCGGCTCCATCAGCTCCGTTGAGGTGATCTCGACCGCTCTGGGCAGACCCCTGAGGCTGTCTCTTCCTTTTGCCCGGAAGGTCAGCTCTGTTTCCGGCTTGATCGCGCAGGCGATCGCTTCTTTACAATTTTGCGCCATCGCTTTACCGATGATCAGACCGTGCTGACGGCGGATGTAGCGTGCGATCTCTTCATCCATGCTGTTGCCGGCGGTTTTGAGGGTCTTGCTGACGGAAATACCGCCCAACGACATGACCGCGATATCGACGGTTCCTGCGCCCATATCAACGACCAGCGAGCCGTGAGGCGTCATAATATCGACGCCCATGCCGAAAGCAGCCGCCTTGGTGGATTCGATCAGCAGAACTCTGCGTACGCCGAAGCTTGAGATCGCGCCGACGATGGCGCGTTTCTCGACCTCGGTGATCTCTCCCGGGATACAGGCGACGACGCGGGGCATGACGACGCGGCTGGTGCAAACCTCACACATGAAGATGTTGACCAGCTCCTCCACCAGTCCCGACTGCGCGATCACGCCGCCCTCCAGCGGGAAAACAACATCGATGCGGCTGGATGTCTTGCCGAGCATGGCGTAAGCTTCCGAGCCTGTCGCTAGGATCTCGTTATTATCACGGTTGTAGGCGATGACCGAGGGCTCGTCGATCGCGTTCCCGTTATCATTGATTCTTAGGCGTGAATTCGCAGTACCTAAGTCCAAAGCAATATCCATATATTTGCTCCTTATTACAAATGTTATTGCGAAGCTCGATAGAGCTGCGACAATCTCAACCTATTATATAATGCTAATTAAGAAATTTCAATAGTTTTATGAGCGGATCAAAAACGTTTTTAACCCTGTATAGCGCAGGATACGGCGATTATTCTCCACCATATACTGTAACGCTTTCTCATCGCCGACCAGGATCAACAGCTTTTTCGCTCTGGTAACGGCGGTATAGAGCAGGTTGCGGTACATCAGCTGAGGCGCGCCGCGGTACATCGGCATGACAACGCACTCGAACTCGTTGCCCTGACTTTTGTGTACGGTACAGGCATAGGCGAGCTCCAGATCGCCGACGCTGTCGCTGTCATAGGCGGCGATCCTGTCGTCAAAACGCACCTTGTATAGTTTGGAAGCGTTGTTCACCTCGATCATCACGCCGATATCGCCGTTGAATACGCCTTCGCCCATTTCGCCGTCGTCACGTGCCCAGGGGATGTCGTAGTTATTGCGGCTCTGCATGACCTTATCGCCTTCGTTCAGCGTGTAATAGCCGACCTTCACGCCGCGGGAGGGGTTGGGGTTGACGAGTGCTTGCAGGCGATTGTTCAATTCATAAGTGCCTAAAATACCCTTGCGGGTAGGGGACAGCACCTGGATATGCTCGTGCAGATCGTAGCCGAAGGCATTTTTCAGTCTGCGGGCGCAGAGATCACCGATGGTGTGTGCGATGCTTTCCATATTGTAATCACGCATGAAGAAGAAGTCGCTGTCACGCGCGCGTATATCGGGCATCTCACCGTTGATGATACGGTGAGCGGAGGTGACGATCAGACTCTGCATCGACTGACGGAAAATCTCATTGAGCGTGATAACGGGAATGGTTCCCGAAGCGATCAGGTCGTAGAGGACATTTCCCGCGCCCACGGAGGGGAGCTGATTACTGTCGCCGACCAAGATCAGACGGCAGGTCAGCGGAAGGGCGCGGAGAAGTGATTCAAGCAGGGCGGTATCGACCATACTGACCTCATCAACAATCAGCGCGTCGGTGTTCAGCATATTGCGTTCGTTGCGCTTGAATACCGGCTTGTCCTCGATATCGTAGCTGACCTCGAGCATGCGGTGGATGGTCTTGGCTTCTTCTCCCGTGACCATTGTCATGCGCTGGGCGGCTCTGCCGGTAGGAGCGCATAAAGTGACCTTCTCGCCGCTTTCCTTCAAGAGCCGGATGATCGCGTTGAGGGTGGTGGTCTTGCCGGTGCCGGGGCCTCCCGTTAGGATCAGCAGACCCGTATTCAGCGCCGCGGTGATCGCGTCCTTCTGACGCTTCGCGTATTGTATCCCCGTGCTTTCTTCGATCTGTCTGATCTTTTCCTCGGCGCCGGAAATCTGCATGGCGGGATACCGCTGCAGCATTTTGATACGCGCCGCGATATAGGCTTCGCCGTCGTACAGAGAGGGGAGGAAGATACATTCCTTCTCGTCGATGGTATCGAGAATGAGCGTGTTGTCCTCGATCATCTCTTTGAGTGCCGATTCACAGGATTCGGGCTCGATCTCCAAGAGGCTCGCGGTGGTATGAACCAGCTTATCCTGCGGCAGACAGGTGTGACCGTTGAGTCGGTTGTGACTGAGTACAAAGGCGAGTGCCGCCCGTATCCTAACGCGGGAGTCCTTTACGCCGTCATGGGACAGGGCGATCATATCGGCAGTCTCAAAGGAGATCCCCATTCCTTCTTCACACAGGATGTAGGGATTCTCCTCGATAGAGGCGATGGCGTTGTTGCCGAGCTTCTTCCAGATACGCACCGCGGCGTTCGCGGAGATATTGTAGGCGGCGAGATACACCATCAGCTCGCGGATTCCGATGACGCGTTTAAGCTGTTCGCTGATATCCTGCGCCTTCGTCAGCGAGATTCCCTTGAGCTTTGCGACTCTTTCGGGGTCGGTCTCGAGAACGGTCAGTGTGTCAGAACCGAACTCCGTGACCAGCCGTCGTGCCGTGGAGGGTCCGATCCCTTTGATCGCGCCGCTGGAGAGATATTTGAGGATGCCGTCGAGGTTCTCGGGCATCATGCGCTCAAATGCGGTTACCGCGAACTGCTCGCCGTAGGTTGGATGATTCTTGAATACGCCGAAGAGCTTGACCGTTTCGCCTTCGCTGACGAGAGGAATAATGCCCGTCGCGGTGATAAGCGCTTCTTCGCCGCTTAATTCCAGCACGGTATAGCCGTTTTCTTCATTACGGTAGATGATGGACTCCACCTGACCGCTTAGTTCAAATAACTGTTCGTTAGACATCATTGATCCTGTACGTAATAGCGTTTGTTGTTCTTACCGACGCCGAGCATGACCTCCGCGAGTCCCAGCCCCGAGAAGCGAGAGAACATGCCGAGGGTGATTCTGCCGCCGAGTAAGGTGACTTCGTCATCATAGCTGACGTCCTTATCCACCTTGACGCACATCATGTTCATGCCGACTGCGCCGACGACGGGGTACAGCTTACCTTTGATCTCGACGACTCTGCCGCTGCCGTTATGACCGATACCGTTGTTATAGCCGACCGGCAGTACGGCGATCCGGATATCCTCCGCCGCTTCAAAGCCTGCGGAATAGCCGATGTGTTCTCCCGCCTTGACGTCCTTTAGCTGGATGATGCGGGTCTTCATCGAGATCGCGGGTTTAAGATCGATCTCAACGTCACGGATGGTCTCGCTGAGATGATATTTCTTCTGGAAATGCTTGTCCCTGGCGGCGCGCAGCTTGTTCTTGATACCGCCGCCGTAGCTCTCGGGAGAGATGTTATAACCGTACATCACCAGCCCCATGCGGGTCGCGGTAGCGATCTCGTCCTTCGGATGAGCCATCATGGCGATGCCGCTGCCCAGGTGTACCAGCGGAATACGGCTCAGATCGAGCAGGGAAGTCAGCTCCTTGAAGCGCGCGGTCTGGGCGTCATAATAGGGGTCGAAGATGCCGGCTGTGGCGTAGTGCTGGTAAATGCCCTCCAAGGTATGGATCGAGGCGTCGATCAGGTCAGCCGCCTTCTTCACCTCCTGCTTGTCCTTGAAGCCGAGACGGTTAAAGCCCGAGTCGATCTGTAGATGCAGGGAGAAGGCGTGCTTGCAGGGATTCTTCAGAAGCTGTTCGAGGTAATCGAGATCGGGGATCGCTAAGGTCAGGTTCAGCTCGGCAGCGTCGTCGATACGATCCATCGCGACAGGCTCAAGACAGAGGAGCTTTGCGGACTTGTTATGGCGGCGAAAATCCTCCGCTTCATCCACCGAGGAAACTGCAAAATAGCGGATCCCGCCCTCATACAGGGCGTTTATCGCTTCGTAGCCGTGACCGTAGGCGTCGCCCTTGACGATGCCGATATGGGTCTTATATTCCGGATATTTTGCGAGCAGTGCTTCGACATTATGCTTCAGATTGCTCAGATTGATGATGGTATAGGTGTCAGTCATGATAACCCTCCGTTATGTTCGTTGCAGCACAGCCTTGATAAAGGGTGCGGCAATCTCAACAGATATATACAAACAGATTTATTATATCATGGTGCAATTATTGCTTTCTGCCGTAAGAGAAAATTAACGAATATTCCGATTTTGTTACAATACTTGAATTTCTTACCGTTTTAGGCTATAATAAGGCGAATTCTTTGTATGATACTATTATTATCAGTTTTGACAGATAGGAAATGCTTATGAAAAAGTTTCTGACCATTTTGATATGCAAGCTTCTGCGCTTTGTCGGAAAGCTGATCGGCAAGGGCAGCAGTATGCCCGGACAGGTCGCCTTGAAGCTCTGTCCCGATATCTTGAAGCGCATGGAATTGCCCCGGTACATCATCGCCATCACCGGCAGTAACGGCAAGACCTCTACCGTCGAGATGATCGCCCATATCCTGACCCGCGCGGGCAAGTCGGTCGCTTGGAACCGCGAGGGCTCCAACCAGATCGAGGGCGTTACCACGATGGTGCTCTCCAACGCGACCTTATCCGGCAAGGTCAAGAGCGATATTCTGCTGATCGAGAGTGACGAGCGCTACGCGCGCAAGACGTTCAGCTATATCAATGTGACGGATTACGTCATCACGAATCTGTACCGCGATCAGCTGACCCGCAACGGTCACCCCGAGTTTGTATTTGACGCGATCGCCGACAGCGTTCACGACGGCACCCGCCTGATCCTAAACGCCGACGATCCGCTGGTGTCCGTCTTCGGTCACGACAGAGAGAATGTAGTTTGGTTCGGAGCGGACGAGCTGTCTACCGATACCAAGGAGCTTGACAGCGTCTATAATGACGGCGCTTACTGTCCGATCTGCAAGGCGCCGATGGTCTATACCACTCATCACTATAACCATATCGGTCACTATCGCTGTACCGCCTGCGGCTATCGCCGCGAGGATACCGATTACACCATCACAGCAGTCGATATGAAGAAGGGCGAGCTAGAGATCAACGGCAAATATCATATCTCCTTAGCACTGAAATCACTCTATAATATCTATAATATCTTAGCGGCGTTCACGGTTGCTTCTCTGGTTGGTATCGACGGCGAGAAAATCGCCCTCGAGATGAATGATTATGTGCTGAAAAACGGCAGAGTCATCAACTTCAACCTCGGCTCGCGCAAGGGTACGCTGCTCACCAGCAAGCACGAGAACAGCGTGTCCTACGACCACTCCCTGCGTGTGGCGTGCGCCTGCGAGGGCGGGTGCGACGTGCTGATCATCGTCGACGCGATTAGCCGCAAGTACTTTACCGGCGACGTGTCGTGGCTGTGGGATATTGATTTTGAAATGCTTAAGGACGAGAACATCCATGAGATCGTGCTTTCAGGCACCTATGTCAACGACCTCGCCGCCCGATTCTCTTATACCGATATACCGAAAGACAAGATTCACCTGTACGAGAGCATAGACGACGCGGTAGGTTACCTCGACAGCGGTCGTAAGGAGTATATCTACGCGATCACTTGCTTCTCGGATAAAGATAAGTTCCTAGCGGACGTTGAGGAGGTTTAAGATGAAGCTGCTGCATTTATACTACGATATCATGAACCTCTACGGCGATTACGCCAATATAAGCGCCGTGAAGCGGATGCTGGAAAAGAGCGGGGAAGAGGTCGCCGTCGATAAGCTCAGCCTGTCTGATGAAGCGACCCTTTCCGACTACGACTTCATCTTCATCGGTTCGGGTACCGAGAAGAATCAGAAGGTTGTTTTGAAGGACATCGTAAAGTACAAAGACGCCTTGAAGGATTATATCGAATCCGGAAAGGTGCTGCTGATGACGGGTAATTCCTTCGAGCTGCTCGGTAATCTGATTACCGACGGAAAGGGTACGGAATACAGTGGCTTAGGTTTTTTTAAGTACGAGACCATCGAGAAGAGCGGCGTCCGCATGACGTCCGATATCATCTGCACCGCGTCCTTCCTCGATCGTCCGCTGGTCGGCTTCATCAACAAGTCAAGCGTGATCTTCGGGATCAACGATACCCTGTTCCACACGCAGTTCGGTATCGGGAACTCCGATGACGACAAGACCGAGGGTATCCGTTATAAAAACTACTTCGGCACACACCTCACAGGGCCCGTATTAATGAAGAATCCTCATTTTCTGACCTATATCACTGCTTTGATCCTCGGCAGAGAGCCCGAAACGGCTCATCTGACCTACGAGCAAAAAGGCTACGAAACAACCCTGAGAAAGCTCAGCGAGCGCGCTCAGGGATAACGGAGGGATAATTATGGCGATGTCGGCTACAAAATGGCTGATGAATAAATTCAAGGATATCAACCGCGAACGCTTCGACAAGCATGTGGAGATCATCCATAAAAATACCGGTAAGAGCAAGTTTTACATTCGTATGGATATGCTGTGGAATTTTCTCACCCGCGGTACAGGTTACACGGACTATTTCCGCTGTAATTTCATCGAGCTGAACTCCCGCGAGAAGGATACCTTCGTGACCGCGAAGAAGTTCTATAAGCTGCTCGCTTACCTCAACAGCGAGGAATACCTGGTCGTTCTCAACGATAAGCTGATCTTCGACGAGCTGTTCAGAGAATATCTCGGACGTGATTTCATCAATTTACAGGTCAGCTCCGCCGAAGATTTCAAGGCGTTTCTGAGTGATAAAACGACGGTTTTCGCGAAAGAAAATCACGGAGAAGGCGGTCATGGCATCACCAAGATCCGCGTCTCGGATATTGCCGACGCCGAAGCGCTCTATCATCAGCTCAGGAAGAACGGTCAGCTGCTCGTAGAGGACGCGATCATCCAGCATGAGGACTTGAACCAGATCAATCCCTACGTCGTCTGCTCCTTCCGCATCATCACCCTGTATAAGGACGGAAAAGCGACAATGATCGCCAACGCCATGCGCATCAATCAGGATGAAGCCGAGGTTATCGGCTGTACCAACGACCTGTATTTCAGCATCGGCGCCGACGGTAAGATTGACAGCAACGTCGTTGATGATTACGGCGAGGTCTACGACACCCACCCTATGACCGGCAAGCGCTTTTCGGACGTTTACATCCACGGCGTAAAGGAAGCGTTCGATATGTGCGTCGAGGCGCATCAGCGTATTCCTCAGGTGCGTTACATTGGCTGGGACGTCGCCTTCTCGGTGAACGGTCCCGTGATGGTCGAGGGCAACGAGTACCCCGGGTACGGACTTGTCCAGCATTTTAAGCTCCGCGATAAGCGCACCGGTCACCTTAAAGAGATAGCCGACGTTCTCGGCGACGAGTATTTTCAAATCAAGCTGTAAGCAGTAAAAAGCTGTCACTCCGCTTCGGAATGACAGCTTTCCTTATGCGACGGAATCCGAGATTTTAATGAAAGGGTATTCCCGCTGCATGAGCCTTGCGATATCATAAGCCGGGTCGTTTTCCCGACATACACAGAGAATACAACTGCCTCTTGTGCTTTTGCAGAGCCTTGCCGCTCGTCGTATTCTTAATTCGGCGTTATCGGCTTTCAAATCGTTCAGCACGATCAATAGCTCGCCTTTCCCTTTATAGGACATGTTCAGCACCGCCGAGATAAAGGAGCTCAGCCCGATGATCGCGAAAAATACCAATAGTATCATACAGAATATGTACATCAACTCACCTCACCTTATATTATTAGTTTGATCGTAAATTGTGCATGATTCATTCCGTTTTGACCATACTAACCTTACCGGAACACCGGCAATAACTATTGAGGTGACAAGATGTTAAAAGAAAATAACCCGAACCGCTCGATCCACTGCACCGTTGATGAGTGTAAATATCATTACGGCGAAGATAACTACTGCTCGCTCGACAGTATCATGGTGGGTTCACATGAGAAGAATCCCACCGACGAGAGCTGCGTAGACTGCCGCTCCTTCGACTGCGATAAGAGCTGTATGCACTGATCGGCACCTGCCTCCCTCTGATGAGGGAGGTTTTTTTCACCTTTTTATCAGGGCTTACATAGTATATACTGTATTCTTTGATGAGGTGATGGGATTGAAGGTTGCAGTCATCGGCGGCGATAAGCGGATGCTCTTTACTGCGAAGGAACTACTGAATGACGGTCATAGGGTCTGTATCGCAGGCTTTGACTCATTGTTGAGCCTGTGTGATATATGGATCACGGATATCGTAACTGCGGTATCGTGGGCGGATATGATCATCCTGCCGGTCATGCCGGTCAAGGGCGGTTATCTCAACGCGCCTTATACGTCTGATAAGATCAGGATCGGCGAGTTGCTCCGCCTGACCGGTGAGAAGCCGGTGTTCAGCGGTTCTGCCCAGCTGCTCCTGCCGTATAAGCATCACTCCCTGTATGATTACGCCGCGCGGGAGGATTTTACCTACCGTAACGCCGAGCTGACCGCCGAGGGCGCTCTGAGTCTGATCCTCAGCGATTACGAGGGCTCCGTATGCGGCAGCCGTATCCTTGTGACAGGCTACGGCAGGATCGCGAAGCTTTTGTCGGAAATGCTCAGATGTATGGGTGCTGAGGTGACTGTTGCCGCGAGAAAGGACGCTGATCGCGCGCTGATCGGTCTGAGAGGTATGACTGCAACCGGCTTCGGCGAGATTGATTACAGCGTTTATGATATCATCTTCAATACGGTTCCCGCCCCGATCATCGGCGCCGAGGAGATCGACAGGATGCGTGAGGATGTGTTCGTCGTCGATCTCGCGTCCCTTCCCGGCGGCGTAGACTTCAACAGAGCTGGAGAGAGAGGACTCAGCTGTATTCACGCCCTGTCCCTCCCGGGAAGCACGGCGCCGCTCGCGGCGGGGTGTATCATCAAGGATACCATCATAACAATACTGTCCGAGCTGAATGGAGCCGGCTCGGTATGAAGGAGGAAAACGGTGGAAAAGATAACTGTAGGCTATGCGATGACAGGTTCCTTTTGCACCTTTGATAAAAGTCTGAAAGAAATGTCGCGGCTCTGTGCCGACGGATACGAGCTCTTGCCGATCATGTCCGAGAACGCCTATATGACCTCGACGCGCTTCGGCAAGGCGCGGGATATCGTTGCAAAGGTGGAGGATATCTGTCAAAAGAGCGTCATCCATACCATCAGCGGCGCGGAACCCATCGGACCGAAAAAGCTGTGCGACGTGCTGGTTGTCGCTCCCTGTACCGGCAACACGCTCTCTAAGCTCGCGCTGGGTATCACCGATACGCCTGTCGCGATGGCTGTGAAGTCCCAGCTTCGTATCGGCGCTCCGGTACTGCTGTGTATCGCGTCAAACGACGCCTTAGGCGCTTCCGCCGAGAATATCGGGAAGCTTTTAAACCGCAAGAATGTCTATATCGTACCGGTCTCTCAGGATGATCCCGAGAATAAACCGAATTCACTGGTGGCGGACTTTAGCCTGATACCCTCGTGTGTGAAGCTCGCGATTCAGAGAAAGCAGGCTCAGCCGATATTCAGATGAAGCCGTAGGGCAGAAGAGTATTTGAACTTTTCTGCCCTAAAATATTGAAATGCTATCGGTTTTGTGCTAAGATAAGTGTTTAGTAAGGAGGGATGGCTTTGAAATTCTGCAAAACCTGTAAAGTCCTTTGCTTTGACAACACATTACCCGCGAACGGCTGCAAGCACAAGATCGCCGAGATCACCGATATCAACGAGCCTGTACGGCTGTGTATCGTCGGCGGTACGGAGCGCGCGATGCTGACCGGTATGCTGAAGGATGAGGGGATCCCCTATATGGAGGAGAACGTCCAACCCCAGGGCGTTGCGAACGAGATCGTCACCGGCTACGACGTGAAGCTCTCGAATATCAGCCTTGTCGTACCGTTCCAGGCGCTGCCTAAGGCGAGCGAGCTGTTGAGCTCTCTCGAAACCGTACCCAACGAGATCGAGCCTCATATCGACGAGATCAAGGCACAGATCGAGCATCTGAAGAGTGAGAACAAAGAGGACAAGCCCATGAGCGCGGCGAAGCGAACCACCGTCAAGGTGCTCTCCGTGATCGCGCTTTTGATCGTAATCGCTCTCGTCGTTTTCGGGACCGACGCGCTCACCTCATGGATCAAAAGTCTATTCTGAGTATTTTCACCCGATATAATATTTTGGAGGTAATTTGATATGAAACTGGATTCTTTATGCGTACAAGCCGGCTACGAACCGCAGAACGGCGAACCCCGCGTTCTGCCGATCATGCAAAGCACGACCTTCGTCTATGACAGCGCCGAGACCATGGGCAAGCTGTTTGACCTGACCGCCGAGGGCTGCTTCTACACCCGACTGGCGAACCCCACCCTGAACGCTGTCGCCGCTAAGATCGCCGCGTTAGAGGGCGGCGTAGGCGCGATGCTGACCGCTTCCGGTCAGGCGGCTTCGCTGATCAGCATTACCAATATCTGCAAGGCGGGCGATCATGTGATCGCTTCCGCAGCGATCTACGGCGGTACCTTCAACCTGTTCAACAAGACCCTGCGCGATCTGGGTATCGACTTCGACTTCGTCAGCCCCAATATCTCTGCAGAGGATCTTCAGAAGGCTTTCAAGCCTAACACCAAGGCGGTTTTCGTCGAGACCCTGACCAATCCTTCTCTGGATGTCATCGACATTGAGCTTTTTGCGAATATCGCTCACGCGCATCATGTTCCGCTGATCGTTGATAATACCTTCGCGACCCCGATCAACTGCCGTCCCTTCGAGTGGGGCGCGGATATCGTGGTTCACTCCACCTCCAAGTACATGGACGGACATGCCGTTTCTCTGGGCGGCGTCATCGTCGATTCCGGCAATTTCGACTGGACGCAGGGCGATTATCCCATGCTGACTACGCCCGACGAGACCTACCACGGCACGATCTATACGGAGCAGTTCGGTAAGGCGGCATATATTACCAAGTGCTGTACCCATCTTATGCGTGATTTCGGCGCTCAGCAGTCGCCTCAGAACGCGTTTCTGCTGTTCCTCGGTCTCGATACCCTCGCGCTGAGAATGGAGCGCCACTGCTCCAACGCGCAGAAGGCGGCTGAGTTCCTTGAGAAGCACGACAAGGTCGAGTGGGTCAACTATCCCGGTCTTGAATCCAATCAGTATTATGAGAGAGCGAAGAAGTACATGCCCCACGGTACCTGCGGCGTTATCTCCGTCGGTATCAAGGGCGGTAAGGAGGGCGCTGTCCGCTTTATGGAGGCGTTAAAGCTCGCCAAGATCGTCATTCACGTTGCCGACGCCCGTACCTGCGTTCTGCATCCCGCGTCCACGACCCACCGTCAGCTCACCGATCAGCAGCTGATCGACGCCGGTATCGCGCCGAACATGGTGCGTCTGTCCGTCGGTATCGAGGATCCCGAGGACATCATCGCCGATCTCGCTCAGGCGCTGGAGAACGTGTAAGTATGGACGGACGTTTTACCTGTGCCATCATCGTCGCCGCCGGCGACAGCACGCGCATGGGCTATAAGCTCAGTAAGCAGCTTATCCCGCTCAACGGAAGAGCCGCGATCGAATATACCTTAAAGGCGTTTCAGAGCTGCGATCTGATCGACGAGATCGTCGTCGTGGCGCGTCCCGTCGATATCGAGAATATCGCCGAGGTCGCCTTCAAGTTCAAAAAGGTCAGCACCGTTACCGCGGGCGGCTCCACCCGTATGGCAAGCGTCAGAAAGGGTATCCATGCCGCCGATAAGCGCGTGACGCATTTTGCGATCCATGACGGTGCGAGAGTACTGATTACTCCCGAGGAGATCGAGAGGGTGCTTTCCGCCGCTTATGAGAACGGCGCCGCGACCCTCGCGACTCCCGTGACGGATACTGTGAAGGTCGTCGGTGAGGACGGAGCGATCCTCTCGACTCCCGACCGCTCCTCTATGTGGGCGGTTCAGACGCCTCAGGTCTTTGAGAAGGATTTGTACAAGCGGGCGATGGGCAACGCGCTGATGAATAACCTCGACGTGACGGACGACTGCTCGATGGTCGAAGCCATCGGAGAGCAGGTGCTGACCGTTCGCGGCGAATACTCGAATATCAAGCTGACAACGCCGGTGGATATCACGATCGCCGAAGCGTTATTATCAAAA
Organism: uncultured Ruminococcus sp.; assembly: GCA_902785355.1. Taxonomy (GTDB): domain Bacteria; phylum Bacillota; class Clostridia; order Oscillospirales; family Acutalibacteraceae; genus Ruminococcoides. Next base: position 43,934 of record CACZYF010000004.1, on the reverse strand, counting down.
AGGAAGTGACAGCTATGCGGATCGGACACGGTTACGACGTACATCGTTTGAAGAAGGGCAGGGAGCTGATACTCGGCGGCGTTGAGATTCCCTATGAAAAGGGTCTGGACGGACATTCCGACGCGGATGTTTTGCTGCATGCCGTGATGGATGCGCTCTTGGGCGCAGCCGCTCTCGGCGATATCGGCAAGCTGTTCCCCGATACCGACCCGAAGTATGAGGGAGCCGACAGCGCGAAGCTCCTCTGGGAGGTCGTCGGCGAGCTCAAGGAAGCAGGCTTCAAGCCTCATAACATCGACTGTACGGTTTGCGCCCAAGCGCCGAAGCTTGCGCCTTATATTGATGAAATGCGCGAGAATATCGCGGTTGCCTGCGGGTTGAAAAAGACCGCCGTCAGCGTCAAGACGACGACCGAGGAGGGCTTGGGCTTTACCGGCTCGGGCGAAGGTATCTCCGCCACCGCCGTCTGCCTGATCGAGGAAATATAAGCTGTTGACCGTAAAATACTCAAAGAGAATATATCACGCACCTCTCTCATACACATGTGGGGAGAGGTGTTTTTTATGTTCAAAAAATGGTTTACGATCCTGTTATCCGCGATATTCCTCACCATACCCGTCCTATCGGCCTCTGCTTTATCTGAGGAGGATATCTCTTCGCCGTCGGCGATTTTAATGGATGCAAACTCAGGTAAAATTCTCTATGAGAAAAATGCACATGAACAGCGCCCCTGTGCTTCGATCACTAAGGTCATGACTCTCACGCTTGTAATGGAGGCGGTAGACAGCGGCAAGATCCACATGGACGACGTGGTGACGGCGTCACAGCACGCCGCCTCAATGGGCGGCTCGGATATCTGGCTTGAGGAGGGCGAGCAGATGACCGTTGACGATATGATCAAGGCTACGGCGGTAGCCTCCGCCAACGACGCGGCGGTAGCGCTCGCGGAATTCGTCAGCGGGAGTGAGGAGGATTTTGTCGCCGCAATGAACGCGAAGGCGCGGGAGCTGGGCATGGATAAGACCGTGTTCAAGAACTGCAACGGACTGGATGAGAACGGTCATATTACCTCTGCTTACGACGTGGCACTGATGTCACGCGAGCTGATGAAGCATAAAAAGATATTTGATTACACCAACATCTGGCTGGATTCCCTTCGAGGCGGCGAGACCCAGATCGTCAACACCAATAAACTTTTAAAAACCTACGACGGGATCACGGGGTTGAAAACCGGTACGACCGGCGCGGCGGGTTCGTGTATCAGCGCGACCGCCGAACGCGACGGCATGAGCCTGATCGCGGTCGTGCTGGGCGCCGACAGCGGTAAAGAACGCTTCAAGGACGCGGCGACCCTGCTGGATCACGGGTTTGCGAATTACGAGAGCAGAAGGCTGAGTCTGAATGATACTCTCGAGCCGATCGCCATTGACGGCGGTATGAAGGACAGCGTGAAGATTCTCTGTGAGCAGAGCGCGTCGCTGACCGTGCCGAAGGGCGAGGGCGAAGCGATTGAGCAGAATATCAGCCTGCCCGAGTCTGTCACAGCTCCCGTGAAACGCGGCGACAGGGTAGGGGAGCTGAGCTTTTCACTGAACGGCGAGCAGATTGCGAAGTTCGATATCACCGCCGCTGAGGACGCGGAGAAAAAGAGCTTCGGCAGCATTATATCGGTTCTGTGGCAGTCGCTGATCAGGATGTGAATTCGGAGAACGGAGAATGGATAATGGTGATGGGCGGGTTAAGCCCGCACCCGGATTATAATAAGCTTGATTATGAAACAACACCAGCGACTCTATATAGAGCAGTTACTTTCCGAGGCTCCCTTTGGTAAAGGGAGCTGTCCCCGAACGGGGACTGAGGGATTGCATAAATCGATCGACCGAAGAGAGATACCCTTCTCTGTTCTCCTCACAACATCTTGTGCCGCTGATCTCATCCTCCAACAAAATTTAGCTTTTATTCATAATTAATACGATAAAAATGTTGCAAACGGGCTTGAAATATAGTATAATGATGTAGTTAATATGAGAAGAAGTGTGTTTAGTTCTTCTCGGGAATTATAAGGAGGGTATTTCATGCCTACAACTCTTAGTGATAAGCATTTACAGGGCTTTTTGGGTACTGATGAATATGTCGGTATTGCTCCCGCGGTAAAGGCGGCTCACGAGGCGCTTCATTCCGGTCAGGGACTTGGCAACGATTTTATCGGTTGGCTCAATCTGCCTACCGACTATGACAAGGAGGAGTTCGCCCGCATCAAGGCTGCTGCCGAGAAGATCAAGAAGAACTCCGATATATTCGTCGTGATCGGTATCGGCGGCTCGTATCTGGGCGCCCGTGCCGCGATCGAGTTCATCAAGTCCCCGAACTACAACGCGCTGTGTAAGGACACCCCGCAGATCTACTATACCGGTAACTCCATCAGCTCCAACGCTCTCTCCGAGTTGCTCGAGATCTGTGAGGGCAAGGATGTTTCCATCAACATGATCTCCAAGTCCGGTACCACCACCGAGCCCGCGATCGCGTTCCGCGTATTCCGCGAGATGCTCGAGAAAAAGTACGGTAAGGACGGCGCCAAGGAGCGCATCTTCTGCACCACCGATAAGGCGCGCGGCACCCTCAAGCAGCTTGCTGACCGCGAGGGCTACGAGACCTTCGTCGTTCCGGATGACGTAGGCGGACGCTACAGCGTTCTGACCGCTGTCGGTCTTTTACCGATCGCTGTATCCGGCGCGGATATCGACGCGCTCATGCAGGGCGCTAAGGACGCTCAGGACAAATTTGCCGAGCCCGACCTCGAGAAGAACGACTGCTACAAGTATGCCGCGATCCGCAACATGCTTTATAATAAGGGCAAGACCACGGAGATACTCGTAAGCTACGAGCCCGCCTTCACTCTGATGAACGAGTGGTTCAAGCAGCTCTACGGCGAGTCCGAGGGTAAGGATCAGAAGGGTATCTTCCCGGCATCCGTCATCTTCTCCACCGACCTGCACAGCATGGGTCAGTACATCCAGGACGGCAGACGCAACCTCTTCGAGACCGTTGTGCTCTTTGATTCCGTTCAGAGAGAGATCACCATCGGTACCGATCCCGAGAACGTTGACGGACTGAATTTCCTCTCCGGCAAGACTATGGAGTTTGTCAACCGCAAGGCGTTCGAGGGTACTGTCCTCGCGCATAATGACGGCGGCGTACCCAACATCGTGCTCACCGTTGATAAGATGGACGAGTATAACCTCGGTTACCTGATCTACTTCTTCGAGAAGGCTTGCGCGATCTCCGGCTACATTCTCGGCGTGAACCCCTTCAACCAACCCGGTGTTGAGAGCTACAAGAAGAACATGTTTGCTCTCCTCGGCAAGCCCGGCTACGAAGATCAAAAGGCTGCTCTCGAAGCAAGATTAAAGTAAGTTATCAGTTCTACAGACTGTTATAAAACATAGGAGGAATGTACAAATGGTTACATTAATTATTGGTAAAAAGGGCTCCGGCAAGACCAAGAAGCTCATCGCGCTCGCTAACGAGGCTGTCGCCAAGTCCAGCGGTAACGTTGTCGTTATCGAAAAGGGCAACGGTCTGACCTACGACGTCACTCACAAGGCGCGTCTGGTCGATACCGACGTATATGGCATCAAGGGCTACGACATGCTGCTGGGCTTTATCAGCGGTATCTGCGCGGGTAACTACGACGTTACCGATATTTTCGTTGATTCCACCTTCAAGATCGCTCCCGCCGGCGTAGAGGGCATCGAGGACTTCGTCACTAAGCTGAACGCTCTCGCTGAGGAGAGCGGCGCGAAGATCACCCTGCTGGTATCTTCCGATGAGGCGGGTCTCCCCGAGGGCTTAAAGGCTGTTTGCGAAGAGATCTGATTGATTATAAATCAAAGCAACTGCCGCTCCGAAAGGGGCGGCTTTTGCTTTTGGAGAACTGTGAACGGAGAACGGTAGAAGGCAGCCTTCGCCCACACCTGAGTTGTAAAACAGATAATAACCGTAATGCCTGCGACCCGATAAAGAGTCACATATATTTGAAAAGCAGTCGTCATACCAATTCAAAAGCCGTCAGGCTTTCCGTAACTTCTTATTTCTTATTTCTTATTTCTTAGTTCTTAGTTCTTAGTACAACAAAGCCGTCAGGCTTTCCCATCACCGTTCTCCAATTAAATCTAATCAATTACAAGATTTTTACTTGACAAAAACCCGCTGTCTTATTATAATAATTACCAGCGTTTAATGTAGATAACTGTGCGGAGGTACTATGCTGTTAGATTTGAAAGAGCTTTTCGTTTCCGACGGCGCCTGTAAGGACGTCAGTTATACGCTTTCGATGAGCGACGTCGAGATCGCGGGGGAGCATCCATTCAACTCTCCTGTTGAGATCATCGCTCACGCTGAGAACAAGGCGGGTATCGTCACGCTCGATATCGATTCGCATTTTGTGTATGATACATTATGCGACCGCTGCCTTTCGGAACTCAGTCAGACGTTCGACTATCACTTCTCCCATAAGCTGATTCAAAATCTCGAGGAGGAGTATAACGACGACTACATCGAGACGCCCGACTTCACCGTGGATTTAGATGAACTTGTATCATCCGATATTCTGCTTGAGCTGCCGACCAAGTTTCTTTGCAGGGGAGACTGTCAAGGTCTCTGTCAAAAATGTGGACATAATCTTAACTTGGGAGATTGCGGCTGTGATAAACAGGAGATTGACCCGCGGCTCGAGGCGCTCAAAGCGCTTTTAAACTGATAATAATTATAAAAGATATAAATGGTAAGGAGGGTTTTTCATGGCTGTACCGGCTAGAAAACATTCACATGCTCGTAAAATGAAGAGAAGATCCAATGTTTGGAAGCTCCAGGCTCCCGCTCTGTCCGTTTGCCCCGAGTGCGGTGAGTATAAGGCTCCCCATAAGGTATGCCCCAACTGCGGCATGTACAAGGGCAGACAGGTCATCGTCAAGGACGCTGACTGATCTTATCGTAATCTGCGAAACTAACAAAAGTGCAAGGCGGGCAGTCAATTCTACTGTACCGCCCTTTTGTTATTATTGCATAAGTTTTTATATTGAAGTTGTTATACCAATCCAAAACGCGAAGCGTTTCCCGCAATTCCTAATTCCTCATTCCTAATTCCTCATTTCTGACCCCGGAGGCTTACTATGGCAGTTACAATTAAAGACGTTTACCGCCATAGCTATGCCGAACGCGTCGGCTGCGAGGCGGGGGACACCCTGATCTCGATCAACGGCAACGAGATCGTCGACGTGCTCGATTATCGGTTTTATCAGCTTAATTCTCTGTTGGAATTAAAGATAAGAGATCAAAAGGGCGTGATTCACACTGTCAAGGTGCGTAAGCCCGAGTATGAGGAGCTGGGGCTGGAATTCGACTCCTACCTGATGGATAAGGAGCGCTCCTGTCGCAATAAATGCGTGTTCTGCTTCATCGATCAGCTTCCGAAGGGCATGCGTGAATCGCTCTACTTCAAGGATGACGACAGCCGTCTGTCGTTCCTCTTCGGCAACTACGTCACGCTGACGAACCTCACCGAGCACGAGATCAGCCGTATCATCAAAATGCATATCAGCCCCATCAACGTCAGCGTTCACACCACCAACCCCGAGCTGCGCGTGAAGATGATGGGCAACCGCTTCGCCGGTAGTTCGCTATCGATTCTCAGGCGCCTATCCGATCACGGGATCGCGCTGAACACCCAGATCGTCTGCTGTCCCGGACTTAACGACGGCGATGAACTCAGGCGCTCTCTTCATGATCTTTACGAGATGAACGTCAACCTGATCGCGGTCGTGCCCGTGGGACTGACCAAGTACCGCAAGGGGCTCTTTGAACTGACCCCGTTCACGCGGGAGAAAGCGCAGGAGACCGTCGATATCATTGAGGACTTCGGTGAAATGTGCCTGAGAACCCGCGGCAAGCGTATCGCCTACGCCGCCGACGAGCTGTACCTAAAGGCGGGGTACGACATCCCCGACGCGTCGTTTTACGGCGACTTCGAGGCGATCGAGAACGGTATCGGACTGATAGCCCAGCTGACCGAGGACTTGCGCGACGAGCTCTCCTTCCGCGATCCCGACGAGAATATCCGTCGGCATGTTTCCATTGCCTGCGGTACGTCCGTAGCGCCGTATCTGAGGGGGCTGATGAATGAGGTAGAGGCAAAATATCCGAACGTGAAGATCACCGTCTATCCGATCGTCAACCGCTTCTTCGGCGAGCAGATCAACGTCAGCGGTCTGATCGTCGGCAATGATCTGATCGAACAGCTGAAGGATAAACCGCTGGGGGACGCGCTGCTGATCTCCTCGGCAATGTTACGATTTGAAAATGACCTCTTTCTTGACGACGTTCATATCGACGCCGCCATGAAGAAGCTGAATATTGAGATTTTCCCCATCAACAATGACGGCGTAATGCTGCTCAATGCGATTCTCGGAGAGGAGGGGGACAATGGCTAAACCTATTATTGCGATTGTCGGCAGACCCAATGTCGGCAAGAGCACGTTATTCAATAAACTTGTCGGCGAACGTATCTCGATCGTCGACGATACACCCGGCGTGACCCGCGACCGTATCTACGGCGACGTGGAGTGGAGCGGAAGGAGCGCCATGCTGATCGATACGGGCGGTATCGAGCCCAAGTCGGACGATGTGATCCTGTCCCAGATGCGCGAACAGGCACAGCTGGCGATCGACAATGCCGACGTCATCATCATGGTCACCGATGTGCGCTCGGGACTCGTGGCGACCGATCAGGACGTCGCCCACATGCTGCTCAAAAGCAACAAGCCCATGGTGCTCGCTGTCAACAAGTGTGACTCCGTCGGCGATCCGCCGCCTGAGTTCTATGAGTTCTATCAGCTCCCGATCGAGCCGATCGCGGTATCCTCCGTACACGGTCACGGTACGGGCGACCTTTTGGACGCGGTTTTTGAGCACCTTGAGGATTATCGTGAGGATGAAGCTGATCCTGAGGTGATCTCCGTCGCTGTTATCGGCAGACCGAACGTCGGCAAGTCCTCGCTGATCAACAAGATCACCGGTGAGAACCGCTGTATCGTATCGGATATCGCCGGCACCACCCGCGACAGCATCGATACAAAGATCGAGAACAAGCACGGCATCTTCAACTTCATCGACACCGCCGGCATGAGACGCAAGAGCAAGGTCACCGACCAGATCGAGCGTTATTCCATCCTACGCGCCAAAATGGCGATTGAACGCTGTGACGTTTGTGTCGTTATGCTCGACGCCGAGACCGGTATCACCGAACAGGATACCAAGGTCGCGGGACTCGCGAAGGAAGCCGGCAAGGCGACGATCATCGCCGTCAACAAGTGGGACGCTATCGAGAAGGACGACAAGACCATGCAGAACTTCCGCAAGGATATCGAGCGGGATTTCGCCTTCATGAGCTACGCCCCGACCGTCTTTATCTCAGCGAAAACGGGTCAGCGACTGGATAATCTCTTTGAGAACATCGTCCACGTCACCAACACCGCCGCCATGCGCATCACCACGGGACTTTTAAATGACCTGCTCGCTGCCGCGACAGCTCGTGTACAGCCGCCGACCGACAAGGGCAGACGGCTGAAGATCTTCTACATGACGCAGGCTTCCGTAAAGCCGCCGACCTTCATCTTCTTCTGCAACGACGCTGAGCTGTTCCACTTCTCATATCAGCGTTATCTTGAGAACCGACTCCGCGAAGCCTTCGACTTCAGCGGTACACCCATCAGATTTGTGATAAGGGAGAGGGATAAGAAGTGACTTTTGAGCTGATTATGCGGACGATTGCCACCATGCTGATCGCGTATCTGCTTGGCAGTCTCAGTCCCGCTATCATCATAACCAAGCTGAAAACCGGTAAGGATATCCGCAAAATGGGCTCCGGCAACGCCGGCTTTACCAACGTGCTCCGTTCCGTGGGTACGGGTCCCGCGGTAGCTACGATCATCTGCGACTACCTAAAGGGTATCATCGCCGTTCTGATCGGCTGGTGGATATTCTCCAACCTGACCGTCACCAACGACGTAGCCCCGCTGGAATACGTCAAATACGGACGATACCTTGCGGGCATGTGCGTTATCATCGGGCATGTGTTCCCGCTGTATTACGGCTTCAGGGGCGGTAAGGGTGTCGTTACGGCGAACGCGCTGATGCTGGTCGTTGACTGGCGCGTGTTCCTCATGATCGTTGCCTCCTTCCTGATTATCGTCCTGATCACCAGGATCATCTCGCTGGGCTCGGTCGCCTGCGCAGCGCTGTACCCTGTCTACACGATGATCGTGACCTACTTCTTCGAATATCTGCCATATCTCGGGACGGAGAATGAGCTGCGATTCCGTTTCGTCCTGATATCTACAGCCTGCGCGCTCGCCGTAGGGCTGATGGTTATTATCATGCACCGCGAGAATTTAAAGCGCCTCTTCAACGGAGAGGAAAAGTGTATCAAACCGAAAAAGACCGAAAAGAGGAGTTAATATAATGAAGCGTGCGAGCTGTATATTGATTGTATTCGTGCTGTTGTTTGTGACCGCCATATCCGCCTCGGCGTTCGACTACGGCTGTAATGTGGATACCGTCTCAGGATCCGTATATCTCGAGAACCTCGACACCGGCGCCGTTATCCTCGATAAATATGCAAACAAGAAAATGTATCCCGCCTCTACGACCAAGATCATGACTTATATCATCACGACAGAGAACGTACAGGATCTCGAGAATACCAAGGTCGCGATCTCTGCCGACGCGCTGACGGGGCTTGATCCCGAGAGCACCGTCATGGGGCTCTCCGAGCACGTAGGGGAGGAGGTCTCGATCAAGGATCTGCTCTACGGTATGATGCTGCCCTCGGGCAACGACGCCGCGTTGGTGCTGGCAAATTACGTTGGAAACGGTATCTCGGGCTTTGTTGAGATGATGAACAAGAAAGCGGCGGAGCTGGGCTGTGAGAACACCCATTTCGTGAACCCGCACGGTCTGCATGATACCAACCATTATACCACCGCGCTCGACATGGCGAAGATCGCCAAGTGCGCCATGAAGCAGCCGATGTTCATGGAGATCACCTCCACCGTGAACTACACCCCGGCAGGCTTCACCAATCCCCTGCATAATACCAACTATATGCTCGATGAGAACTACCACCGCGGCGAATACTATTACCCCAACGTAAGGGGCATCAAGACCGGCTATACCGACGAGGCGGGAAAGTGTCTGGTCACCACCGCCGAGAAGGACGGCTTTAGCTACCTTTGCGTCGCGATGGGCGCCGCGTATTCCTTTGCGGACGATATCAACTACGCCATGAAGGATACCGCGAACCTGTACGACTGGGTTTTTCAAAACCTCGCTCAGCAGGTCGTCTACGGTCCTGCCGATACCGTGAAATCCATCCCCGTCGAGTATGCATCAAAGGGTCAGGAGCTGGCGCTCATTCCCGAGAGGGAGGTCCTCGCGCTCCTGCCGAATAATTATGACAAGAGCCTGCTGAAAACCATCGTCAGCAGTGAAGAGCGCGTACAAGCCCCCGTTACCAAGGGTCAGGTGCTTGGCACCGTACATGTCGCTTACGACGATCTGGAGCTCGGCGATATCAACATCGTCGCCTCCGAGGATATCGAGCGCGATACGTTCAGCTACATCACCGCGAAAACCGGCGAGTTCCTTAAAAATAATTTCATCTGGATCATCGTCGTCGCAGTGGTACTGCTCGCGGTCATCGTCGCAATCTCGTCAGCCAGAGCTTCCGCCCGTAGGAAAGCTCGCGCCAGAGCAGGCCGCCGCTACCACCGATAATCGATAAGAAACAATGCCGGACGAGCTTTTTCGTCCGGTTTTTTCTTTTATTCACTTGACTAAAGACGGCTGAGGTTATACAATAATATGTATGATTATGTAACTACGGAGGTAACTATGTCTGATTGTATTTTTTGTAAGATTGCCGCGGGTGAGATCCCGTCCAATAAGGTCTATGAGGATGACCGTATCATCGCCATCCATGACCTGAATCCCATGGCTCCCGTACACGTCCTGTTCATCCCTAAGACCCATATCTGCTGCGCGAACGCGATCACCGAGGAGAACAGCGATATCATCGCCCATATCTTCACCAAGATCCCTGTCGTCGCAAAGGAGCTGGGACTGGAGAACGGCTACCGCGTCGTCAATAACTGCGGTGAGGACGGCGGACAGACTGTGATGCACATCCATTTCCATCTGCTCGGAGGCAAGAAGCTGAGCTTGGGTATGGCTTGAAGGATATTTTATAAGTTAAAGAAGGTATTTACATGGCAAAAACATTCAAAATGACGATTGCGGGCTGTGAGCGCGAGCTTCCGCTGTGCGAGGTCAACGAGCATCTGGATATCGCCGCTTTCATCATGTTCGGCGATGTGGAGATCACCGAGAAAGCAGCCGCCGAGCTCCTTAAGATCGCTCCGGAGCATGATGTGGTCATCTCCGCCGAGGCAAAGGGAATCCCGCTGTGCTACGAGATGGCGCGCCAGGGCTGCGGCAAGTACATCATCGCGCGAAAGGGCGTCAAGGTCTACATGCCCGATCCCATCAGCGTGAACGTCAAGTCCATCACCGCCCTGAGCCAACAGACGCTGTTCCTCGGAAGCGACGACGCGGAGCATATGCGCGGCAAGCGCGTGTTGATCGCCGACGACGTTATCTCCACCGGCGAGAGCCTCAGAGCGCTCGAAGCGCTGGTCGAGAAGGCGGGCGGAATAATCGTCGGTAAGGTCGCGGTTCTCGCCGAGGGCGACGCGGCTGACCGTGACGACATCATCTTCCTCAACAAACTCCCTGTATTCCCCAAGTAATATACTTGCCCATTATAGAGGTATCTTATGAAGCGATTGCCTGCACAGATCGGTATTACCTGCTTTTCTGTGCTGTCAGTCGCTTTTTTCGCGAATGAAACGGCTGTGATCGCTCTCGGAATAATGGGGCTGGCGGGCGCTGTTGCGTTTTCTGTTATTCAAAAGCTTCGCAAAACGGTATTTCTGCCTGTTATTGCGATCACCGTAGCGCTTTCCGCTATATTCAGCTTATGCTATGAGCATCTCAGCGTCAAGCCGATTCATGATAGGTATTCCGGTACCCGCCGCGTACACGCCGTCCTATGCGACGAACCATACAAAAACTATCGCATGTATTATTATCACCTCAAGACGCTCAAGATCGACGATGAGGATAAGTCGGTTGATATCCTCCTGAAAACGCCGAAGGCCATAAACGTCGAGGTGGATGATGCTTTTCGCTTTACCTGCGAGCTTGTCCCGACGAATAACGATTATTACCGTGCTAAGGGCTATCTGTTGATGACGGATGAATACAAGGCGGATGTACAGATCGAGGAGGCCGCGGATCACAGCCTGTATTTTCAGGCGATCCGGCTGCGCCGTGTGATGCGCAGCGCGTTCGATTCGCTTCTGCCCGGAGATTCCGCAAAGCTGACGCGGGCGATACTCCTCGGCGATAAATACGCGATGGATAACGATTTACGGGATCAGTTCCGCTATGCCGGCGCTTCGTACTTCATCGTGGTATCGGGTATGCATTTTTCTGTGATATGCATGCTGCTCATACGCCTGCTGAAACGCTTCAAGCGGCTCAACCGATGGGTAAATCTCGTGTTATCGCTGCTTTTGATCTTACTGTATATGTCTGTCACGGGGTTTCAGTCGTCCGTGATGCGCTCCGGGCTGATGATGGTTATGCTGATTATCGGTGGTACCGTCCGCCGAAAGACCTACCCGCTGAATCATCTCGGCGTTGCCGGCATTCTTCTGCCCGCCTTTATGTCGCCGTACGCGGCAGGGGACCCCGGCTTGATCCTTTCGTTCTATGCCACCCTGTCGATTCTTTTGTGGGCGGAACCGATCCGTAATAAGCTGAGTTTTCATGATGGAGCCGGGAACATCCCGCAGCTGAGCTTCAGAGCGGTCGGGCTTATATTTGTAAAAAAATCCGGATTCTTATTACTGCTGAAGCTGCTGCTGAACAGTATCTCGGGGATTCTTTCAGTCAGTCTTGCGGCAAATATACTGGTTGTTCCGATCAGCGTCTGCTTATTCCGCGAGTTGTCCCCGGTCACGCTGCTGTCCTCCGTGATCCTGTACCCGTGCGTTTATTTGATCCTGTTTTTGGCTCTGCCAATATGTGTATTGTGGTGTCTGCCGTTTCTTCGGTGGATGGCATCAGGTCTGTCATGGCCGCTGTATTTCCTCACGAAATTGGTACTGTGGGCGGTTGGATTACTGGCGTCCGTTCCGGGCGCGTATATCCCGGTTCACGAGCCGTTTGTCCCGATCTGCTTTTTCGTGAACGCCGTGCTGATGACAGCGGTGCTTCTGCTCAGGCGAAGATATAATCTGCTTTTGCCTGCGGCTCTGACAGCCTTCGCTGTATTTCTGGGCGGATTTTTAATCCATTCCGCTATTGAGCTGAACACGATCGAGCTGATCGTTTCTGACGCGGACGGCGGTATGAGCGTTGCGCTGAACAGCAGGGGGAACCTGCACCTGCTCGCGATGGACTGCAAAAGCAGAGATTACTACAGAATCATGAACGAATTATCAGATCGCTTCGGCTCGGCTGAATCCGCTCTGTGTCTTGATAAATCCGAATACGAGCGGTATCTGAACTATTCCGATCACGAATTTGCAATTCATCGCTATTTGTTGTATGATATAGAGGATGAAGGCGAAGGCAGTACGATATTCAGCGGCGACAGCGACTTTGTCCTGGACGACGGAGTGACGCTGAGTGTCTCGACCGCTGACGGACAGCCGGTCATGCTGCTGCGAACGCCACATAAGCAGGTGGTGCTGCTCCCTGAAGGCGCTGCCGTATCCGATATCCCCTTATCCTGGAGAGAAGCGGACTGCATCATCAGCGGCTCACAGACCGCTTTAGACTCCGACCATATCAAATATACCTGCGAGGGCGGCTTCACGCTCGATTTGAGGTGACTATGTTTACGGAAAGTGAACTGAAAAAACATCTGAACAGCGGACATTTCAAGAATCTTTATCTTTGCTTCGGTGAGGAAAAAATGCTCGTTAAGCGCTCCGTCGAGCTTATCGAGAAGAAAGTCTCGGGCGAAGAAGCGCTTAACGAGTTTAATTATCATATATTCGGCGCTGACAGCGATATCGGCGAGATATCCGTTACGGCGGATATCATCCCCTTCATGAGCGAGCGGAACATCCTACGTATCAACGATATGGATATCGACAAGCTGAAGAAGAGCGATTTTGACGCCTTGATGACGATATTGAAGAAGCTCCCCGATACCACTGTTGTGATCTTCGCGATGCCTACCTTAGAGCTTACCTCCAAAACGGCGAAGTCACAGTTCAAGAAGCTGATGTCCTTTATCGATAAGAACGGCGTGTGTATCGAGCTTACTCACCGCAGCGGACTCGCACTGGAGCGAGACTTATGCAAATGGGCGAAGGCTGGCGGTTGTACCATGTCTGAGCTAACGGCACACAAGCTCATCCAATACGCAGGCGAGGATCTGAATCGGCTCAACGGCGAGATGAAGAAGCTGACAGCCTACGCCGACGGCGCTGAGATCACGCCAGAGATGATCGAGCTGCTCGTCAGCAAATCAACCGAAGCCAGCGTCTATGACCTGTTCGGCTATATTGTCGCGGGCAATACCGACAAGGCGATCAACGCGATCTCGGTGCTGTTTTATCAGCAGGTCAGCGGTGTGTATATTTGTACCGTTCTCTCCGGCGCGTATCTCGACGCCTACCGCGTTCGTATCGGCATTGAAGCAGGCAAGTCAACGGGCGAAATAGGGGAGGACTTCGGCTACAAAAACCGCTCATGGGTACTCGGCAAGATTATCAAGCAGATACGTCCCGTAACAACCAAAGCGCTGCGCCGTAGTCTGGACGAACTGATTGATGTTCAGGCGAGGCTGGTCACCGAGACCGCCGATGAACGTATCGAAATTGAGCGGCTGGTCTGTAAGCTTGCTTTGATCGCGGAGGATCGCAGAGATGACTGAAAAGCTCAGACTGCGTGAAGCGGTCATCGTCGAGGGCAAATATGATAAAATTCGCCTGAGCGAGCTGATCGCGACCCCGATCATCGAGACAGGCGGCTTTCGTGTGTTCAAGGATAAGGAGAAGCAGGAGCTGATCCGCTCGATCGCTCAGCGCAGGGGGATCCTCGTGATGACCGACGTGGATTCGGCGGGCTTCGTCATCCGCAATTTCCTGCGCGGTATCGTTCCGGAGGAGCAGATCAGGCACGCTTATATCCTGACCGTTGAGGGTAAGGAACGCCGCAAGGCGCAGCCCTCTAAGGAGGGTATCCTCGGCGTAGAGGGGCTTGATAAAGAACTGTTGGCTCAAGCTATCCGCAGCAGCGGCGCACATATTGAAGGCGAGGTAAGTGAGCCCGTCGCTCTGATCACCAAAGGCGATTTCTACGATTACGGCTTGACCGGTTCGGAGCACTCCGCCGAATACAGGACGATGATACTGCAAAGCCTCGGCTTGCCGAAGTATCTGACGACGAACGCGATGATCGCCGCCCTTAACTGCCTCTTTACGAAAGAAGAATTTGAAAACTACCTGTCACAATTGAATCAGGCAAAAAGATAAGGCTGCTCACAATGATGTGAACAGCCTTATTTTGCTTTATCGGTAACTGTAACGGCGGAGAATAGTACAGTAAATCGCTGAGGTCAGACGCGCCGTTGCACTTCTTTTCAGTTATATTGAACTTATCAAAAGGCGCAATGGGTGAAGCATCATGCTTCCCAGTTGTGCCAGACATTCTGGATATCGTCGTTATCGTCGAACATATCCAGCATCTTCTGCATCTGAACGCGGGTATCGGGATCGTCGATCTTGGTATAGGTGGAGGGTACCTGCTCGACCTCGGCGGAAGCGAACTCATAGCCCTTTGCCTCCATATCATCGCGAACGCCGCTCAGATCGTCGGGCTCGGTGTAGATGGTGAAGATGTCATCATCAGCCTCAAAGTCGGAAGCGCCCGCCTCGAGAGCGTCCTCCATAACGGTATCTTCTTCCTTCTCGAGATCCTCGCGATCGATGACGATAACGCCCTTCTTCTCGAACATGAAGCCGACGCAGCCGGGGGTACCCATGTTGCCGCCGAACTTGTCGAAGTAGTGTCTGACTTCGCCCGCGGTACGGTTACGGTTATCGGTCAGCGCTTCAACGATGACGGCGACGCCGCAGGGACCGTAGCCCTCGTAGGTGACAGACTCGTAGTTCGCGCCTTCACCGCCCTGCGCCTTCTTGATAGCGCGCTCGATGTTGTCGTTGGGGACGTTCGCCGCTTTCGCCTTGGCGATACAGTCTCTGAGCTTGGAGTTGACCGCGGGATCGGCGCTGCCGCCGTCGCGGATCGCGACCATCAGCTCTCTGCCGATCTTGGTGAAGACCTTGGCGCGAGCCGCGTCGTTTTTACCCTTTTTCTGCTTAATAGTGCTCCATTTATTATGTCCTGACATTGTTTATCATTCCTTTATCAGCAAATTTAACTTATACAATATAACACATTTCAAGGATAATGCAAATAGTTATTACAATCTTGTAATAACTCTATTGTGATTCCGTAGGAGTGGTGGTAAAATATTGTAAAGAATAAGGATAAGGGGGAATCTATGTGGTAAGATCCATGACCGGCTTCGGCAGAGCTGAGATGTCTGTCGGAACCCGCGATATCATCGTCGAGATCAAGAGCGTCAACCACCGTTATTTCGAGTTTTCATGCCGCACCGGCAGGGGATACAGCTTTCTGGAGGATAAGCTCAAAAAGTATGTCGGCTCACGTGTCAGCCGCGGTAAGGTCGATATGTATGTCTCAATCACGGAGAATGACGATACTGCCGTTGAGGTCGAGCTGAACAAGCCGCTTGCGTCGGGTTATATCAAGGCGATGCGCTCGCTTGTTGAAGAATACGGAGTAAAGGATGATATCTCGGTATCTACACTGTCACGTCTCGGCGATATCTTCCAGATCAGCCGTCCGCCCGCGGATGAAGACGCGGTGTGGAACGACGTCAAGACTGCTGTAGACGAGGCGCTGAGTCACTTTGTCGCAATGCGTGAGGCGGAGGGTGAGAAGCTCACGGCGGATATTCTCAGCCGTGCAGAGACGATCATCAATATCGTAGGTGAGATCGAGGAGCGCTCTCCGATCACCGTTCAGGAATACCGCGACAGACTCTACGCAAAGCTCAGCGAGGTATTGCAGAGCACCAACATCGACGATCAGCGTATCCTGACCGAGGCGGCGATCTTTGCCGATAAGGTCGCGGTGGATGAAGAGACCGTCCGTCTGCGCTCTCACTTCGACCAGATGAAGTCCTTCCTTGACTCCGATCAACCGGTCGGCAGAAAACTCGATTTCATCGTACAGGAGATGAACCGCGAAGCGAACACCATCGGCTCGAAGGTCAACGACTCCAAGCTCGCTCATAAGGTCGTTGAGATCAAGGGTGAGATCGAGAAAATCCGCGAACAGGTCCAGAATATCGAATAAACGGAGGAGCCTATGCGTTTTGTGAATATCGGCTTCGGCAACGTTGTGAATATCAGCAAGATCGTTTCCGTGGTCAGCCCGGATTCTGCGCCCATCAAGCGTATCGTACAGATGAGCAAGGCGGCGTCCACCCTGATCGACGCGACCTTCGGACGTAAGTGCAAGGCGGTCATCATCACCGACAGCGAGTACATCGTGCTCTCAGCGCTGACAACTGAGACGATCGCGTCCCGAATGGAGGAATCCCATGAAGAATAAAGGCTTACTGATCGTCTATACCGGCGCTTCCGGCGTCGGCAAGGGCACGATCATGAAGGAACTGCTCAGGAAAAATCCCAATCTACGCCTGTCTGTCTCTGCTACTACCAGAGCGCCGCGCGAGGGAGAAGTCGACGGCAGAGAATACTACTTCGTATCCCGTGAGAAGTTTGACCGGATGATTGCCGAGGACGGCTTTCTGGAGCATGCAGAGTATGTCGGCAACAAGTACGGCACCCCGAAGGAAGCGGTCTTTCGCATGCTGGATGAAGGACTCGACGTTATCCTCGAGATCGAGGTCAAGGGCTTTTTACAGATTAAGAAGGCTTGTCCCGACTGTGTGACCATCTTCATCGCGCCGCCGTCCTTCGAGGTGCTTGAGGCTCGCTTGAAGGGCAGAGGCACCGAGACCGATGAGGTCATCGAGATGCGGCTCAAAACCGCCCGTGAAGAACTGCAAAGCCAAAATTTATTCGACTATATTGTAATCAATGATGATGTTGACAGAGCAACCGACGAGGTCCTCTCCATCATTTCCGATACCAAAAACGAAAGAAAAATAAAGGAGTAATAGTTATGAAAAGAGCGTCTTTAGATGATATGCTGACCGGTAAGGAGAGCCGCTACGCGCTGGTAATCGGCGTTGCAAAGCGTGCCCGTGAGATCGCTGACGAGTTCAAGGAAGAGGGTCTTATCACCGATGAGAAGCCCGTTCTGCTCGCGATCGACGACTTCAAGAACCATAAGTACAATATCCTCGAGGAAGAGGACGACGAGGACTGATGATCGCCAAGATCGCATCCGTCGCGGTCGAAAACGCGATCTATCACTTTGACCGAGCGTTCAGCTATCGGATCCCCGACGGAATGCCTGTTCAACCGGGATACCGCGTCTCTGTGCCCTTCGGTAGAGGGAACGCAAGGCGTCAGGGTATCGTGCTAGCTGTAAGAGAGGACGAAGGGGAGGAGTTGAAGGCTGTCTGTGAGCTGCTCGATACCGAGCCTGTCCTTAATGACGAGATGCTGCGCATGTGCGGTTTCATGAAGAATCACTTCTTCTGCACCTATTATGACGCAGTGAAGGCGATGCTCCCCGCCGGTATCAACTACCGTCTGTCGCAGGAGTATTCCGTCAGTGAGAAGCTCGGCGAACGCTTCTATGACCTGTCCGATGAACAGCGTAGGATCGTTACGATTATTCGTTCAAAGAATAATAAAGCGGAGAAATACGCTCTTCTGCATGAGCTTGGACTTTCCGACACATCGGTTCTCGACAAGATGGAGACTGACGGCGTTCTGTATAAGAACGACTCGGCTTTTCGCCGTATCGGTGATAAAACCATCAAGATGATCCGCCTTGCAGATGACTGTGAAGCCCGCATCCACGGCATGAAGCTAAGCCCGAAGCAGGAGAGCGTGATCGATCTGTTGAATACCGTCGGCTCCGCTTCCGTGAAGGAAGTCTGCTACTATACGGGCGTGACCGTCTCCGTACCCGATACGCTGGTGCGTAAAGGAGTCGCCGTGTACTTCGACGACGAGGTGTTCCGCATCCCCAAGTCCATGCAGGCGAAAAAGCGCGACGTGATCCTCACCGATGAACAGCAGAAAGCGTATGATGAGCTTTTGAAGCTGTATCAGGGCGATACCGCCGAGGTTTCACTCCTCTACGGCATTACCGGATCGGGCAAGACCTCCGTGTTCTTCAAGCTGATCGAGCGCGCAGTCGCCGACGGCAGGGACGTGATCGTGATGGTTCCCGAGATCGCGCTGACTCCTCAGCTGATCGCGATCTTCCGCGCGAGCTTCGGTGATCTGGTGGCGGTTTTTCATAGCGCATTATCGCTTGGAGAACGGCTCGACGAATACAAGCGCGTCAGCCGTGGAATCGCAAAGATCGCCGTCGGTACACGCTCCGCGATATTCGCTCCGTTCAAGGATCTCGGACTGATCATCATGGACGAGGAACAGGAGCACACTTATAAATCCGAGAGCAAGCCGCGATTCAGCGCGAAGGAGCTTGCGAAGTTTCGCTGTTCCTATCACCGCGCCTTATTATTGCTGAGTTCTGCGACGCCATCCGTCGAGACCTATTATTACGCCAACAGCGGCAGATACCACAAGCATGTGCTGACAAAGCGCTACGGCTCGGCGACCCTGCCGGATGTAGTGATAGCCGATATGAACGAAGAGGTAGCGATCGGCAACACGAGCGCTTTCTCAAATATTCTTTTACAGAATATTGAAGAAAATCTCGATACAGGAAAGCAGAGCATTTTGCTCCTGAACCGCCGCGGGTACAATTCCTTTGTCACCTGCTGCAGCTGTAAGGAACCGCTGACCTGTCCGAACTGCTCGATCTCGCTGACCTACCACAGCGCCAATAATCGCCTGATGTGCCACTACTGCGGATATTCGGTTCCGTATCGATCCGAGTGTCCGACCTGCGGCAGTCATCAGTTAAGACTGTCAGGTACGGGAACTCAGAAAGCTGAGGTAGAATTGGCAGAGATATTCCCGAGCGCCCGTATTCTGCGCATGGACACCGACACCACCATGACCCGCTCGTCGCATGAGAAGAAGCTGACCGCCTTCTCCAACGGCGAATATGATATCCTCGTCGGTACCCAGATGGTCGCGAAGGGACTGGATTTTCCGAATGTTACCTTAGTAGGCGTGCTTAACGCCGACAGGATGCTGTATCTTGACGACTACCGCAGTTACGAGAACACGTTTTCGCTTCTGACTCAGGTAGTCGGTCGTTCCGGACGCGGCAGCGACAAGGGCAGAGCAATCATCCAGACCTTCACCCCCGAGAACCCGATCATCTCACTTGCCGCAGCTCAGGATTACGACGCGTTTTACACCTCCGAGATCGAGATTCGCCGCGCCATGCTGTACCCGCCGTTCGCGTCGATCTGCTTAGTCGGTTTCGTCAGTGAGAACGGAAAGCTGTCCGAGAAGGCTGCATTTGCCTTTACCGATCGTATGACAGGGCTGGTCAAGAGCGAGTACCCCGATATCCCGCTGCGTGTGCTCGGGCCGTCAATGGCGGCGGTTTTCAAGGTCAGTAATAAATATCGTTATAAATTGATCCTAAAATGCCGTAACGACGCGCGTTTCCGCGAGATGCTCAGCCGTATGCTGGTGGATTTCGCCTCGATCCGCGACTTTAGCGACGTCACGGTCTATGCGGACATTGATCCGCTGTCTATATAGGCTCTCATAGGTAAAGAGAGCTGTCAGCGCAGGCTGACTGAGAGATTGCATGATTTGATTGAGTACCACAAGGAGTAAGTATATAGTATGGCACTGAGAAATATCGTAAAAGAGGGCGACCCCATTCTGACCAAGAAGTGCCGCCCCGTAGAAAAATTCAATAAAAGGCTCTGGGATCTGCTGGATGATCTTGCCGATACGCTGGAGGATTCCGGCGGAGTCGGCTTAGCCGCTCCCCAGGTCGGCGTGATGCGCCGCGTCTGCGTTATCAATGTCGGCGACGGTCCGATCGAGTTTATAAACCCCGTCATCGTTGAATCCGACGGTGAGCAGGAGGTACAGGAGGGCTGTCTGAGCTGCCCCGGCGAGTTCGGTATCATCAAGCGCCCCGCACACGTCAAGGCGCAGTTCAATGACCGCGAGGGTAATCTGTGTGAGATCGAGGGCGACGACCTCTTCGCACAGGCGATGTGTCACGAGTTCGATCATCTGGACGGCATTATTTTTAAATCCAAGGTCGAGCGCATGTTATCCGAAGAGGAACTGCGCGCAATGAGAGAAGAAGAGTAAGATGAAACTGATTTTTATGGGCACGCCCGACTTTGCGGTGCCGTGTCTTGAAAGCCTGATAGAAGCGGGGCATGAGATCGCCGCTGTCTTTACCCAGCCTGATAAGCCCCGCGGCCGTAAGCAGGAGATGACTCCTCCCGAGGTGAAGGTCTGCGCGCTCGAGCACGGCTTGACCGTTTATCAGCCGAGCACCTTAAAGGACGGTGAAGCGATGAAGATCATCGAGACCCTGCAGCCTGACTGTATCGTCGTCGCCGCTTACGGAAAGATTCTTCCTAAAGAGATCATCGATTATCCACGCTTTGGCTGTATCAACATCCACGGTTCGCTCCTTCCGAAATATCGCGGAGCGGCTCCGATCCAGTGGGCTGTGATCAACGGCGAGCAGGAGACCGGCATCACCGTCATGCACATGGACGTCGGGCTCGACACCGGCGATATGATGTATGTCAAAGCGATCCCGATCGGGATCGACGACACTGCCGAATCCATGTTCGACAAGCTGTCCGCCTTAGGCGGCGAAATGATCGTCGAAGCGCTCGAGAAGCTCGAAAAAGGTGAGCTGACCGCTGTCAAACAGGATGATAGCCTGGCGGTCTATGCTCCGATGCTGGATAAATCTATCGCTGTTATCGACTGGAACAAAACAGGTATCGAGGTACACAACCTCGTCCGCGGCTTATACAGCTGGCCGATCGCTCAGACCACCCTGCACGGAAAAAAGCTTAAGATCTACCACACCTCGCCGTGTGAGAAGTCCGGAGAGCCGGGTACCGTGATCTGCACCGATCCGCTGACGATCGCTTGTAGTGAAGGCTCGGTGATCATCCGCGAACTCCAGCTCGAGGGCAAAAAGCGTATGGATGCCAAGACCTTCCTGATCGGACATCCGCTGCAATTGAAAGAAAGGTTAGGAGAGTAATATGGGTTTATATTATTATGACTGGACGTATCTCGCGTTTATGCTGCCGTGTCTGATCCTCTCGATGATCTGCAGCGCAAGCGTCAAAAGCGCTTTTTCAAAGTACAGCGGCGTTCAAAACACCCGCCGTATGACCGGCGCTCAGGCTGCTCAGGCTGTACTGAACGCTCACGGTGTAACCGGTGTGCGTATAGAGCCTGTCGGCGGAAGTCTGACCGACCATTTTGACCCGAGAACCAACGTTATCCGTCTCTCGGAATCCGTCTATAACGCGACGACCGTCGCGGCTGTCGGCGTTGCCTGTCACGAGGCAGGTCATGCCTGTCAACATGCCGAGGGCTATTTCCCGAACAAAGTCCGCTCCGCAATCGTTCCCGTCGCAAATATCGGCTCAAAGCTCAGCTGGATATTCCTTATCATCGGTATGCTGCTGCCGGCAAAGTACACCTTTTTCATCACGATCGGCATCATCATGTTCTCCGCGTCTGTTCTCTTCACCCTGATCACCCTGCCGGTCGAGTTCAACGCTTCATCCCGCGCGCTCAAAACGATCAAGGATACCGGTATGCTGAATACGACAGAATACGACGGCGCCAAAAAGGTGCTTACCGCCGCGGCGATGACCTATGTAGCAGCTGCCGCGACCTCGATCATGCAGCTGCTGCGACTCCTGCTGATCTTTAACCGACGCAGAAGATAATCTATAGATTAAAGGAAACGACCAAGATGGCTGATGTGCGAATGACAGCATATAACGTACTGTACCGTGTCCTCCACGAGGATGCGTATTCCGCTATTGCCATCAATCATGCCGTTAGGGAAGAGAAGCTCAGCGGCGTAGACGTAAGCTTTCTGTCTGCGCTGGTCTACGGTGTTTTGGAACGCAAGCTGACGCTGGAGCATATCATCCGACAGTATTCCTCCCTGCGTATCAGAAAGATAGAGAAGAAAACGCTGATCGTGCTGTATCTCGGCGTGTATCAGCTGATCTATATGGATAAGGTACCCGATTCCGCTGCGGTCAATGAAAGCGTAAAGCTTTGCAAAAAGCTCAGGCTTTACAAAAGCTCCGGCTTCGTCAATGCCGTACTGCGCAATCTGGTCAGGGCGGATAAGCACTATACACTTCCCGATAAATCTCAGACGCTCAAATATCTGTCGGTCGTTTATTCCTGTCCCGAAGCTATCGTACAGGAGCTGATCGACGATTACGGAGCCGAGGATACCGAGACCATCCTCAACGGCTTCATCGGCAGACCGCCTGTCACGATTCGCGTCAATACGCTGAAAACCGATAAACCGACCCTTGTCCGCCGCTTGAAGGAGCAGGGGATAGGCGTGGAGGAGATCCCCTTCCTCAAGGACAGCCTAAAGCTTAGCAATACCGGTTCGCTCGATAAGATACCGCAGTTCAAGGCGGGACATTTCTACGTCGAGGACGCCGCCTCTCAGCTATGTGCCGAGATGCTCGGCGCGAAGCCCGGCGATCACATCGCCGACGTCTGCGCCGCCCCGGGAGGGAAATCATTCTATCTGGCGCTTTCTATGTTCGATGAAGGCAAAGTGTACTCTTACGATGTTCACGAGCATAAACTGAACCTGATCCGCGACTCCGCGAAACGCCTCGGCATCGACATGATTGAACCCGCGATCCGCGACGCTTCGACCGATTCTGACCTTCCCGATTGTGACAGGATTCTCTGTGATGTACCATGTTCGGGACTCGGAATCCTACGTCGAAAGCCCGAAATTCGTTACAAAACAGACACAAATATTGACATCTTAACGAAGTTGCAATACAGTATATTGTGTATGAGCGCAAAGCACCTTTCTACGGATGGCGTGCTGGTCTATTCGACCTGTACGCTTCGCCGTGCCGAGAATCAGCAGATCGTTCATCGATTTCTGGAGGAACATCCCGATTTTGTCCCCGAGCCTCTGAAACTGCCGAGGGGCATCGAACGACGGATTCCCGAAGAAGATCACTGCCTGACCCTTTTGCCCGGCGTGTATGATACCGACGGCTTTTTCATTGCAAAGCTCAGGAGGGTACGCTCATGACGGATATCAAGTCGATGAACCTCTCGGAGCTCACCGCCTACCTGACTGACAACGGATTTGAGAAATTCCGCGCTAAGCAGGTACTCAGCTGGATACAGCATGACGTCAGCAGCTTTGATGATATGAAGAATATCCCCGCGAGGCTCAGGGAATTTTTGAAGAGTGACGCATATCTCGCTACTGCCGAGATTGTCCGTACTCGCCGATCGAAGCTTGATGAGACCGTCAAGTATCTTTACTGTCTGAACGACGGCGAATATGTTGAAGGCGTGCTGATGTCCTACCGTCACGGCAGGAGCATCTGTATCTCTACGCAGGTCGGCTGTAAGATGGGCTGTACCTTCTGCGCGACCGGTAAGAGCGGCTTTTCACGTTCGCTGACCGCTTCTGAGATGATCGCTCAGATCTGTTCGGCAGAAAGCGACTGCGGTGAAAGAATCTCCAACGTCGTTTTGATGGGAATGGGCGAGCCGTTCGATAATTATGATAACGTGATCCGCTTCTTAAGGCTCGTTTCAAGCGAGGATTCGCTGAATATCGGCATGCGGCATATTACGATCTCCACCTGCGGTATCGTACCGCGTATGCTTGAATTTGCCGATCTTCAGTTACAGTGCGGACTGTCGGTATCGCTCCATGCGCCGAACGATGAAGCGCGATCGCGTACCATGCCGGTCAACCGCCGCTATCCGATCGCTCAGGTGATTGAGGCCTCGCGCTATTATGTTGAAAAGACGAATCGTAGGATCACCTTTGAGTATGCTCTGATCGATGGTGAGAACGATTCCGACGCCGCTGCGCGGGAGCTTGCTTCTCTGCTGAAGGGAATGCTCTGTCATGTCAATCTGATTCCCGTCAACAATGTGACGGGAGCAGGCTACCGAAAAAGCTCGATCAAAAGGCAACAGGCCTTTGTGAATATACTGTCCGCTCAGGGAATCAACGCTACCGTTAGGCGAACGCTTGGTTCGGATATAGAAGCGTCATGCGGACAGCTCAAGAGAAATTATATGAAAGGGGATGTATGACATGGAAGTTTTTACCAAAACCGATATCGGACTGGTTCGTAAAGAGAACCAGGACAGTTCCGCTTATTCTGTCATATCCTCAGACTGCGTTTGGGCGGTAGTATGCGACGGTATGGGAGGCGCACAGGGCGGCAAAACCGCTTCCTCTGTAGCTGTTCAGTATATCACCGAACTGATCGAACGCGAGTACAAAAACGATATGGATGACGAGGCGCTTGCCGATATGCTCACCGGAGCAGTCGCCGGAGCGAATCTCACCGTATATAAGATGGCGATGGATGACCCCGATCTCGCCGGAATGGGAACGACCTGTGATCTCGTATTTGTACGCGGGAACATCGCGCATGTTGTCCACGTCGGCGACAGTCGCACCTATTCTATCCGTGACGGCAAGATCTTACAGATCACCGAGGATCATTCGCTGGTACAGGAGATGGTCAGAAGGGGAGAGATCACCGCTGAACAGGCGATGAAGCATCCCAACAAGAACCTGATCACCCGTGCACTTGGCGTAGCCCATGAGGTAAGGATCGATTATATCGAGGCGGAGTTCAGTAAGGGCGATACTCTTCTTATCTGCTCCGACGGTTTATCTAATTTTGTCAGCCGTGCCGATATGGTCAAGACCGTATCCGAGTGCAAGGGCGATATTTTGATCGATACGTTGGTTGAAATCGCAAAACGACACGGCGGTCACGATAACATCACCGTTACAGTCATTTATTAAGGAGTGATTACCATGGATAAATATACCGGCAAGAAGCTCGACGGCAGATATGAGATCCGCGAATTGATCGGCGTAGGCGGTATGGCTAACGTCTATCATTGCTATGATACGATCGATGCGCGTGAGGTAGCTATCAAGATTTTAAAGGACGAGTTCCTCGATAACGAGGATTTTATACGCCGTTTTAAAAACGAGAGCAAGGCAATAGCCGTACTGAATCATCCGAATATCGTTCGCGTTTACGACGTCAGCTTCGGCGATATGATCCAGTATATCGTCATGGAGTATATCGACGGCATCACACTCAAGGAATACATCGATATGCAGGGCGTCCTGGATTGGAAAGAGACCGTCCACCTGACAACTCAGATTCTGAAAGCGCTGCAGCACGCGCATGAGAACGGCATTGTCCACCGTGATATCAAGCCGCATAACATCATGCTGCTGCAGGACGGCACCATCAAGGTGACCGATTTCGGCATCGCGCGCTTCTCATCCAACGCGACCCGCACCATGACCGAGCAGGCGATCGGCTCCGTGCATTACATCGCGCCGGAGCAGGCGAGAGGTGAGAAAACCGACGGAAAGACCGATATCTATTCTGTCGGCGTGATGATGTATGAGATGCTCACCGGTAAGCTTCCCTTCGACGGAGATTCCGCCGTGTCCGTCGCTCTGATGCAGCTGCAGGCGAACGCCAAACGCCCCAGAGAGATCAATCCCGACATCCCTGAGGGTCTGGAAGAGATCACCATGAAGGCGATGCAGAAGAACCCTAACAATCGCTATCGTTCCGCTGTTGAGATGCTCAGCGATATCGAGCGCTTCAGACTCAACCCCGGTATTCGTTTCAATTATCGCTATGCTGCCGAGAAGAAGCAGCATAATCCCGACCCCCAAAGAAAGCAGCGCTCCAAGCCTCAGTATGAGGATCCCAAGAAGGATAAGACCCGTCCCGCGTATGATGAGGATATGCCTGTCCGCAGCCCTGCGCTCTCGGCAATCAAGGGTATTATCATCGCCGCAGTCATCGCGCTTGTCGTCTTCGGAGGTCTGGCGCTGATCCAGGGATATACCTCCTCTCAGCCTAAGGAAGTCGAGGTCCCGAATTTTGTTAACATGACCGTCAGCGAAGCTTCCGCGAAGAATAACGGTCAGTTTGTCTTTACCTATGAGAGTCGTTACAGCGATGATATCCCTGCCGATACGATTATCGAGCAGAGTCCCGCCGGCGGTTCAAAAAAGCTCAAGGAAGGCTCCACCATCAAGCTTACCATCAACTCCTCCGACTCTACCGTGAGCGTGCCTTTTCTGCAGCAGTCAGCGGGCAGCGAAGAGATCATAAAAAAGATCGAAGCAGTCAATCTTGTTCCTAAGATCCTATATGTTGAGAGCGACCAGCCTGCTATGAAGGTTGACTCTCTCTATCCGCCTGCGGGCACTGAGCTCAAGCTTGGCTCCACCGTTTATGTCTTTGTATCCAAGGGTATTACCAAGCCGATCCTCAAGCTTCCGTCCTTAAAGGGTTATACCGCTTCTGAGGCTGAGAATATGCTCAAGGAAGCCGGCTTCACCAACTATGAGGTCTCGTATGACGATACCGTCAAGGCGGGTAAGGACGAGGTCGTTCGCCAGAATCCTATGCAGGGCAGTGAGGTTCCCTCTGATTATAAGATTCAGATCGTCTGCTCCAAGGGCGATAATACCGAAAAAACCGTCACTATCGAAGTTGATCTGCCTTCTACCGTAACGAATAATGTCAAGCTGACCGTGCTGATCGACGGCGCTGTGGATGATTCCAACACCAAGAGCGTTGTACCCGCTTACAGCCCGTATTATAATGTAGAAGTCAAGGTCAAGAAGGACGCTAAGGTTGTTATTCTGTTGGATGATCAGGAGTACAGAGAGTACCAGATCACTTACGATACCAATAAGGTTGATCTGCTCAACTCGCATGAGTATGTACCGGCTACCGAAACGCCAACTGAAGCTCCCGCCATTGAGACGCCTACCGAGGCTCCTCAGCAGATAGATGAAGTTACGATCGCGGAAGGTTGATATGAACCAAAACACGGGTATTATCATTAAAATTACAGGCGGCTTCTATTATGTAGAAGCCGCCGATACCATTTATGAGTGCAAGGCGCGCGGGATTTTTCGTAAGCGGGGCATGTCTCCTCTTGTCGGCGACAGCGTAGATATCACTGTTCCCGATGACGGTTACTGTTCCGTTGATCGAATCTACGATCGTAAAAACTCCCTCGTTCGTCCGGCGTTGGCAAATCTCGATACACTGATGATAATCAGCTCCGTTAAAGAACCGGAAGCGAATCTTTATCTGATCGATAAAATGACTGCCGCGGCGGTATCCAAAGGGATTCGCCCCGTGGTAGTTTTTACCAAATGTGATCTTTCATCCGCTGAGGAACTGACTGCGATATATAAGGCGGTAAATATCCCCGTCTATGAGTTTTCTTCTCTCGATCTGCGCGGTTTAGACGAAATCAAAGCCGAGCTCAAGGACAGCGTTACCGCCTTTTGCGGCAATTCGGGAGTGGGGAAGAGCACGCTGCTAAACGCTCTGTTTCCCGAGCTGGAGCTAAGGACAGGCGAGATCAGTGATAAGCTCGGCCGCGGCAGACATACGACCCGTACCGTCGAGCTGTTCAAAAAACACGGCGGTTATATTGCCGATACGCCGGGTTTCTCTACCGTAGATATCGAACGCTTTGAGCTGATACGCAAGGATGAGCTGAAATTCTCCTTTCCGGAGTTTGAAGAGTACTTCGGCACCTGTCAGTTCAACTCCTGTAACCATGTATGCGAGAAGGGCTGCAGGGTACTGGAGGCAGTAGAACGCGGCGTCATCCCCAAATCCCGCCACGACAGCTATGTGCGTATGTACAACGAGGTCAAGGATATCAAGGATTGGCAGATCGCCGATAAGCAGTTAATAACGCCGTTTTTATCACTCGAAAAGTAGATTCATTGAAATATTTTCATTTTTCACTTGCATTATCTGCAAAGATGTGGTAATATAATACTGCTCTGGGGGCGTAGCTCAGCTGGGAGAGCGCTTGAATGGCATTCAAGAGGTCAACGGTTCGATCCCGTCCGTCTCCACCAAAACGAAAGAACCTCGCTTTTTGCGGGGTTCTTTTTCTTTTTGCGGTGATTTTCTTTTATTATTCTAATTTAGAATAATGGTTGAATGCATTATGAATAAGATGTTTTTGATAGACAAATCGGAGCCTGTTTGTTATAATCATAGAAAAAGAAATAAGATATCGCGGAGGTAAAGATGGAACAGAAGTTATTTTCAGAGTTGCGTCCGCTATATGCTGCAACCAAAGAAATTCCTAATTAAATCAGGAATAGAATTCGGATGCGCGATCTGATTGGGTTGGTGACAAAATATGAACAAAAGTGATATATCAGCAAAACAAGTATTAGCACTTGCGTTATTTTCATTTTTTATGTCTATGCTTTTATTAGTGATTTTTATGATCCATATGCAAGGCTTATTCACATATTCGTATTCCGGCTTTGGAATAGACTCACATGGAATACTGTATGTGGGCACAGATTCGGGAATCAAAAAATATCAAAACGGCGAAGTCATAGGGAGTGTTTATCCGCAAACCACCAGAGGATATAGCTTTACTGTACAAAGTGATGATACGCTCCTGTTAAGTGTTAGCGATAAATTTTTTACGATGGATCTTGACGGTAATGTTTTGAACATGAAAGATTATGAAGATGACTATCACCTCCAAAGTGAGATCGAAAAAAGTAATCGTGTTTTTGTCGATCAAAAGGGTTCTGTCTACAAGGTGAAGCTTCCTTTCCTACGGACTACAGTATATGATCAGGACGGAAAGATCGTTTTTCAAATGCCTGTATTGGATTACGTCATGCGTATTCTGCATATTTTCATATTCATTGCATTTTTTACATTTATTCCACTGTTTCTCTATAAGGTGAATGGCACGTCTAAACGCAATCAAGCGGTCATACATTAAAGACATCAGTAATACTGTGGTTCTACGATATTACTAAAACAACTGGTTACTATTTTTATAAGATAAGTATTTCTTTTGTTCCAATTCAAAAATCGTTATACCTTTTTACGTACAACATCAAAATACGTAGCAACGATCCCTCTGCTGGTTTGCGGAGGGATCGTTGCTTTTGTATATGTCGAAAGAATAAAAGATGAGATAGGAAAGGGGAGAAGATTATCAGTTGACCTTGGAATAATCAGCGATACAGTCCGATACATACTCTTACCGGCTATTCTGTGCTCTCCACAGGAGTGCCGATATTCGGAAAGCTTTGTAAGCCCGCGACGAGGCGCCGGATCACGGCTGCGTCCATCGCGTCAACCGTTCCGTCTTCATCTGCGTCGGCAGCGGTTTCGATGAATACAGGCACGTCCATTTCAGCTAAATAACGCTGAATGATTGTTGCGTCTGCAACGGTGATTACGCCGTCGCAGTCCGCGTCTCCTAGTAAGAAGCTTTTCTGTGGCTCTGTTGCCGGTTCTGTACTTTCTCCGCGCGTACAGGTGATCCCGTCTGCGTCAAACATGCTGGTGAAGCCTTTGTTACACGCGGTAACGCACCGAACCGTAAATGTACATTTCTCTCCGACTGCGGCGTCTTTGTAGACAAACGATGTATCGGTCGTATCTCCGAGGCGTTTCCATGTATCGTTCTCGCGGACATAATAGCGGTAGCGAGCCGCTCCGTCCACCTTGTCCCACTTGACCTCGATCCCATCCTCGGTATTGACCGCAGAGATCAGCTTCGGCGTATCCAGCGTGACCGCGCCGACCTTCAGCACGATATACATGGTGTTGCGATCCTTCATCGGATAAATTGCCGAGATCGCGTTACACGAGCCCTGACCTCCCGTTACGGTGTTGGAATGCCACAGCACGTCGCTGTGACCGTCGCCCCAGTAGATGCCCGTGTGATCATACTGATTGTTGACGTTTTCGTTCTGGTCGAGGATCATCCATATAATATCGCCCTTTTCGGCATATCCCGAATCGAGCATCTCCTGCTTATTGGTGAAGTATCGGCGCGTGATATTCAATCCGCGATAGAAGGATAACCGTCCCATCGACTTATTGACCGCTGCCTGATTCCCGTTGCTGTATGCAGTCGCCTTATACAAAACATGCCATACAAAGCCCATGCAGTTCATCCCGGGCTGACCTTTGATGTCTAAGGTTCCGTATGCGCCCTTACAGTCGCCGTTGGGATTACGATGGTCGTAAGGACGATAGGGAGTACCCAGATAATAATTGTCGTACTCGTGACTGAGCAGCCAGTTCATATACGCAGCTCCGTCCATACCGAGCGCATCACAGACCGTCCTACCCTTAAACGAATCGCCTGCTTTCGCGGCAGATACATTGATAGCAGAGAGTGTATTCACACTCAATACCATGACGATCATTAAAACTATACTGATGATTCTCTTGAATGTTAGCATATATTATCACCATATATAACTATATCGAGCGCACCATAAAATGTCAATAATCATCGGGAATTAATGCGTAAATATACATTATGAATCGAGCTTTCATGAATTTAGGCATTATAATTCTAATTTGCAATTAAAAATGATTCTTCTGACATTATAATACTCTTTGGCTTTCATTTAGTAAACTGTTAAAGGAGTAAATCAAAATGAGTAACGAAAGATTGGTCGGTACCGTATCCCGCGGTATCCGCTGTCCCATTATCCGTACCGGTGACGATCTCGCTTCGATCGTGACCGACAGCGTGCTTGCAGCCGCAGACAGCGAGGGCTTCTCTCTGCGTGACCGCGACGTGATCGCTGTCACCGAGTCGATCGTCGCACGCGCTCAGGGCAACTATGCCACGGTTCAGAATATTGCCGACGACGTCAAGGCGAAGCTCGGCGGCGGTACGGTAGGCGTGATCTTCCCGATCCTGTCCCGTAACCGTTTTGCAATCTGCCTGCGCGGTATCGCGATGGGCTGTAAGAAGATCGTGCTGATGCTGTCTTATCCGTCCGATGAGGTCGGTAATGAGCTCGTATCCATCGATAAGATCGACGAAGCAGGCGTGAATCCCTACAGCGACGTATTGACACTCGAGAAGTACCGCGAGCTCTTCGGCGTGAATAAGCATGAGTTCACCGGCGTAGATTACGTCGATTATTACGCGAATCTGATCAAGGAGAGCGGGGCAGAGGTTGAGATCATCTTCGCCAACCGTCCCAAGACCATCCTCGAGTACACCGATACCGTACTCACCTGCGATATCCATACCCGTAAGCGCACCAAGCGCATCTTAAAGGACGCGGGCGCCAAGATCGTACTGGGTCTCGATGATATCATGAACGCTCCCGTAGACGGCTCGGGCTATAACGAGAATTACGGTCTCTTAGGCTCCAACAAGTCCACCGAAGACACCGTCAAGCTTTTCCCGCAGAACGCTCAGCCGCTGGTTGAGGACATTCAGAAGAAGATACTCGACGCTACCGGCAAGCATGTTGAGGTCATGATATACGGCGACGGCGCCTTCAAGGATCCTCAGGGCAAGATCTGGGAGCTCGCCGATCCGGTCGTATCTCCCGCTCATACCGACGGTCTGATCGGTACGCCGAACGAGCTTAAACTCAAGTACCTGGCTGATAATGACTTCAAGGAGCTCAGCGGCGACGAGCTGAAAGCCGCGATCTCACAGAGCATCAAGACCAAGGACGCGAACCTCGTCGGTAATATGGCTTCTCAGGGCACGACGCCCCGTCAGCTGACCGACCTGATCGGCTCGCTGTGCGATCTGACCTCCGGCTCCGGCGATAAGGGTACGCCCGTCGTACTGGTGCAGGGCTACTTCGATAACTATACCAACGACTGATCAAGTTAATAATATTCAGGCGCAGCCTTCCCGGGGTAGGGGAGGCTGCTTTTTTACTCTTGTTTAAAGAAATTCGACATCCCGAATGATTACAATTTTGTAGTAAAAGTCCTCTTGACATAGCTTATAAATTGTGTTACTGTAGTAATACAATAATACAGTCAGGAGGAATGATATGAATTGGCTGTTGGATAAAAAACGTCCGATATGTCCGCAGATCGCCGAGAAGCTGTGCGTTCTGATCGCGTCGGGTGAGATCGGCGCGGGGGACAGGCTGATGTCCGTTCGCGACGTCGCGCTGAATGCCGGCGTGACCCCGAATACCGTCCAGAAATCCTTTGAGATGCTTGAACAGCAGGGCGTGATCTATTCGCGCAGAGGCGCGGGATGGTATGTCAGCGATAACGTCGATGTCGCGAAGAATGTTTTTGACGAATTGGTTCATTCCAAAACCGTTGCTTATCTCAACGACATGGAGTCGCTGGGACTTGGCAAAAAGGATATTATCAATATCATAAAGGAGTTTCGTTATGAGTGAGATATTACGCTGCGTCGGTCTTACCAAGAACTACGGCGGACTCAGAGCGCTCGATAACCTTTCTCTTTCGATAGAAAGCGGAAGGATCATTGGCCTTTTAGGTCCCAACGGTGCCGGTAAAACCACGCTGATCAAGATGATCAACGGCTTGCTGCAGCCTACGTCCGGCACCATTACCGTCAACGGGTTGGCGCCCTGTATGACGACGAAGCAGCTCGTCAGCTATCTGCCCGACGTCAGTTACCTCAACAACTGGATGACGGTCGAACAGATCGTTGATATGTTCACCGACTTTTACGCTGATTTCCGTCCTCAGCTTGCTTATGAGATGATATCAAGACTCGGGATCGACCGTAAGCTTCGCTTGAAAACGCTCTCTAAGGGCAACAAGGAGAAGGTCTGCTTGATTCTGGTGATGAGTCGTAACGCAATGCTGTATGTGCTTGATGAGCCGATCGCCGGTGTTGATCCCGCTACCCGCGACTACATCATCTCAACCATTATCAATAACTACAATCCCGCCGCTTCGGTGCTGATCTCGACTCATCTGATCTCCGATATCGAATCGGTGTTGGATGAGGTGATCTTTATCCAAAACGGCATGATAACCTTGCACGATTCTGTCGATAGCATCCGCTCTCAGCATAACATGAGCGTCGACGAGTATTTCAGGGAGGTGTTCAGATGGTAAGCAAGCTGATAAAATACGACTTTCAGTCATTTATCCGGCTCATCCTTCCGGTTCAGCTGATCGTTATCGGTATCGCGGCGCTCAACCGTATCGTACAGCTGTTTGAACCGGCTTCGATCGGTGTTGACGCTTCTGAGGCTTCCCGAAACGCACACGCTGTATATAACACCTTCTTTGTATCTTCCATGGTGCTGTACGGTATCGCGATCGTGACCGCTCTGATCCTTACCGTGATTGTAGCGATCGTGCGATTCTATCAGGGCATGTACACGAATGAGGGCTATCTGAATCACACGCTGCCGGTTACGCCCGCCCAGCATATCTTCGCGAAGCTGCTCAACTCACTGATCTTCTTCGTCGGTACGCTGTTCGCGATATTCCTCTCGTTTATGGTCATCACGCTCGGCGAGGTGAATATCGAGATATTCAAGGCGTTCGGTTTTCTCGTCGGAAAGTTCTTCAGTACCGCGGGAGCAGAAGGCGTACTGTACATCGTCGAAGCGGGACTTTTGTTGCTGATCACGTTGATCACAATGTACCTCAAGCTGTATTTCTGTATCTCCGTCGGACAGTTCGCAAAGAAGCGCAAGATTCTGCTTGCCTTCGGCGCGTTCTTCGGCATTTATGTTGCAAAACAGATCATCGGCACCATCTTCATCGCGATGGTAGCTATAGGAGCCAATTGGATTATTGAACTTGGCGAATGGTTCGACAACTACTCGTCCGCTGTTCATTTTGTCTTGTGGTTCGGTATTGTCATATACGCGATCGCCTCGGTCGTTTATTTCGCGCTGACCAGATTTATCATGGGCAAAAAGCTCAATTTGACCTAAAGGAGGGGAGAGGATGAAACGATTATTTCAACTTTCTGCGCTGATACTATGCGCTGTTCTGACCACCTTCTCGCTCTGCTCCTGTAACGCCTTGGATGAAGCGAAGGCAAACCGCGCGATATACAACGAGGATAAATCCGTCATTACCTTCCGGGACAACGAGTACCGTAAAATGGATATCGGTAAGTACGAGTTCATTATTGATTACGACAGCAGTGATGTGTATTATGTCACAACTCCCGATGTTCCCGTTCTGCTCGCGTCGAGCTTCGGCGACCAGATATTCACGAACAAGGATTTCACTATTCTGAAATACAGCAACAACCGCTCTTATGTGCGCGGCGATCAATATGACGCCGTGAAGAAAGCGGTAGACAGTGCTGAGCTTGACCGTTACTTTTTCAATTACAGTGATTTTGATGCATGGGATGGAGACGGAGACTATGCTCCGACGAAATACGTCATGCTGGATGATAAGCAGATCGCGGTGATCAATAAGGCGCTGAATGCTCCCGATAAAGATAAGTTCAAGTACACGGAGCTCAGCGACGGTGCGTATGATATCAAAACCATTCGGCTGTCTGTATGCGATAAGGATATGCTGCTGACGGACGCTTACACGACCTATTATATCTTCCGCGACGGGTCGAAGTACTGCTTCTGGGACGGTAAAACCTATATGGAAAACTGTATCTATCAGTTCAAGGGCGAGGATGAAAAGATGATCGAAGATATCTTTGACCAAAATCCCAACGGCTTTACAGATGAGAATATCCGCTGGCGTATCGGATATGAACCCGAGATAAACGAGCCGCAGCCGGAAGACGCCGTTCATCAGGAAGGATAACCGAAAAACAAAAATCTCCCTGCCGTGATCAACTCACAGCGGGGAGTTTTTTACTACGGTGTACGTGAGAATTACCGGTAAATACAAATATCATTACGAAGCTTGGCAGAGCTGTGGCAATCTCGACCTATCAAATACGTCATTGCGAAGCTCGATAGAGCTGTGGCAATCTCGACCTCTTTATTTTCCCGATTTCGGCTTGACCTTAGAGAGAGGATTGCTCTTTGCAGCGGCTTCGATCTGAGAGGAATCGAGGTGCGTATAGATCTCGGTCGTGCTCAGGTTCTCGTGACCCAGTACATCCTTCAACACGCGAATATCGACGTTGCCGTGCTGATACATCAGTGTGGCGGCGGTATGGCGCAGCTTATGCACCGAGTATCCCTGCGAATCCAAGCCGATCTTATCGAGGTATTTATAAACGATCTTCTGCACCATTTCGCGCGAGATACGGCGCTTCTGAGAAGAGAGGAAGAGAGCATACTTATCCTGAGCGCGAACACCCTCGACAGGACGTACCTTCATATACGCTTCAAAGGCTGAGATACAGGCGTCATTCAGGTAAATGATACGCTTTTTGTTGCCCTTACCGATGATCTGAGCCGTGTGATCGGAGCGAATATCGGGATAATCCATCGAGACCAGCTCCGCCAATCGCATACCGCAGTTGAGGAAGAAGGTCAGGATGCAGTAATCGCGCTCCTTGAACTTGCCGTCGACCGCGTTCAGCAGTTCGATGCTTTGTTCGAGAGTCAGGTATTTTGGCAGAGGATTCTTCTCACGGGCGTTCGGACGCTCCAGATCCTTCAGCGGATCAACCTTCAAAGCATGCTTTTTATCGGTCAGATAGCTGTAGAATGACTTGATACTGGTCGTGCGGCGCGCACGCGCGGCTTTGTCGTTCTTGCGTTCACGAAGCAGGTAATTCATAAACTCATAGCCGTCGGTCAGCGTGACGGATGAGATCAGCTCGATATCAACGTCATCGACAGGGATATCCTGATAGGGGACATCCGCAGGCACCAGACGCTTGCGCTGCTTGATAAACCGAAAGAACAATCGAAGATCATTATAGTATTCGTCGACCGTCGACGGCGAACGGCCTTTGACCGTTTGCAAATAATATAAAAAATCTTTCATCGGCTCGGAGGCTTCAACAGAAAAATTACCCTTACTCAAAATATCACCTCAGCAATCTCAAATTACAGTCATTATAAATACGCGTTATGATAATCATAAGAAAAGCATCACCGCAAAGCTCGACAGAGCTGTGGCAATCTCCAACATATCGAATACGTCATTGCGAAGCTCCGAAGGAGCTGTGGCAATCTCCACCTTTAACTTTTTATATAATTATACCCGAAGAGAGGGGGCTGAAAATTCCAATTTAGAAAATTACATAAAATTAATATTTTATGTAATTTAGGGGAGGGTATAAACGCAGAAAACGCCTGACAACCGCATTTTGAGCCAATTCGAAACCTTATACAGTCATTTTGGTCTGATTGCTGATTTTTGGCTTCAAATAGAATCGTCTCAGTTTTTTTCAGACGATGGCTGACTCATTCAGAAAAAACTGAGACGATGGTTGTTCACGCTATTCGGATTTATCTATTATGGTTTTACAAATAAAGCTTTATCGATAAAGAGTTTTACATTTATCAAATATCAGAATCATAAACTGTATTCAAAATGATTCATTAAATATATCATGTGAAATGATTCTGTCAGTCCGGCGGATGATTCAGCGCGATCGATCTTACGATAAACCTCAAATTGATAGTTAACCGTTGTTTTTATATATACTTTGTACTGATTAGGAGTGATCGTTTGATGATAAGACAAAAGCAGACAATCGCTTTCGTCTTACCCCTATTTTCTGCTTGTTGCACTTCCCTATTTGTTAATAATTTAACAAAATAAGATCCCACCAATATCAACGAGCTCGTCATCCGTCAGTGATATGATCTTCGTACCGTGATCGATACAAAAGTCCTCGATTCGCTCATAATCCGGATGCTTACGGATATTTCCCGTAAAATACAGCGTTCGACTCGCTCGATCGTAACCCGAAGCGCCGCCGATAAAGCCGTAATCCGCGCCGTCGAGCCTGACTCTCCCCTGCTCTGTCAACAGTACATTGATCTTTGAGCCTTTTAGCGTTCTTTCTATCCCGTGATCGGCAGTGATGATCGCACGATCGGAAACCACCGCACAGGAACACTTGGCGTACCCTTGACGGACATGGATCAGTTCGTAGTTATTCCTTCTTGCGTACTCCGAAGCCTGCTTATCAAGGGTGTCGGTGCGGCAAATCAGCGTTTTACCCACCTGAGCGGCGTTCAGAGGCACATTCAACGGATAATCGTGTCCGATATCATCCGCACACAAAACGACGTTACAGACGCTTTTCAGCGCGTTAGCAAGCTTATCACAGCAGCTGAGTACAAAAGCGGTATCATCCAGTATCAGACACTGCAAATCGGCGTGATCCTGCTCGTAGTCGATTAAGCAGCTGACCTTCTCAGTTGGTATAACGTCATAACCGAGCGCTTTCAGCTTCTCTGCAAACTGCGGATACCGCGTCGACAGGATCGCTTTACTCACAGATCGCCTCAAACGCCTGACGGACATTCTTCACCGGGATCACCTCTACCCCATCGGGGATCGTGATATCCTTGCTGTTGTGAGCGGGAATGATGATCTTCTCAAAACCGAGTCTTACCGCCTCGTTCAGACGCTGCTGGGCATGACTGACGGAGCGAATCTCCCCCGCCAAGCCGATCTCACCGAAAGCGATGGCGTTATCATTGATCGGAACATCCTTTAAGGACGAGATCAGCGAGATCGCTACCGCCAGATCGACTGCGGTCTCATCCAGTCGTAACCCTCCGACAACGTTCACATAAGCGTCGGTATTGTTGAAATAATAGCCTGCGCGCTTTTCAAGCACCGCGATGATCAGATTCATGCGGTTGTAGTCGAAGCCGGTACACATACGGCGCGGATTGCCGAAGCCGGTAGAAGCCGCGAGCGCCTGGATCTCGGCAAGGATCGGTCGCGTACCCTCCATCGCGCACGCGATACAGGTGCCGCTGACGTTCTTCGGCCTGCCGGATATCAACATCAGCGAGGGGTTCTCGACCTCTCTGAGTCCCGAATCCGTCATCTCAAATACGCCGATCTCATTGGTAGAGCCGTAACGGTTTTTGACCGCTCGCAGAATACGGTAGGACATCTGGCGGTCGCCCTCAAAGTGCAGAACGGCATCTACAACATGCTCAAGCACCTTAGGACCCGCGATCGAACCCTCCTTGTTGACATGACCGACAATGATCATCGGGATATCGAGGCTCTTGGCGGCACGCATGAAGAAGTTGGTACTCTCTCTCACCTGTGTTACCGAACCGGGCGAAGAATTCAGCTCCGACAGGGACATCGTCTGGATAGAGTCGATCATCACAATATCGGGCTTGTCCTGTCGAATAGTCTCACACACAAGCTCGACGTCCGTCTGAGTCAGGATATAGAGGTTGTCCGAGTTGACGCCCAGACGGTCTGCGCGGAGCTTCAGCTGTCGCTTGCTTTCCTCACCCGAAACATAGAGTATCTTCAGATTTCTGCCTAAATGCTCACAGATCTGGAGTAGGATCGTCGATTTACCGATACCCGGATCGCCGCCGAGCAGGATCAGACTGCCCTTGACGATACCGCCGCCCATCACACGGTCGAGCTCCTTGGAGCCGGTCTGATAACGGATCTCGTCGGTCGTGCTGATCTCGCTGATATGTACAGGCGGCGCATAAGCGGTCGCGTGAGATCGCGCTGCCGCCGTGGAAACCTTAGAGGTATCCTTGATCTCCTCATTCATGGTATTCCACTCGCCGCAGGAGGGACATTTACCGTACCACTTAGGGCTTTCATAGCCGCACTCCGAGCATATATAAACGCTTTTGATCTTAGCCATATTACCGTTCCTTTTCTGAATATTCCAGTACGCCCATCGCTACGGCGTACGCCATTTCACTTTGATAATTCTCGTCGAGGAGCTTCGCGCGTTCTTCGCTGTTCGAGAGGAACCCGCATTCGACGATCACCGCGGGGACTTCCGCTTGATCGAGAACATAAATATCCGAGCTTGCCGGCTTCAGTTCACGCGTGTTATCCTTCTGGAGCAGTGAAACCACGCTGTTCCTGATCGACTCGGCGAGGATCGCGCTGTTCTCATTGTTGGTCGAATAAAACACCTGCGTTCCGCTGTAGGCGCTGTTGTCGAACTTGTTCTGATGGATGCTGACAACGATATTGTCTGCGTCCTCGTTAAAGATCTCAGCGCGGTGCTTCAAGTCGGAGGTCTTTTTCTGCCGGAGCGTCTCCGCGTCGTCGGTATATACGGAAATATCCTCATCGCGGATCTCCGTTACCTGATACCCGCACAGTCGTAGGATATCGGCAAGCTTATTCGCAATATTCAGGTTGATATCCTTTTCCAAAACGCCGTCGACCTCTGCCCCGCCGTCCTCGCCGCCGTGACCCGCGTCGATAACGATATGCGGCATATCTTCAGTAATATTATCCGAAGAGGTATGAACCGCGCTGTTTGAAAAAGCCGAGTACAATAGTACGCATACGCATATGATGACCACGCAGAGAGTTATGATATATAATGTCTTGACTTTCAATCCAATCACCATCATATGTATATGGCGACTCTACTATCATTATACCGTTATTTCAATAGGAGTCAAGGATTGTTTATTCACCTTTTTCGTAGCGCTTTTTGAGTTTTTCCAGCGCCTTCTTCTCGATACGCGAGATATAGGAACGCGAGATACCGAGCGACTGTGCCAATTCACGCTGAGGCCGGATTTTCTCGCCTCTGATCCCGTAGCGGCAGGTGATGATCTGCTTCTCCCTGTCCGTCAGCACCTCGTCGATGTAGCGGTCCAGCACCTCGAGATGCAGCTTGGTGTCGACGTCCTCGGCAACATCCATATCGGACGCGAGTATATCGATCAGCGTCAGCGGATTGCCGTCCTTATCGGTATCGATCGCATCGTTGAGCGATACATTCTGTGACGATTTGCGATTACCGCGAAAATGCATCAGTATTTCATTCTCAATACAACGCGAGGCATAGCTCGACAGCTTGATATTCTTGCTCAGGTCATAGGTGTTTATCGCCTTGATCAGACCGATCGTACCGATGGAGACCAGATCCTCCTGACCGTCGTAGTTCTGGTAATACTTCTTGATGATATGCGCGACCAGCCGAAGATTATGCTCTACGAGGATATTCCGCGCTTTGATATCACCCTGAGCCGCAAGTTCTAAATATCGTTGTTCTTCATCCTTTTTCAGCGGTTTCGGGAAGCTCTCGCCGTGAGCCAGATGCAGAACGAACAGGAAGAGATACTGACTGATATAGGATAAAAAAGCAAACATAAAACCACCCCATGAAAGTCTATTCACGAGGCGGTATGTCCTATACGAGTATTAGATTATTCAGCGTTGCCGAAGTCCTGCAGGGTCAAGCCCTTGTTATGCTCCAGCGCCCAGTCGATGCTCCACTCGGAACGGAACAGCAGAAGCTTGTTATCTCTGAAATCAGCGACAACCTTGGTATCTGACGCAAGATCAAGAGCTTTGTAATCGACCTCCGAGGTGATCCAGCGGATGAACTGGTAGGGCGTATTCTCCATGATGATCTCAACGTTATACTCGTTCTCAAGACGATATTTCAGCACGTCAAACTGCAGAACGCCGACAACGCCGACAATGACCTCCTCCATACCGGATTCGGGCTCATGGAATATCTGGATGGCGCCTTCCTG
This sequence comes from uncultured Ruminococcus sp., assembly GCA_902785355.1. GTDB lineage: Bacteria > Bacillota > Clostridia > Oscillospirales > Acutalibacteraceae > Ruminococcoides. Next base: position 2,924 of record CACZYF010000004.1, on the reverse strand, counting down.
CGCGATCTGATTCATACCCTTGACGAACTGCTTACGCTTCATGGTATCCTTCTGACGAACCAGCGCGAAATGCTCGGGCGCAAAGGTCGGGATACCCTTGAAAGCGAACTTCTGTCCCGGGGTAACGATGGTATCGCCGATGGAGAACATGCCCGGATCAAATACGCCGATGATGTCGCCCGCGAAAGCCTCGTCAACGATCTCGCGCTCCTGCGCCATGATCTGCTGAGGCTGGGACAGCTTCATCTTGCGGTCACCCTGCACATGATAGACCTCCATGTTTTTATCGAATCTTCCCGAGCAGATTCGCATGAAAGCGACGCGGTCACGGTGGGCTTTATTCATATTCGCCTGGATCTTAAAGACAAAGGCGGAGAAAAAGTCGGAATCGGGAGCGATCAGCTTATCCCCCGCTTCACGCGGGAGCGGTCCTGTAGTCAGCTGCAAGAACTCCTGCAAAAACGGCTCAACGCCGAAATTGGTCAAAGCGGAGCCGAAGAATACCGGCGTCAGTTGTCCCTTGCGTACAAGGTCTATATCAAAATCGTTGCCCGCTCCGTCAAGCAGGTCGATATCATCGAACAGAGTATCCTTCTGCCCGTAAAACAGCTTGGATTCGAGCTCAGGATCATCGAGAGAGATCTCCTCCTGCTCGACCTCGCGCTGACCGTTGTTTGCGGTATAGGAAAGGATCTTCCCTTTCTTGCGGTCGTAAACGCCCTTGAACTCCTTACCTGAGCCGATCGGCCAATTCATCGGGCAGGTATTGATACCGAGTACATTTTCGATATCCTCGAGTAGATCGAAGGGATTCTGCGCGTCGCGATCCATCTTATTAATAAAGGTGATGATCGGAATATGGCGCATGACGCAGACCTTGAAGAGCTTTTTTGTCTGGTTCTCAACGCCCTTGGAGGCATCGATGACCATGACCGCGCTGTCAGCCGCCATCAGGGTACGGTAGGTATCCTCCGAGAAGTCCTGATGTCCGGGTGTATCAAGGATATTGATGCAATAACCGTCGTATTTGAACTGCAATACGGAGGAGGTTACGGAGATACCTCTCTGCTTTTCGATCTCCATCCAGTCGGAAACCGCATGCTTGGCGGTCTTTTTACCCTTAACGGAACCAGCTAAGTTGATTGCGCCGCCGTACAGCAGCAGCTTCTCGGTCAGCGTTGTTTTACCCGCGTCAGGGTGTGAGATGATCGCAAAGGTGCGGCGCTTGTCGATTTGTTCAGTCAAATTGCTCAATGGGAACCTCCGTGTATTCGTCAATATGACAACACCTTAGTGCAAAGTGCTGTAGTAATAATCTTATTTTTGGTGATACAACATAATTTTACTATTAATCTATAGTAAAAGTCAACAACTTTGCACTTGTTTTTTCTACGGTAAAATAAACAAATGCACTTGACTTTTTGATGATATTTTATTAAAATAGCTTTACAAACAAGAATTCATCTAAGTTTTTTCATATACCTTCCAAATTGAGGCAGGAACGCAAGTTCCTGCCTCACCCCTTTGTAGGAGTATTCTATGCGTAAAATCGGTCTTTATCTCCATATTCCTTTCTGTGACGGCAAGTGCGCTTACTGCAGCTTTTTCAGCAAGCGTTCCGACGAATCCTTTATTGATCGTTATACCGATCACTTGATCAAGGCGATACATGATTGGGGCGATATAATCAAACGTACTGTCGATACCGTATATTTCGGCGGCGGTACCCCATCCCTGCTCGGTCACGAACGGCTGATTCGAATTCTCAAAGCAGTTGAACAAAGCTTTACAGTTACAGACAACGCAGAGATCACGGTAGAGGTAAATCCGACTTCTACAAATGATCTCGACTTTGCCGCCATGCGTCAGGCGGGCTTTAATCGGCTTTCGATCGGTATGCAAAGCGTCAACGATAATGAGCTTAGAATATTGGGCAGACGACATAACGCCGAAGCGGTTTCTCGATCAGTGCAGAGCGCTAAAAACGCCGGATTTAATAACATTTCATTAGACGTGATGCTGGCAATTCCCGAGCAAACTATCGAGTCATTGAATAAAACGTTGAGCTTCTGCGCTTCACAGAATGTACAGCATATTTCCTGCTATATCCTGAAAATTGAGGAAGGAACGCCATTCTACGCCATGCGTGATACGCTGTCGCTTTTCGACGATGATGAACAGGCTGCGTTCTATGAGCATACTGCTGAACGGTTACGAGAATTTGGGTTTAATCAGTACGAGATATCTAACTTTTCGCAAAGAGGCTTTGAGAGCCGCCATAACCTGCATTACTGGCATGATGAAGAATATCTTGGTATCGGTCCTTCGGCACATTCTTTTCTAGACGGAAAGCGGTTTTATTATGATAATGATTTCCAAAGCTTTTTTGAAGGTCGTACCATACACGAAGGAAACGGCGGTGACAGCGAAGAGTATATCATGCTTGCGCTACGGCTTACGGAAGGTCTGATATTTAAGAAATACAGCGAAAGATTCGGCAAAACGGTCAGTTCAAGATTAATCGAAGCCGGACGACGTTTAGCTGCAAACGGCCTGTGTCATGTAGACGATTACAGGATCTCGCTGACGGTCAAAGGTTTTCTCGTTTCCAATTCAGTGATCGCTTATTTATTAGAAAACACTTGACATTACGCGAAAAAAACAGTAAAATAACCTTTGCAATAAGGAAGCGTATCGAAGTGGTCATAACGGGCCTGACTCGAAATCAGGTAGTCCTCACGGGCTCGTGGGTTCGAATCCCACCGCTTCCGCCATAATAAAAGCAGGAGATACCATCAGGTGTCTCCTGTTTTTATATACAAAAGAATCAGCGGAAGAGGTGGGATTCGAAGGCGACTGTGTCAAGCCGTAAGCGGCAAGCGCACGGCGCAGACAAAAACGCCATGGGATGGCGTTTTTAAGGA
>CACZYF010000003.1 GCA_902785355.1 uncultured Ruminococcus sp. | reverse complement strand
GTAGCTTATGGTGACAATGGATATCCTCAATATCAAGGACTGTTCCAAGAATTGCACATTTGCCATACTGAGCCGCATAGAGTGAGATTTTATTATCTGTAAACTCAATGCTTTCTGACCTTTGATAGCTATATAGCAGTTGCTTCATAACCCATAGGACATAATCATCAAATTGCAGATTTTTGTGTATCTCGGCTCTGCCGTTTTCTGTATATTTGCAAACACTTTTCTTTTTATACATGGGATTCTTGGTTTGCACGTATCCGATTGGCACTAATGGTCTATCATCAACAAATCTGATTTGCTGACTTCCACCATACCTTTCTTTTATGTGCTTGCTGTTTATAACCCCTTGTTTTTTAACCCTGTTTCTAAGCCTGTTTTTAATAACCGTGCTGATACGTCTCTGAATTATGTCGCAATCAATATTGACGTGCGTGGCATACCTATAGTAGTTTTGAACACCCTCAACCATCTGATTAAACTTCTGCATTTCAAATACAGCCTGTCCTTTATCTTTTGGTCGTTGGATCTTCTTAACTTGCTCTATAAGCTCATTGGTGACCTTCTTTACAGCCTTATCTCTCATGTGAGAGCGAACAACATATTTGGTGCCCTTTTTGACTGCTTTAAGTTTGAAGCCAAGAAATTCAGAATAGTGTCGTTTGAGATTTACAACTTTGCTTTTACCTTCTGAGATTTGAAGTTTCAGCCTATCTTGTAGCCATAGCTTGACAGCTATGAATACTTTGTCAGCGTCACTGCGTTTTCTACAGAAAATTTTAAAGTCATCAGCATAGCGGACTATATACATTTCTTTAAGGTTAGTCTTTCTGAGTGCTCTATATGTGCTACCAATGTTAATTGCACCATTTTTGTTGACTCCAACATAATAGCTCTTATTAGTTGGCATGATTTCCCATTGAGAGGATATCCACCAATCCAGTTCATTGAGTACAATGTTGGATAACAGGGGCGATAATATGCCTCCTTGTGGAGTTCCGCGTGTAGGGTGTACAATTTCACCATTTGGCATTACAATAGGGGCTGTCAGCATAGTCTTAATAATGCAGATAAGTTGTTTATCTCTGATTCCCATAGTCCACATCTGTTTGATTAGCTTGTTGTGATTGACATTATCAAAGAAACCTTTGATATCAATATCCACCACAAAATGCAATCCTTGCTGTTGTATCATACGATAGCATTGTGCCATGGCATTTTCTGTTGACCTATTAGGTCTGAAGCCGTTGCTTCTTTCATGAAACTTGGCTTCACAGATTGGCTCTAGCACTTGCAGAATACATTGCTGTACTAATCTATCCATAATAGTGGGTATTCCTAACGGACGTAATTTTCCATTAGATTTAGGGATTTCAACACGTTTAACAGGTTTTGGTTTATAATAGCTTAGTTTTCTTTGCACAATCTCAACATATTTATCTGTTGGAATAGACTGTATGTCTTTGATTGTAGCTTTATCAGTGCCACTTGTATTACTTCCGCTGTTTCTCTTAATGTTCCTATATGCTAACCTAATATTCTCAGGTGCAGATATGATATCCATAAGGTTTTGGAATATCTTACCTTTTTGACTGTCAGCATACAATTCATCAAAGATAGACTGCATATCGTAATACTCATTATGGCGTAGCTTTGCAACTTTTGTCATAGGCAACACTCTCCTTTCGGGAGCATTTTTCTTTGTCATACTCGAAGCTATGAACTTATCTACCTATAACTACTTGTATAACTATGACTGGTGGCTGTTCCTCTGCTCTCATTACAAGAGCTTCTCAGGTCGTGCCACCACTCTCACAGTCATTAAAGGTGCTTATATGATTCGTCACCACCACTACTGATGAAGTAGTGTTAGACTGCTTTCCACGTTCCGATAATCCTATCTGTGCATATATAACCGTAGGTTCTTGCTTTGAGCCTGTTAGCTGGATAATGCCTGTAACATTATATGGTATTTCATAAGTATCATTCTTACTTTACCACACTAACTACCATTTGCAGGTAAAGACACATTTCTATGCCTCTTGAGTTTAGACCCGTACATTCGCAATTTCGTCAGAACATTTTCGTTCATTCTCACCATAGTTATTTTATAGACCCCCGGCATATAGGTAGCATATCCCACTTCTGGGACACTTTCCACAGCTTAACCTGTTTGGACTACTCTCTGCCGACTTCACCGAGCTTCTGACCCTTGTATTGTTACAAACGCCAGTCGGAGTATTAGGGAAGGCGTTTCAGGGCGTTACCCCGTCATTCCACCTTTTGGACTATCAGTTCTCCTAATAAATTAGTGAACTTTTACGTTCTTTTATTAGTGCCTAACCTTTTCAGTTAGGAACGTGTCGCACAATACTTCTCAATCGTTCTCTTTTATCCTTCATTTTTAATTCATTTGAGCAAAAAGACAGCCTCCAAATCGAGCGAATTTGGAGGCCTTTTTCATGGCTTTTCAGAGGGTACTACTAAAATGATGCTATTTCAATACTATGAGCAAAATTTTGGGCGATTTCGGAGCCGATTTCAGACGGCTGATACTGAAATCAGGGCAAAAAAATAATGACCAAAACATCACTGTTTAAGCCATTCTTACGGTATAAAGGGCAATAAAAAAGGGTCTCCTCTTGAGCCTTTGGAGACCGCTGCTCTACCAACTGAGCTATACCCCTATGTGTATTTGATTGAACGAAGAAGTGGAACGCCGACTACAAGACTAAAGCATGCGCGCATGCCGCTTTCTTTCGTGCGAGAATTAGTATATCATCGAATGCTGAAAATGACAAGATAAAAATGAAAACTCTGTTGATTATCCCGGGCAGATTCTACAGGTTTACGGCGAGAAAAGAGATTTCAGCAAACAGATCGCCTTATTTGTTCCCTTTCAAGAGCATTTCTTCCCTTTCAGCGGATAAAACCAACTTTTTCTCCATGCGGCTATTCTGCGGCTAAAGTGATATTTCGTATGTGCAGAATAACTAAAAGAAGATGCATAAATTTGGATTGCATGAACTTCCGGAATATGGTAGAATAAGGTTGCGACGTAATTAAACATTTTTCCACTATGAAGTGCGTGTATTTTTATTTCGGTAAAAATACAGGCTCTCTTTCACGTACTTTCATAGTGATTGATAAATTGCGTCGCAGCAAGAGCTGTGTGTTTTTCGTGCGTAGCTCGTTCACGCGGGTTACGCATTTTTTATAAGGGGGACTTATGATGAAAAAGAAAATAGTTTCTATAGTGTTGATACTGACTATATTGTTATCTTTATTTGCAGTTGTTCCGATTACCGTAAAAGCTGAAACAAGCGGAAAATGTGGTGATAATGTCTGTTGGAATCTCAGTGATAATGGAGTATTGACCATAAACGGATCGGGTAATATGTATGATTATTCTGCATACGGCACTAGGGCCCCTTGGTATAGCGAACGCACTTCAATAACAAGAGTAATAATAGAATATGGAATAAATAATATTGGTGGATGCGCATTCATACATTTAGAGAATTTGACTAATATATCTATTCCAAGCAGTGTAAACAGCATTGATAAAGGTGCTTTTATTGGTTGTAAGAATCTCGAAAGTATAACAATTCCGGAAAGTGTTATCAGTTTAGGGAAAGAAGCGTTCGCTAGTACAGGTTTATCATATGTAAGAATCCCAGATAGTGTAATTGAAATGGGCGATGATATATTTAAAAACTGTGATAGACTGACTGAAGTTTATTTGCCTAATTGTATTACGACAATACCACGATTTGCATTTCATGGTTGCAATAGTCTTATAAATATCGTTATCCCCGAAAGTGTAAATCGCATTGAAGATTATGCTTTTTCTATGAGCTCATTAACAAGCATAAACATTCCTAAGAACGTTGACTATATTGGGAGTGAAGCGTTTGCTAATACCAAAATTTCAACTATAGTTATACCGGACAATGTAACACAGCTAAAATCTCAAGCCTTTTTTTGTTGCGGTAAACTGAAAAGTGCTGTAATTGGAAATGGTGTTACTACTATAAGTTACGGAACATTCCAAGGCTGTTCAAATCTGGAGAAGCTATCTGTTGGTATAGGTGTTAAAACGATAAACTATAATGCATTTGAATACATATACAATCTAAATGTTGTTTATTATGCAGGCAGTGCTGATGATTGGTCACAAATCGACATAGATTATTATCTAATGGGGAATAATTGTCTGAAAGATGTTACGAAGCACTATAATTGCTGGTGGATTACTGATTCACAGTTAACGGTATTAGGCGAAAGGTTCAGTCATAATCTATCTTATTATGCAAATATTTGGGACTCAACCCAATACAATCCCGAACTCGCTCACTTGATGATGACTTTCGCAAATGCGGCTTATGATCCTGTTAAGGTCGGACAAGGGTATCTGGATTTAGGTTTATCGCAATTTGAACCATATAATTATTTCAATTACTATAGCGTTTATGGTACCGAAAAAGTTTGCTACAGCATAGCTTCAACAGTTGATAACGACGGAACGATTTGTTTGTTAGTGACTTTAAGGGGTTCCGGAAGTATCACAGATATTTCTCAGGGTACATTAGATTGGCTTGGAAATTTGGACGTTGACTCTGCGTTTCAAATAGGATATCAACCTCATAAAAACTTTAATTCTGCTGCTGCGCACGTATATAAGGGAATAGATACGTATTTGTCAGCAAAATACAACACAAGTATCTCGGAAGGCTCAAACATAAAATATTTTGTCACAGGGCATAGTCGAGGTGCGGCGGTAGCTAATCTAGTCGAATATATGCTGGAGCCTGAAGTAGGAAAACAAAACCTTTACGGATATAATTTCGCTGTGCCTGATACGGCAAAAATCAGCGATCAAACGAATGTAAAAGGCTTTGATAATATATTCAATATATCAAATCTCCAAGATCCCGTGAGTTATGTACCCGGTCATATAGTGGATGTGTTAACGTCTGTCAAACAGTGGCTTGCTTCGGGGCGTGTTGAGAACAAATGGAGAAAGTGGGGCGAATCTGTTTGGTTCAGCGATGAAAACGGAGCGATCGACGCTGCCGCACATTCTCCTACACGTTATCTGGATTATATGAGAAGTCGTAAATCAATCAGCACCTACACAGAAACGCCGAAATTCCATGATGAATGGAAAACATCTGGCTGGGGTCCGTTTATGAAAGTAGAGTATAAGTTGTATGCAACTTACTGCCCTGTCGATGTTGAAATGGTTGATGAAAACGGTAAAGTGGTTGCTTCAATAATAGGCGGTGTTGTCGATTATCATGATTCACATTTCGGTGAGGTAATTGTTACAACAGTTGACGATCATAAAATGTTTGCTGTCCCCAGCGATAAAAACTACATACTGAAAATGGTTGGAAATGATGTCGGAACTTTAGATTATTATGTCGCTAAAACAGATATTTTGGGAGATGATACATCAATCATTAAATCGTTTGAAAATGTTGCTCTGGATAAAGATAAAGAAATGTTAGGAGCTTTAGTGAATGTACGAAATGAAGATGATAACACGATTCAGCAAGAAGAAAAGCTTCTGTTACTAGAGAATGATACAGAAGCAGGAGTAGAGATACTGCCTAACGGAGAGGAAAAGGAATGTGTTAGCAGGTTCGTACTCGGCGACGTAAACAATAACGGCGATATTGATATTACCGACGCTACCTTCGTTCAACGAAAGCTTACCAAGATCGATACGCCATACACAGATGAGATACTGCAACAAGGTGATGTTGACGGTAACGGTACACTGGAATTAATGGACGTCACAGCGATTCAGTATTATCTAAATCAGATGAGTATTCCTTATTTGATCGGAGTTAATGTATATACACAATAATATAGCTCACAGCAGCGGGGTTGAGGCGAACGTCTCCCCCCGCTGTTCGCATTTGTCGAGATATTTTTCCTCTGCCGATACAGACTCGGAGTATAACTCAAAACGCAACACAGACGATTTGTGAGCACCTATGACGGTAATTCCGTCAGGTGGTTACAGATCATGTGCTGCGTTCTTTTTATGAAAAAACGCCGTTTTTATTCTCTGATAGAATTATACACTTTCAAAGTCCCGTTACCGGCTGCTGCAAAAGTTTATACTGAGTTCGTGGAGTGCTAAACGTGTCGAGTACATAGGGTAGGGGAGAAGTGTCGTTTTTCTTTCAATAAAACTTGGCAGAAGCTATGGTGTGACGAAAGGTTAAGAGTGGTATATACTTAGGTATATACCTCCGGTTTCGCCTTTGTGTTACGACGGCCTTCGCTGGCCGCCGAACAAAGCGAATGCGGGCTAAGCCCGCACCTCTTTCATTCCTTTTTCTGCTGTTTTAATTGAGAATCCTGTTGACGAATGGAGGCATGTTTGTTTATAAAAACATCTTGTCGCATGACACACCGAATCTTATGTTTGCTGACTTCTCAAATACGCATGGATACTTTTGTCAAGCTCGGACAGCGTTTTAACGATATATTCCTGCGGGTATTCAAGATCGGTCGTAACCCAATCGGCTATCACGGCAAAACAGCCGTTCACATGATAGCGAATGACGCAGGTTAAAACACTTTCGGGATAATCGGGTCCAAGCTGTTCCGATAAAAACAAGGCCTCATATCCGATAAACAATTTGAGCAAGTTTTGATAAAGACGGCTTGTGTTGTGAGGGCTGAATATCATTTTGAAATAAACGGTATGTTCCGACACATAGTTTAATATATCATAATAAAACGTCGCGGGCGGTTTTTCATCGTGCTGAGTCAACAGGACGCCTACTTCGCTTAAAATGATTTTTGTCAGCTGCTCATAAACATCATAAATATCCAGAAAATGCTTATAGAAGGTGACGCGGTGAATATCTGCCTTGTCCGAGATATCCTGAACGGTAATATGGCGGATTTCTTTTTCGGTCATAAGCTCCGCAAGCGCCGTAAAGATGGCGTTCTTAGTTTTCATAGTTCTGCGGTCGGGTCTTTTTACAGCCATTAAATCAACTCTCCCTTCTGTAACCGATTAGATTATAGCATTAACTGTTGCAATTATCAAGTTGACTACAATTTATTCATTTCTGTAAATTATGCTACGTCTGCCTGTAAATGTGTAAATTAGGCTACAAATCGCGACTTGATTGAATATTGTTTACTTTGAAAAAAATAATATACTATAAGTGTAATGATTTCTAGGGGGCGTTAACTATGAAAAAGAATGGTATCAAAACAAGAATTATCGCTACATCCTTATCCGTAATCACAGCTTTTTCAGTATGCTCAGTCGCAATTACACCGGCTTCGGCTAACGTAGTAACAGGGGCTCCGGTTTCCGAGAACATAGCGGGTAGTATGGCAAAGACCGCCTTCGGGTACATCGGCAAAACATTACTTAACGCAACAGGTATGAAGCTTGCAAATATGGCAATCGGTCCCGTATTTAACCTTATTTTCGGTTCGGAGGACGATCCTTCAAATCAGGATGTTATTGATGACATCGATAAGCAGGCGGCTGAAATCAAGGCTAAGGTCAACGAGGTTCTCGCCGAGGTTCAGACCCTTTCGGAAAAAGCGAATAAGTATCACAGCGAAGAGATGCGTCAGCTTCAAATGATTGATTCTAACATCAGCACGATGGAATTCAGAAAGCAAACCGACAAAATAGCCGAGGATTACGCTAATGTTCTAAAGCGTATCTCTCAGCACAAGGATAATTTCACCTGCGATGGGATGGGTAAGCTCAACAACACCACATACAAAGCTTACAAGGAAATCATCAACGACCCCGTTTGCAGCGTAAGCAATCTGCAGGCCGATTTTGACGCGATGCTCAGCTTCCTTAAGGGCGAGCGCAGCGCCAGCAATCACGAAAATGGCTATCAGCAGCTTACATCCTACCTGCTTGACAGGGTTATTGCCGCCGACAAAAACGAGCACAGCTATACAAATACACCCGATTACCACAAGGTTATCAAGGGTATCAACGCTGAGATAACCTCTATGGAGGAGCACGCCATCCTTGACTTTTTTGCAATCAATGTACTGAACAATATGGCAAAAAAAGTAAAGGAATATGAAATCGACAATAACATCATTTCAGTAAATGCGGATGAAGCGCCTTATACAAAGTATGAGAATACAGCTTCCGAAATGCTCCAAAGCCTCCGCGCTATGGACGCTGTTTTTACAAAAGTTATCGAGGATAACAATAACAAGATTCTCGACGTTGCTCCCTACACACTTAAAACCAAAAATCTGAATAAATACACTGCAGAAAAGGGCTGCAGAAGCTTTATCGATGCTTGGTCGCAGGGTATTGACTCGATGTGTGATTTTACAATCGACTCCAACGGAAGATTTATAACCGTAAAAGCTGACGCAAAAAAAGGCTACAAGCTTGACGATAACGTAAAGGGCATTAATTCAAGCGGCGGTTTTGAGGTCCCCGAGCGCAGAAAGGTAGAATTGAATCTCGGCAGAGATAACTCGAACGGAAGCACATTTGACTCTACCGCTAAGTCCGACCTCAACACCTTCTCGGTTTCAAGCAACTCTGATTTTACACTGACCTATACTTTCGTAAAAGGAGGCTGCCACGCGATTTATGTCCCGGACAACGCTGAGAATGCAAAAATATACCATAACCGCGGCACCATATACGCCACAACAGGCTCCGCGATCTGTATCAGTTCCGGCGCAAAAAACACCAATGCAACGATCATCGGTGATTACAATTATGACTGCGCTGACGGATTTGAAGATAAGGGCAGCAATACAACAAAAGGATATATCATCTTCTTTAAAATCGATCCTCCAAGCGACAAACCCGACTGGTACACCTGATTGTCCGACATAAAAGCATAATAATTGAAACGATTGACATCAATGGGCGCTCTCTTTCATTGAGAGCGCTCTTTCTTTGTATGAAATCACTAAAAATCTGCAAGATATTTGGCATATCGGTCGATTGTATCGGACGCGGATTTTCTGTATAATGATAATATCTATAATTATGCAGTGGGTGATAGGTGTGGTAAAAGTGAAAACGACCGGAAAGTATTTCAAAAGGGTATTATCGCTGGTATTGATACTGTCGGTAATACTCAGTCTCGCTGTACCCTTTACGGTACATGCGGCGGAGCAGGAGCCCGCAACGGGTAATGATATCTACGCCTTGGCATACAAGATCAATCCGAATAATCAAAGCGTTTGGTCGAATATCGAGATCGTATTCCAAAAGGGCGACACCCCTGACCCGTCCAAGGAGTATTTAAAAACTTTCAGCAATTTTGCTGATGATCAGTTTGGCAATAAACCTCAGTGGGCAACTCTGTTTCCGACAGGCTCCGGCAACACCTTTGCCGGTAACGCAAAGCGTTTTGTAATCAAGGACAAGATCCAGCCGACAAGTATTTCGGGCTGGTTCAGGGATACTTGGGCGCTGGAGGAGATACAAGGGCTTGAGAACCTCGATACTTCGCAGTGTACAAATATGTCCAACGCCTTTACCGGAATGAGCAAGATGACAAGTCTCGATCTTTCGTGCCTTGACACCTCGAAGGTTGAGAATTTCACTAATTGCATCAACGCTTCCGCGCTTGAGTCCGTAAATGTTTCGGGCTTTAAATTCGATAGTTGTCAAACGGTATCAACCTTTATCAGGGGCAGTAATATCACCAGCATCAATTTGTCGAATATCGATATTACCAAGCCCAGAATGATAAAGTATTTTATCACGAGCTGTCCGCTGCTTGAGGAGTTGGACTGCACCTCCTTCAACCCGAGAAACGTCAGAGAATTACAGTACGCGTTCTACAATAACGCCTCACTGAAATCCGTTACCTTTGGTACTTTTCAGCCGGGTATTGATTATCCCGGAAACTTTAAGCCGAATGGTGATTTAGAGAATAACAACCTCTATTTTAATAATATGTTTGCCGACTGTACATCCTTGGAGGAGGTGGATTTTTCCACCTTTGAGATCCCGCCGGAAAAAACGCGTATTGAATATGCGAATATGTTTAACGGCTGTACGAGCCTCAGGGAGATCAAGAATATCGACAAGCTCTTTATCCCGAACTCCAACGCCGACAACTGGACGCACAGAATGATGTTCAAGAACTGTTCGTCCTTGGAAGAGATCGACCTAAGCAAGAACGAAATCTATATCAGAGGCGCTGAGATATTCTCAGGCTGTTCCTCGCTGAAAAGTCTGAATCTCAGCGGTATGGGAGTATCGGATAAATTTACGTCTTGGGATTATCAAAACAACAGAACCTTCAACAGCACGGTGAATACCGGACAAGCTGAGACCAATATTTTTGAAGGCTGCGATGAGCTGTCGGAGTTTACGTTCAGTCCGTATTATCCCCCGGCTAATCAGCAGGGCAGCGATCCGAAAAGAACTATGGGATACGGCAACAGCAGATCCATAGACCGCAAGTGGATAAAGATTGCGGATCCTGCCGATTATCCTTCAAAAATGAAGGATGGCAAAACGGCTATGCCCGATTTATTGCCCCTCAACACCAAATTGTCGACGGACGATTTGTTCTGCGACTTCCAGCCCCAGTACGCGGGCACTTGGGTAGCGGAATCGAAGATCACCCTGAACGCCAACGGCGGCACACCCAACCAGCAGTCGATCACCGGCGCAAGAGGCATGACGCTCAACTATGATGCCGACGATATCACCACACCGACAAGAAACGGCTATAAATTCAAGGGCTGGTATGCCGACAGAGAGAGTGACGAGAGCCAGCAGCTCGCGACCGGCGTTACCGCAGAGTCGTGGTCTTACTACGCTCACTGGGAGGACAACACCTACAACATCGTTTTGCACAATAACGAAACTCCCGAGCAAACCGAAACGAAACAAAATGTAAAGTATGCCCAATTCGTACCCCTCAGCGGAAAGACCTTCACCTCAAGCGATTCCGACAAGGTTTTAGTGGGCTGGAATACCCAGCAAAACGGCAGAGGCGTGGAATTCGCGGCGAATGAATCCGTCGATAAGCTCACCGCCGAGGACGGCGGAACGGTATATCTCTACGCGATGTGGGCTAAACCCGACGTGATCATCAACTTTGATTCTCACGGCGGCACTGCGATCGAACCCAGATACTATAAGCTCAAAGAGGAGGAGAACGTACCTTACGGAAACCTCAGTGAGCCGATGAAGGACGGCTATACCTTCATGGGATGGTACACGTTACCGAACGGTTACGGCAAAAAGGTCGTCACTCACGAGACCGATCCCAACACCGAGACCGCCTATGTTTCGCTGAGCACAACGCTCCACGCCTATTGGCAGAAAAAGCCCGACGTTACCTTTGACTTGCATGGCGGCACGATCGACAATGAGAGCACCTATGTAAAGGTCTGCGACTACGATCACGCGATCGGCACGATCCCGACCCCGGTCAACGGCAACCAGGCGTTTATGGGCTGGTTTACCAAAGCGGAAGGCGGAACGGAGATCACCTCCGCTACCAAGGTCACCGGCGACGTGACCTACCACGCTCACTGGGGCTGGCAGCCGAGGTTCGAGACCAACGGCGGCTCGTATATTAAGTACGAGGATTCTGACGGCACGCATTATGCCAATCCGAACTATCCCGTTCAAAGCAGCTCTTTATATAACCTCGGCACCCTGCCGGTGGTAGAAAGAAAGAATTATACCTTTGACGGCTGGTATATCGGCGATACCGACACGAAAAACAGTAATAACCAAGAGGTAAACTTATCTGTAAATTCTGTGTTCAAGGCGCACTGGAGTCTGAACCCGATCTGCACGATCACGCTCGACTATAACGACGGCGCTACACAGAACAAGACCATCAAGGTCTACAAGAGTAAAAGCGAAGACGATCAAAACATCATCGGCGAGCTCCCCGCCCCGACCAGAGCGGGCTACCGCTTTGACGGCTGGTATGACAGTCAGAATAATAAATACACCTATCAAAGCCGTTTGGATTCAAACGCTCCCGATACGTTGACGCTGACCGCCCACTGGACGGCGGAGAGTCATAAGGTGACCTTTGACCCCACCGACGGCGAGATGGTCGGCAGCACGACCTATACCGTCGCCGACGGCAAGACCCTGACCTATCTGCCCGGCGCGAACTATATCGAACAATCGGGCGGCGCGACCATTGTCAAGAAGTCCTTTGACGGCTGGTACACCGAGAAAAACGGCGGCGGCGACAAGCTCACGACGGCTACCCAAATCACCGGCGACGTGACCTATTACGCAAACTGGGTAGATAACCGCATATCATCCGATAACTACAATTCCATGATCCGCTGGGGTACACTGTCGGGCAACGACGTCACTAACCTCGGCGACACCCTTGTGTTCCATCCCTCGGCAAGCGGTAATATCTCGGCTCACCTGACGGTGGATTTTGCGCTGGAAAACCAGAACAACCAGCTTCCGGCAGGCTCTGTAAGAATCACTCTGCCTAAAAAGTTCTTTACCGGCTGGGACGGTTCGACCGATAAGACGACGACCGAGAGCACCTTCACGAATTTTGATGTAGAAACCTCCGATAACGGAGAATACTATATCTTGACGAACGCGACCACGTTCAAGAGCACCGTCCTCGAGCCTGTCTATACCGTCGACCCGATGGAGGTACCGGGCGGCTATGTCGATGAGAACGGCGTGTGCCAAAAATATTTCAACAAGGAATTCAATGTCAAGATCGAGCTGAAAAACGACAATAATGAATATGTCACCTTCCAAGAGAGAAATCTCAAAGTAGAGCTGCATACGGACGTGCAAACCTCCGTATATAAGGAGCAGGCGAGCGCGACCCTGAGCTGGAGCGACAGTTGGGGAGAGAGACCCTCCGACGCTGACGAGTACTTCTATGTCGTATGGACGCTGAACGCGAGCAACTTCAACAGCAATCAGCCTTATCAGCTGAAATGGACCGAGAACACCGTCCACGACGGCTCTGTCGTATATTCAAACGGTCTGGATAAATGGTCATCTGAATTTACCAAAGACGAAATTCACCGCCTTACGGTCGTTACAAAGCACCGCCGTGACGAAGCCATGGCGCAGGGCACGTGGGCTGAGGTCAAAAACGAAGCGATCCTGAATGTCAAGTGGAAATCAGGCTTTGAACAGCAGTTCAGAACGACCGGAGTTGCCAGCGCTTATGTTGGTGAGATTATTACCGGAGATGTCCGCACTCTTTCGAAAACGATTCCTGATGAGTATAATCAGGAGGCTCATTATGTGTATGGAGGTCAGGATCTGATCCTTAACAACGACGCAAATAACATTGCGCTGTTCATTTACCGCCTTTCCTATACAGAAAAAACGAATCAGGATAATCCGAATTGGACGAATGCGGGAGAAATGAGCGTTACGCCGCGAACCTATGTTCTCACAGATGGCGTAAAGGACAGAGGCGACGTCATAGTCACCGCCGAAAAGCCGACCGGCGCCAATACCCGCAGTAAATGGATCAAGGCGAATAATCAGGATACACTCGACGACGGCGACTATTACTTTACTTACCTCGATATCAACGTAACCGAGTATGATTCCGTTAATCTAAACGGCGACTGGGCAAATCCTTACGAAAACGATAACCTCTATGATTACGGAGATATCAAGGTATATTACAGAACGATGGGCTCAAGTAATTTTGAGCTGCTGAAAACCATTACCCATGATGAAATGGGCATCAGCACGGAGTCCGGCTCTGATTTTGAGAAAGGCTACGAAGCCAGAGTAGTCCTCCCCGGTGATACCGTCGGCTACAAGGTGGAATATACCTCGAGCCGCTACACCACGGATATCAAGGTCAATACCGGCCTCAAGCTGAAAAACACCAGAAAGATCCATTCTCTCGTTTCCACCCACGCCAATGCCGGCAGACATACGCTGATTAAAAACAAGAGCCTGATGACAGTTCAGCGTGAGGGCAAGACTGACATCACCGCCGATTCTACGGATCATGACGCATGGCTGAGCGCTTATGAGTTGACGCTGAGCGAGAGCGAGCTTTACGCGGCGAAGAGCTGCCTGAATGAAACAACCATCACCGATCCCCAAAAGTATTTTGTGACCGACTCCGTAGCCTCTACGGTCGAGTTCCCGGTCGCGATCACCGGCTGGGCGTACAGCAAGAACCAGCTCGGCTACATCAAGCGCGTCAAGTCCGGTATTTTCCACGATCTTCTGCCGCACGGCTTTATAGTAGACAGAAGCAAGATCATCGTCTGCGGCCGTACGGATGAACAGGCGAGAAAGCGCGGCAGCACTACGATCAACAGCCAGAAGTCGTCCGCTAACGCTACCAGCTACGGCGTGAAAGCAACAGAATTCCCCGGACAGATCTCCTCTGACTATTACTCCGTGACCTTCAAGGACAACTGGGAGGGCTCCGGCCAGACGATGATGATCATCAACATCAACTGTCCGGAGGACATGACAGCGACCGGCTTTGTCGTCTACTATAAGTGCAAGACGACGATCAACAACCTGCATATCAACGGCACAACTCCCAAGAATTATGTTGCCTTTACCGATACGACGGAGGATCAGAGCAAGCCGGAGAATAGGATCAATACAAAGAACTATCTCGATAGCGCTACCAGACGTCTCTTTGATCACGTTGATAACGAGCAGACCGCCTACAACTACAGCACGACCACGCTGAAAACCCCGAACGTTTACCAGTACGGCGCGGATTCCAACGTAATGACCGAGGGCGCGGATATCGCTAAGCACCAGGTCGTGGGTCTTAACACCGGCTATTCTTACAACATCTCTTATGAGGGCAATACGTCGACCCAGACGAAGGAGCTCGTAATTTATGACGTCATCGAAAGACAGATCGACGGCAGCGATTTCCAGTGGTTGGGTAAATTCCAATCCGTTGATATCAGCAGTATCAGAAACCAGTCCAGCGCTGATCCGAACGACGGAAAATGCGCTCCTGTCGTCTATTACGCGACAAAGCCCAAGAACGAATTCACCAAGGAGATGTTCGATCTTACACGAACGGATATCTGGTCAACGACTCCTCCCGCTGATATTACGAGCGTCACCGCGGTCGCCGTTGACTGCCGCAAGACCGACAGCGGAAAGGACTTTGTCCTCGGCGTTAAGAAGGGTGTCGATCTCACGATCAATATGCTGTCCCCCGACAACGAATCAAGGAGCGAGATCGAGACCTACAACGAGGCTGTCGTGAAGGGCTTCAATCAGGAAATCGGCAAAAATCTTGTCATGAACACCCTCACCAGCGTCACGCTCCGCTTTACAAAGCCGCAGTTCATCAAATCCGCTTTCCCGGCATCCGGCACACAGGATAAGCCCGAGAGCGTCGTTAACGGCAGCGTCATGGACTATATCCTCACCGTGACCAATCCCGACCCCGAGCTCCCGATGACAAATATCGTGATCGAGGATAAGTTCCCCATGGCGCTCTCGCCGAATAACTATTATACGGTCAAATTCAATGACGGCGCGACCATTCCGATCGACAATACCGCCCGCGTTACTTATTCCATCGAGACGGTCAAGAATGACAATAACGAGGATGTGCGCCTATTTACCGCGACGGTCGACGTGCTCAATCCCGGCGATACCGTAGAGATCACGATCCCGGTCAAGGTCGGATTGGAAAAAGGCACGCCTATCTCCAACGAGGCGAAGATCACCTCTATCAACGGCGTTCCGTATTCTAACATCGCCAGCAACAAGACCTATCATACTGTAACCGGCGTAAAGGCGAAGATTCTGAAGGTCAACGCCAAGGATGAGCCGCTTGCAGGTGCGACCCTCGAGATCTACGAGAAAAACGATACAAACTGTGATGAGCAGGGCAATCTGAAAGAAGACGGCGCAACCCCGATGACGCTTAAAAACGACGAGACTACATACGATGATACCTCGTTCACCTCTTCAACCGAGGTCAGCCACTTCGATATCGCGCCGGGTGAGTATATTCTTCACGAGTCCGCCGTCCCCGTGAACAGCGGCTACAAGCTCGCTGCGGATATCCCGTTCACCATCGACGTCGAGGGTATCATCTATGTGAACGGCGAGCCCGTCAACTACGTCAAGATGGTCGACGAGCCTGCTTATAAGGTCATCTTCCACGAGAACAAGCCCGGCGGCACGGCTGACGAAATCCAAAAGGTCTTCCGCATTTATGAGCCTATGGATCTTTCCGAAGGGAAGGTTACCCATTTCTACGATATTCCCGAGTGGGCAGGCGACGAGTACGTCTTTGCCGGATGGTATCATAACAATGATTATTCCGAATGTGATACACCCGACAGCGCTGCCGACACAGCGTCGAACTTCGAAAACGATAGTTTTGCCGAGCGAGACTCCGATTACCATCTCTACGCGAAGTGGATCAAGGTAGGAACGGTCGCGAAGTCTGACGAGGATACGAATATCATCAGCGGCTACCGCGGCTTCGGTTTAGCGGGCGTTCAGATTCGCGATCCTCAGATGTACGATGAAAACTATACGGAAGAAACTCCCGGCGGTCTGAGATTCATCACCTCGCTGAGCGAAGAACTCCTGAGCAGTATTGACGCGCTTTCATCTCAGGAGGTCATCACACCCGAGGGTAAAGTTAACGTGGAATATGGCTACGCGGTAGGTACCGAAGCCAATATCAATGCGTTTATCGCTCACTACAATATTGAGGATACCGCCGCGTACACACTGCAATATCAGGGAGAAAACGTCAACGGCAAGGATACCACGGGCATAAGTAGAGGCGCCGATACCGATTTCCGTTATATCACCAACGTCAACTGCACCAAGGGTACCGGACAAATCGCCAAGGATCACCGCAACTTTGCCGATTACAGATTATATACGCTTGTCGTTACCTATGAGGGCGATTCCGCTTCCAAAAAGGCGGAGAAGCTCGACGCAAGATCGTATATCCGCTACTATGACGCGAACGGAAAGCTGAGAGTTTTCTATAATACCTACAAGAAGAATACCTATTACGGGGGCTGTATGTGCAGCTTCAATCAGGTGAGCTCCATGGCACTGCCGGTACAGCCGCCTAAGGAAGAGCAGACGCCCTGATCCCGATACCGTGAATTATAAAGCCGGACAGACCGACGAGCCGTTCTGCCCGGCTTTTCCCTGAAAACATTGAATGATACCGAACAAAAGCCGTGTGCTTTGTTGTTCGCTAAGATAGAAAAGGAAGGTAAAAATGCTGTTATCAATTTTGTCCTTTTTACTTAGCATTGTGCCGTCGGTACTGATTTTTATTTTGCTCAGAAACAGACATAAGGATCATGTTTTATATAGAAAGAAATGTACCTTTTCCTTTGTCAGCGGGTTGATCAGCGTGCTGCCGATCATTCTCCTGTCCGCAATATTACATGTTTTGAGCTCGGTTTTGAAATATGCTTTTCTTCGTGATACCAACGTACTGGTGAATAAGGCGATCTACAATTTTATTGTATTGGCATTTGCCGAGGAGATCATCAAATATCTGGTTTTACGGTTTGTATTGAAAAGAAACCCCTGTGATTGTTCTTGGGCTGACGTCGTCGCATTTATGGTAATCATCGGTTCGGCGTTCGGACTGATCGAGGATGTTCCCTATGCTATCGGCGCGTCGCCGATCATCATGCTGGTGCGCGGCTTTACGATGGGACATGTCGGCTACGGCTTTATCATGGGATGGTTCTACGGCAAGCGGCTCAAAACCGGAAAGAAGCGCTATGGCGTGATCGCCGTTCTGCTGCCGTGGCTGATCCACGGATTGTACGATTTCTCACTGGCTCCGGAGCTTTTGGAGCTGAACGACAATTTAGCTGTTATAGGCGTTTCGCTGGCTCTGCTGGATATCATACTGCTCATTTTGATGATCCGGTTCTTTGTCCGTTCAAAAAAACAGGAGCGTTATCTTCAACCGGTCATCACCGCCGAATAAACGGATATATTCTCGCTAATCCGCCCGGATGTGTCCTGAAAGCCGAATCGGCGGAGAAAAAGAGCGGATAGTTAGGGGGTAAAAGCCTCTCTCCATGATTACAATACTTCAACAACACAGCCCGCCGCGGAAACGGCGGGCTGTTGGTATAGGCGTGATTATTTATATAACCCGACTAATCATTGATAAAAAGAATAGTGTTTATCGGCGATCAGCATGATACTGCTCTATTTTGAAATACCTGTTTTCTACATCAATAAAGGATAATCGGATTAGTATGCTTACTCAATTCCTAAAATATCAGAATACACTTGTTAACTTTTGGTTATTATGACGAATAGGGCTGTTAAGGCACCAAAATCTTCTAATATTATGTATATTGAAACGTTTTGGCAAAAGTGATAAAATATAATTGAAATATTATATACTATAGATAAAATTATAATATGAATAAGTATTACAGACTGTAGAAAAACCTAATAATTGTCATTTTGAGCGATCAGCGAAGAATCTGAAAGTATGTCATCCTGAACGAAGTGAAGGATCTTCATTTCCGTTAGATTAAACATGATAGGTGTAATATATTTAGATAGATTGCACTGTTAGATTCTTTGGGCAAGCCCTCAGAATGACAGCTTGAAAAACTTAGTTTCACTTTTTCGACAAGAATATTTTTTATGAATAAAAATTGTTTTTTCTGACATCTCCTCATTCTTCGAACGGAAAACCAAAAACGGCAAATAAAACTCTTGTCTTTTCTTCGTTATGAGGTGATAATCCGTGACAGGCAGACAGACGATAATTGTGCGCAATAACCGAATGGCGATGGCAGGATTTGCCGCGCCTAGGTTTATTGTGCATTTTTTTATTCAATAGTCATTGCGAAGCCCCTTTAGGGGCTGTGGCAATCTCAACCGCTTAAAAAGGGTAAAATACCCCGCTGCGGAAGTTTATTCATAAAAAAGGCTGTCCTTGAAAAGTATGTCCTCGAGTTTGCGGCAAAACAGGGAACAGGAGGTTTTGGAATGGATAATAACAGAACGAACCGATCGACACGGAAGTATTTGATCAAGCTGGTCAGTATCATCCTTATGGTGACGCTCTTGCTTGACCTTACCGCTGCTTATATCGGCGCCGATAGCTACTATACCGTTCGTGTCAACTATCTTTATGTAGACGGTACCCATGCGCACGATCCGTACATCGCGACCTTCCCTGCCGGTCATGCGGTCGACGTTACGGTCACGAATCCCGACGTCAGCGGCTACGACCCCATGATGCTGAACGAGGGCGAGACAGATCCCCGGGCGCTTCCCGAAAACGGAGTGTTGGCTAAAACGACAGCGGTCCATATTGATACGCTTGAGCATAATGTGACCTACACGGTCTATTATCTTGCGGGTCTGTCGCATTACAGAGCGCGCTATTATCTGCAAAACGTCTATGACGACCTCTATACGACCGACCAGACCCTCAATGCGCAGTATCAGGATCTGCTGGGCGTGACCGGCAGCTTCCCCGATCATCTTGAGAATGTAGAGGTCGAGGGCTTCACATCCCTGTTCCACGAGCCGGACGCGATCGCCGCCGACGGCTCCACCGTGTTCAGACTCTACTATGACCGCAACTACTACACCGTCGGCTTTGATCTCGGCGAGGGCGGCTACGGCGTAGAGCCGATCTACGCGAAGTACCAGACCGTCTATCATGTCGACGAGCCGAAACGGCTGGGCTACACCTTCCGCGGCTGGGCGCGTACGGATATCGACTCCGCCGTTGAGGGCGCCGACTGGCATTATATTGACGAAAACGGAAACGTCATCAGCGAGGAAGTTGCTACTGCGCCCGAAAACCTGCTGACCCTCGAGGGCGATCAGACGATTCCCGCGAAGAATACTTATTATAAAGCGATCTGGAGCGAGGACACCACCCGCTACCGTATCATTTACTGGATCGAGAATCCGGACGACGAGGATTACACCGTTATCGCGGCAAAGGAGATCAATGACGTTCCGTCAGGAACGAAGGTCTCGTATGACGATATCGTTGCGAATTACGGCTTCTTCAAGTATAATCTTGCCACAGAATTCCCCGAGATGAGCGACGACCAGATCACCGAGCTAAACGGCATGGGCAGGTACTTTGAGTTTAATGCGGAAAAGACCCAAACCTATGAAAATCAGTTCGACGAAAACCGTCAGATGGCTATCAAGGGCGATGGCACTTCACGAATCAGCATTTTCTATGACCGCAAGGAGATCACCCAGCGCTTCTACTATGCGAGACAGACTGACGACGGACTAATTCAACTCGCCGGTTCGACAAAGGCGTTTTCGTCAGGATATGGTTCTTTTGATCAACATCTTTCCACAAGCTGCGGAGGAGGCAGCACTCCTTGGACGAGAGCGACAAATTCGCTCCCGCAGATCGCTGAGAAATACGCCGATAAGCTTGAAGTCAAGACCTATTACTCTGCCTATAATCAAGCGACCTACTATTATTATGAACTAAAAACCAAATACGCCGCTAATTTGCGCAGCAACTGGTTCTTAGATGCACTTGACCCTATACTTGTCGAATATAACAGCGAAGGTGCAAACGACTACGCGCGTTTCGGTGCATGGTCGGTTGAATGGGGCACACCTTACGCAAGAAGATCTAACAAAACCGTAAAGGGTATCTACGAAAAGCTCGATACACAGCTACTCTATGAAGAACAATACCTCAAAAATCACAGCGAGGTTGATCCGTATGTACTCAACTACCTTGCGTTCTGGACAAATGTGAAGCAAGCCAGTTGGAATAAGAAAAATCAGGTATATAATTTCACGTATTTGAATTATACCGAGCTACTGCGTATTGAATACGACGAGAACGGAAACTGGAACGGTCAGGGCGGATATATCGATACCTATAAGAACGAGAACACAGGAAAGATATACGGTTTGCTCCCTAAAAATGCCATTGAAACCTTTGATGCGGGCGGCAGTTATAGTGATAAGAATACAAGAGATTCACAGGTTAAAGCGCAGCAAACCGCGACGGCACTGATCGGCTTTACACTGATGACAGACGCGCAGGCTGCGGCGGCGGGCTTCGGACCGAATCCAAAATGCGAATGGGTAGAAAAACCATTTGATTATGACGGCGACGGTGCTGCCGATTATACCTTTGACGCCAACCACCATTGCAACATCCGATACTTCTATCGAAGAAATGAGCACAACATCCGCTTCGTTAACAACAACATGACCGATAAGGTAGAAGAGAACGTATTCTACGGCAGACCGCTTGCAGATAAGGAGTATACCCCGACCTTTAACAACCCGCCCGAGCGTGCGGACTACTTCACCTTTGACGGCTGGTATTATACGCCCTATTACTTCCGCAAGGTCGATTTCTCTACTCTGAATATGCCGGATACCGACCTCACCCTCTACGCCAAATGGACGCCCAAGAAGATCAACGTCGTATTCTATAACAACTACAACGAATACTATGAGGATACAAATCGCATTGTGCTGGGCTATGATGAGGAGAATAACCCCATCACCGACTGGACGGTAGAGTACGGCTCTTATGTACCGCTAAACCACATCCCCGCCGACGTACATGACGGAGAAAGCAATAGACCCGAGCTGACCCCGATCGCCGATAAGGCTTCCTTTGCCGGCTGGTACTATATCCGAAACCGTGTTCCGCGGCGTTTTGAGCCGGAGAACGTTCCTGTCACCGCGCTGAACGCCGAGTCGACCGGCGACAACGCTAAGCTCAGGCTCTTTGCCGAATGGGTCACGCAGGACGTCGCAAAATACAAGGTCAGCTATGTCCGCGCCGACGACCCGACCGTAGAGGTCGCTCCCCCGACCGTCGGCCGAGCATACGTCTGGAAGACCCGTACCTTCCACGCGAAATCGGGCGACGAGCTGAGCGGTGATTACAAGTGGACGGAGGAGCACGAGGACGAAGGCACCAACTGGTGGCCGACCGTCAACTCTCATTCGATCATCATTAAAGCGAATGAAGAGGGCGAAGAGTACCACCCGAACGAATATACCTTTGAGTATATTCAGAAGGACAAGGTGCATTACCGCGTCCGCTATCTCGATGCGGACACAAGCAAACCGATCAACAGCGAGGGTCATGATATTGAGAAGATCACCTCCCACGCTTCCGTCAAGGAGGACGCCAGAGTCATCCCCGGATATGTCGCCGATCCCTCTTCGGCAACGCTGATCCTCTCCGCTTCGACCGCCGCGACGCCCGAAGAGCAAAAGGCGGAGGAGCTGAGGAACAACGTCATCACCTTCCTCTATCACAAGAATACTACCGAATATATCTACGAGACAGAGTATTACACACATGATCTTGACGGCGACGGCTACTCGCTCTTCGCGTCGGAATCCTTAGATATCCCGATTGCCGCGCAGGGCGACACCACCGTTGCGATCAACGATATTTTCGCGCGTCCTATCCCGCAGCAGATCATAGCCGACGGCTTTGAACGCGCGCCGGGCAAGGCGGAATATACTTATATTGCACACGACGGCTCCGTGAGCGAGAACCCGATCCCTGTCGACGATAACGGCAGTGTTACGATCGTTGATACGGATAAAAAGACGATCCGTCTGTACTTTGACCGCAGGTACTACTCCTATTCCTACGAATATGTCGACCACACCGCCGCCAAAGCCTACGAACAGGCGAGTGAGTCGGAGCGCGTGAATATGTGGAACGGTGTTCTTGCGACCTTCCCGAACGCGGGCATGGCTCCCGTAGGCGCTACCGTGACGCTGGGCGTACCCACCGATTACAGCTATACTAACCCGACTGACGGCACGGTGACGGCATATACCCGCCTGACGAACGCCGACGGAACACTGAACGACGTCAAGATCAACATCCAGCCTGCTCCCGACGGTTCGCTCGTCAATCATATCAAGATCTATTACCGCAAGGATATCGAACGCGACCTGAACTATCGAATGATCTGCGTCAACGATAACGGCGAGACGGACTATGACGAAGCGACTGGCGATCCGCTCTTCGGCAGACTGTCCGTGAACCGCCAGACGGTCGAGAGCTACGATCAGATCCAAAGCGTCACGTTCTATGATACGAATGATGATAAAATCACCGTGGGAAATCAAGAGGTCGATCTTCACCTTCATAAATATACCTTCCTCGGCTGGTATTCCTCACCGGATTATAACGAGAATAATCCCTCTGAGAATCTCCTGACTACAAATAAGACACTGTCGAAAGAGGCGCTGGGTACCAACGGCAGCCTTCCCGACAGAGATGTGAAGTATTACGCGCTCGTAAAGCAGGAAATGGTTCAGATGGACGTTGATTTCTACTTCTGCGATGATTATACGAAGACTCAGATGTACGCTCTGTCTGATGAACAGATGAAAGCGTACTTACAGCAGAAGATCGATAATAACGAGCTAAAGACGAGCGGTGAATACGGCGGAAAGGATGTTATCTTCGACAGTCCCAGCTTGTATCAAAACCATACGCAGATCGCCTGGCATAAAAACGACGGCTACTCGCTGCATATGAAGGACGTTGATAACCGCGTCTATAAATATGAGTTTGCCGAGTGGTGGGAGATCGACGAGGCGCAGAATAACGACCTGATCCCCAAGCACAACTGGAACGGCGGCGAATGGTCACCGGATTCACTGGCAAGTCAGTTATCAAGAACAAAAAATCAGCATTTGATCGCTGTCTATGCCCGCAGAGAGGTCACCGAGCTGCCCTATACGCTCAACTACAACTTCCTCTCCCGCACCGGCGAAGAAAAGACTTATGTTAAAAAAGGTACGCTGACCGGCGACGATCTGAACGAGAAGAGTGAGAACCCAAAGATCACAACGGACGGCTTCTACGCGCTGACCGACGAGTTCATTCTTGCGAACGCCCCCTATGAGAGCAACTTTGCCGAGGTGCTGAACTGGACGGATCATCCCGATTATGTTATCAAAAATTCCGTAAAGGGCGACGGTACGGAGGGCTCCGTTGACAGGATCGTTACCGACGTGAACGCGGTCCAGTCCAAGAAGAATGTCTTCGCTAATTTCCGTACGACGCCCATCGGAGAATATCAGACTATTTCGATTCCCTACGGTTCCAATTATAAGCAATCGGAGAATATGCTCGACATCGTATGTCCCGAGACGTATGAAGGCATGTCCTTCGCGTATTGGGAGGTTCGAAAGACCGAGGCCGGCTCCGTTGTAGCCAAAAGCTACGATACGCTGTTTGATCTGTGCATGATGGATACCTACTGGATCACGCCGGTTTACAGCGCGTCCGAGACAGCCGACCATGAAGCGGAGCCCGTCATCAAGCTGACCCATATCGACGATACGCGCAACACATGGACGAATGAAAACAACGAAGTGCCGCAAAGCGGCTCTACCGACATTCTCTACACCGACTTCGAGATCGCGTTTGACGAAGGTACCGAGGATTTTATTTACAATGCTGCCGAAGGCACCTACCGTACCGGCGTAGTCTTTGAGTTGTGCGCGACGCTTCCGGCGGGAAAAACCTTTGAACCCGGGAAGGATTACGGTCTGGTGTCGAACGAGAATAACCTCAAGGAAGCGATCCTGAGTAACGCTGCGACCTACAATTATAATCCCGATAAACCGAATAAGCTGCGCAGCCTGCAAATCAGCGAGATCCCACAGTCGTCGCTGACGAATCACGACCGCGTGCAGTACGGCAAGAGCTACCGCAACACCTATAAGTATGTGAACGAGGAAAAGACATATATCAACGCCCGATACCTGCTGAAGGCGACCGCCTATCTTGTCAAGAACGGCGAGGTCACGCTGAGCAACGCGGTGTACATATGTCTTGCGGCGGAGGCTGACAAAAATCTGGCGATCGATAACGGAATCGTATCGAGAACAAATAACGGATAAAAAAGCGCCGCTCCGAACGGCTTGTCACAGCGGCAAAGAAATCTAAGAGAAAGCGAGGGGTTTCCGATGGACAAAAAAGAATACTGTGTTCCTGACCTGGAATTGGTTTCTTTCAGATTGCAGGATGTGATCTTGGGCAGCCCCGAGAATCTCAACAACTATCTGGACGGCGGCAACGATGACTGGGGTGATCTGGATCCCACCGATCCCGATGATGATATCGAATGGTAACGGAGGCAATTTGATGAAACACTTGAAAAAGCTCTGTTCTTTCATTCTTGTCGGCATTCTGCTTTGCGCTGTGATGCAGGTTGCTAAAGCAGCTGAAAACTATATTGTGCTCTACGGTTTTGCTTTCGATATCAATACGGATGGGGAAGCGGTCATCCACAGCTATGACGACCGCTCGCCGGATGTAGTGATACCGCAGAAGCTGATGGGCGCTGACGTCACAGCGATAGACGACTATGCGTTCTTTAATGACGCAATCATCTCGTCAGTATCCTTTGATGAAGCGGCGGCATTGAAAACCATCGGAGTCAACGCCTTTTACGGCTGCCGCAATCTGACTTCTCTGACGATACCGGAGCAGATTGAAGCCTTATCGTTCGGCGCTTTTCAGAATTGTACTTCTTTGGAAGAACTGGAGATCAAAGGCGGAATCACACAAATTCCCGATCAATGCTTTTGGGGATGTACTTCTCTGAAACAGATTGCTCTGCCGGAGTCGATCGTCGAGATCGGAGAGAGGGCATTTATGAACTGCTCCGGACTGACCGCCATCGAGATTCCCGATACGGTGGAGAAAATCGCCGCCAATGCTTTTGACGGCTGTGATGATCTTGTGATCTATTGTACAACGAAAAGCTACGCTTTATCATATGCGCTGGATAATGATATTTCATTTGTTCTCACCGACGCGGAACCGATCACGGTCACCTATATGATCGGAGACGCCGACTGCGATGAAGCAGTGTCGATACTCGATGTGACGCTGATTCAGAGACGGCTTGCCGATATCCCTGTATTTGTATTTAATGAGACGGCCGCAGATGTTGATAAGGATGGCTTGAATATAACCGACGCAACAATGATTCAACGGTATCTGGCCGACTTCTATGACCGGTACCATATTGGTGAAACTGAGAGCTACAGCTACTATTTGCTGCCGACTAATCAAATTTGAATATTTAGAGATCATGGGTTGCCGTAAAGAATGGATTTACGGCAACCTTTTTCTATGATGCAGGTTTACGGTATCACTGAGCGTACTATGTAACAAAAAACTGCGTACTTGAAACAATATTTGGATATGGTATAATAACCGTATAAATCCGGTTATTATACAAATTTATATGCCCGCCCAGTTTGTCGCTTCGCGACAACGGGCGATGGCTGATTATACCAAAAGGAAAACATGAGCTATGAGGAGTACCTCCTCACGTCGAATACTCCTTAACGCAGATGGGCAAAGACCTGATCCCCGTATTCTATTCCATTATGAACCGGGGCTTTCAGCACGAGAACGAGTTATATAAAGAGGAGCAGTCATGAAAATCCAAGGAAAGACAGTAGATGTTTTTAAAGCAGAGAATCTAAGCGCACCGCTGGTCATTCTCAATAACTATATGAAAAGCAACGGCGAGATCTATAAAAAGTGCAAGGAGCTCGGCTGTCCCGATTTTACACTTGTTGAGATCAGCGGCTTGAATTGGGACGACGATATGTCGCCGTGGGCGATCCCGCCCATCAGCGAGAACGACACGCCCTGCGGCGGCAAGGCGGACGCGTATCTCGAGCTGTTGCTAAACGAAATCATTCCCGCCGTAAAAGCCGAGTTGAACGCTGAGCCGAGGTCAATTATGCTCGCGGGCTATTCTCTCGCCGGTTTGTTCGCGTTATACGCCGTTACAAAATGCGATCTGTTCACAGCAGTCGCCTCCTGCTCGGGCTCCATGTGGTTCCCCGATTTCAAGGAATACATCACGAAGTTCGACACGACAAAGCTGCCGCGAGCCATTTACTTTTCTCTCGGTGACAGAGAAGCGCGTACAAAAAATAAAACCCTCCAAACCGTGGAGGATCACACAAGAGCCA
Source organism: uncultured Ruminococcus sp. (assembly GCA_902785355.1). Classification (GTDB taxonomy): domain Bacteria; phylum Bacillota; class Clostridia; order Oscillospirales; family Acutalibacteraceae; genus Ruminococcoides. Next base: position 97,758 of record CACZYF010000003.1, on the reverse strand, counting down.
TCGAAAAGCACCTTGCCGAGAGTGGGATCAACACTGTTTTCGAGCTGAACAAGGGCAATCATTTTCAGCAGGGGACGCTTAGAACGGCAAAGGGCATCAAATGGATATTGGAGGAATCGAAATGAGTGTCGTGATCAAGGAGATCGAAACAAAGGGCGTGATGACAAAGTCCAATCTGCCCGTGTCGGATTATTCCGTCAATCCTTATGTCGGCTGCGTTCACGGCTGTAAATACTGCTACGCGAGCTTTATGAAGCGCTTTACCAATCACCCCGAGCCGTGGGGCGACTTTGTGGACGTCAAATACTGGACGCCCATCAAGAATCCGAAAAAGTACGCGGGTAAAGAGGCGTTCATCGGCTCCGTTACCGATCCTTACCAGCCTTGCGAAAAAGAGTATGGCCGCACCCGCGAATTACTCGAACAGCTTCGGGGCAGCGGCGTGAATATCAGTATCGCTACCCGCTCCGACTTGGTGCTGAGAGATTTGGATTTGATCAAAACCTTCCCGAACGCGCGCGTATCGTGGTCGATCAATACGCTGGACGAGGGCTTCCGCAAGCAGATGGACAGAGCCGTCAGCATTGAGCGCAGGCTGAACGCGATGAAGCAGTTTTATGAGGCGGGCGTGCAGACGACACTATTTATCTCCCCGATCTTTCCGGGCATTACCGACCCGAAGGAGATCATTTCAGCGGCAAAGGATTTCTGCAATCTGGTGTGGCTGGAAAACCTGAATCTGCGCGGCGACTACCGCGTAAAGATCCTCAACTGGATCCATGAGAATCGCCCCGAGCTGGACGGCTTATATAAGGAGATCTACACCTACAAGGATCGCTCCTACTGGTATGCTCTCGATGAAGAGATGAAGGAGTTCACCGAAAAGAACCATCTGCCATACCTCCGCGACGACGATTCCAGGCGCTCCGATTTCGGCGAGCCGCCGGTCGTGGTCAATTACTTCTTCCATGAGGAAGTAAAGAAATCTGCAAAGAAAAATAAATGACCATGAGAGAAAGAGCTTTTCGATTGCGTAAATCTCCGCAAATAATTTTTAAAGTGTTTATCAGAGATCAGTAGCCGGATATGTCACGGTTGGTTTGTACATTTTGCGCAAATCGACCGACGAAAATACCCCCTGTTTTCAGCCTCCTGTCAAAGAGGGGAGAGGGCGTTCAGGAAAACAAGAAAAAATATATGATTCTTTTTCTTAATTTTGAATCAGAACTAAAAATAATATATAATCTACTATAATATATCTGGATATTTGTTGATTATCCCTAAAGTTATTTGAATCTTTTTGAGAATATCAACAAATATACGCAACAATTTCCGTAAAGCGAAGTAAATCGGCGTAGTGTGCTTGCGCTGTTCGTTTGAGGGATAATCTATAGAAAGGAAGATGGTAATTATAAACAAACCCAATGCAAAAAGGTTTCGTCAAGAGAGAAGTAAGCGACCGTTTGCAAAGGTGCTGGCTGTTGTGCTGACGCTCATGATTCTGGTTTCGACCTTTATGCTCGTGATCCCTACCATTTCTGCGCTGCAGTGTTCACCCTTCACGCATAATGAAGAGATCTATATCGACATGACCGGTCTTACCGGCTGGGATGAGAGCGGCGCCAACATCAGGGTATATACCTATTACAGCGACAGTAATGAGAACTGGAACGTTCAGAATAATAAAAATGATTCCGAATGTTACAACTATTCTTGTTATCAGAACGCGATCACCCCGACGAAGTTCGCCGATCATGTCTATACCTTCAGGATTACCGGCGAAAAGGTCGGTTATGTAAAGGTACTGCGCCTGAGCTCTGATATGAACACCTGCTGGAACTCTACCGGTTTTATGTATCACAAGGATCGTCAGGGCTCCGCAAACTGTATCAAGATCACAGGTTGGAACAACAGCGCTCAGTGGTCGACCTATGCGGGCACCGGCGGCACAGGCGGATACCAGGAGGTAAATGCCAGCCCTGATGCTGACAGCATTACGAACAACGCGAATATTTTCCCGATTGATGCAACATTTTATGATTACTACACCGATGACGAGGTTCAGAGCGGTTGGGGAGCGATTCGTTACGAATCGAGCCATGGCTACTGGGAGCCTTACCAGCATCTGAACAACAAGATTGCGGCTGCGAGCAGCGACGTCAGCGTCAGATACCCGATGTATTTCGGTAACTTCTTTGATAAGAACGACGGTTACACCGGTGAAGGAATCTCCCAAATGGTGAAATTCTCCAACTGGGTCAACAACTCTGCTCGTCTGGACGGTACGCACAAGGCGGTTATCGGTCTGACCGGTACCGAGCTTGTGGACGGCAATCTTAAGTACGCGACGTCCGGCGGCGGAACCAGCACGGTCAACGTGCCGTTCTTTGATAAGTCGTTCCTGGAGAATAACGACATCGGCGCCGTTGTTAACACGAAGTTCCCGATGCGTAAGGTGACCTCCAACGGTATCACTACCTACAAGTTCGACAGCTCGGGAGCAGGAGATAACGCCTGGTTCAGCGCCGACCATAAGACCATGTATTACGGTCAGGGACCTACAAACGGCGCAAAGGACGCACTCTACTACTATTCGAATCCAAAGGCAAGCAGCGGTTACGGTTTCTTCCCGTTTGACTCTGTCAGAGGATCGGATAAGGAAGCTTTAGACTTCGGCTTCGGTATGCGTGTAGACATTCCGTTCAACCTCGGCGGTGACACCGGTCACTACGGCCAGATCAAGGGTACCAACGGTACTTATGTAGACCAGAAGTTCACCTTTACCGGTGACGACGACGTATGGGTCTATATCGACGGTAAGCTCGTTCTCGACCTCGGCGGCGATCACCAGAAGGCGAAGGGATCCATTAACTTTGCCGGCGGCAGAGGAAACGGTACAGTCACCATCGAGACAGGCTATCAGAATCCGAATAACGCCACCAGAAATACCAACTTTACGATCAACAACTACGACCCGACAGTGGAGCACACGCTGACGATGTTCTATGTTGAGAGAGGTATGGTTGAGTCGAACCTCAGCTTCGACTTCAACTTTGCACCGATCGGCAACGAGCTGATCGTTGACAAAACCGTAAATACCGAAAGTGTTAACAACAGCGCCTCTTTCAAGGCAGCTGTAGCTGCTGTGAATACCTTTAGCTTTAATCAGCCTACCGCTAACGGTAAGGTGAGCAGCAAGGGGACGATCAGCAACAGCACTTATACATTAAAGAACGCGGAGTACATCAGCTTCAAGGACCAGTTTGCGGTTCCGACCGAGATGAAGGTTACCGAGAGCTTTACGAGCAACTTCAGCTATACCACCTCCTGGAAGGCGATCGACCTGGTGCTCAAGGGTAAGGGACAGCTCGAGTCCGCGTACACCATTGCTTCAGGTAACGATAAGTATGCTGAATTTAAATATCAGACAAAGGATACTTCCTCTGATTTTGTAATGACGCGTGTTCAGCTTTCTTATGTTAATAAGCCTGCAGTTGCGCCCGTCACCATCAAAAAGGACGTTAGAAATCTCGGCGGCGCAACCGATACCACCGAGTTCGGCGGTACCGTTAAGGTCGATCTGCGAGACGGCAGGGGCTTCAAGCCCTACAACCTCGCATATACTACGAGCGACGGCGGAAGCTATACGCTCAGCGATCAGGGTAAGCTCGCGACAGGCGGTAAGCTGAAAAACGGCAGAACCCTGAGATTTGAGGGTATTCCGCAGGGCGCGAAGGTTATGATCTCTGAGGATACATCCGCAGGTTACAGCTTAGTCAGCGTAACAGGCGGCGAAAGCGGCATCACCGTACGCGCTTCCGGCAACGCGATCACCGTTACCAACGAGAAGCTTTCCGGCCGCGGCAGCCTCTATGTCAAAAAGACCCTCGACGGAGAGAATTACAACGGCGGCCAGTTCAGCTTCAAGGCTGAGGGCGTTTCGAAAACCGGTTATGTAACGGGCGCCGACGCAACCGCTGACAGTGTTACTGACGGTAAGGTTACCTTTAACCTTACCTTTACCCAGCCCGGTGATTACATTTATAAGATCACCGAAAACGATCTGTCCGCGGATCTGGCTCAAGCGGGTTATTACAAGGACAGAAGCACCATTTATGCAAAGTTTACCGTTGCGGCGGGTGCTACCGGCCTCGCGATCTCGGGTGATCCTCAGTATTATTCCGACGAGAATTGTACCCAAACGACTGCGGCGGAGTTTAAAAACACGACCGAACATGCGTCCATTACCGTGAAGAAGAAAGCAAATACCGAAGATCCGCTGAATGATACCGTATTTGCCGTTGTTAAGGTGAAGGACGAGACTCCGCTTAGCAAGGCGCAGATCAATGATCTGATCAACAACTATTCGACCTCTTACAGCAGAGGTGCAACACAGACTGACGGTACTGTATTATTTGATGATCTGCCGATCTATCAGAACGGCGATAATGTGTATGACCATGAATCCTCACAGTGGGTCGGCGGCAGCAACTACTTTGAAGGCGTTGTGGCGCCTCAGACCTACATGGTATTCGAGTATTCACCGAAGAATGGCTACAATACCAACAATACCGTGAAGTATGTCACCTTCCCGTATGAGAGTAAGTACAACGTCACCTTCGACTATGTCAACGTGGCGGTCGTCACTCCTCAGAGCGGCTTCGGCGGCACACTGAGATTCATCCTGATCGGCTTCGGTATCCTGGGTACTGCCGCGCTGCTCGCGATGGCTTATGTCATCTATGACAAGCGTTGCCGCGCAGCCCGCAGATATATGCCCAGACACGGAAGAAAGTAATTAATTATTTATATCATTTTATCTTTAGCACAAAGGAGAAAAGTAAAAATGAAAGCAACCAAAAGAATTCTTGCTGTTGTAATGGCAGTAATGATGCTTGCGCTGATGGTTCCCTTCGCAGCAAGCGCAGCAGACACCTACACCGCAACCATCAAAGCTAAAGAGGGCTATACCATCAGCATGTATAAGCTCGCGGCTTACGACGGTACAAGCGACCACTACACCGCTGTAGCAGGCGTTGCCGACGGCATCAAGACTGCTGTTGAGGCGAAGCCTGTTGTTGCTCAGACAGTCCTGACCGCTGCTGAGACTGCCAAGAAGGCAGGCCAGAACACCGGTACTCAGGTAGGTACCGCTCAAAAGGCCGGCACCGACGGTAAGGTAACCTTCACCACCACCGAGCCCGGTCTGTATTATGCTACCGTTACCGGTACTCCTGTCGGCGTTAACGTCAAGAGCACCGGCGGCGCAGTCTTCTATCTGTCCGACGCGAAGGATGGAAACAATAAATCTATGACCACTGCTGAGGTTAATATCTCATCCAAGATCTCTGACGGCGACGTTACTGTCAGCAAGAAGATCCTCAGCTCCGATATGGGCAACGATTATCAGGCTACCGCTAAGATCGGCGAGGAAGTTAAGTTCCAGCTTACCGCTTCCGTTACCGGTACCAAGGACGAGTATCTGAACTCCTATGTCATCCATGACTCCATGGCTGAAGGTCTCGACTTTGTCAAAGTTGATTCCGTTGTAGTTGATTTCGCTGCAGATGAAGATGCTACTCTGACTGAAACCGACGATTACACTGTAACTTCCACCAATAAGTCCGACATCCAGATCGCTCTTACCGCTGATTATCTGAACGATGCTAAGGCAGGCACCAACCGCTTCTATGATGCTGCCAACGTAACCGTTACCCTGGTCGGCAAGCTCAACGATAACGCTGTTGTCGGCAGAAAGAACAGCGACGATGCTACCTTGTATGATAACATTGTAGCTAACTACAACAAGGACAGCCTTTCTTACAAGAACAAGTACAACGCTGAGAGCACTAAGAATGGTAACACTGTTCACGTTTACACCTTCAGCCTGCCCGTAGAGAAGGTTGACGCTACCAACAACAACAAGATCACTGATGAAGCCGCGACCTTCCTGCTGACCGGTACTAAATATTCTAAGAGTTCTGATACCGTTAACGGCGTAGTTACCTTCAGCGGCCTGAAGGCGGGTACCTACACCCTGAAGGAGACTGCTGCTCCTAAGGGCTACAACATCAACAACACCGAGTACACCGTTGTTATCGCTAGCGATGGCACCATCACCATGGGCAACGACACCATCACCAAGGTAACCGTCGGCGATACTCCCATCATCGTTCCCGCTACCGGCGGCCAGGGCACTATGATCTTCACCATCATCGGCGCTTCTCTGATCGCTTGCGCAGGTATCTTCTTCATCATCTTCAAGAGAAGAACCTCGAAGTAATTCAGCTTTTAAATCTGATTGAACCAACTGTCGGGGACGTGTTCTCACGTCCCCGACTCTTTCAAATATTGCGATAAAAGCTGGTACTGTTATCTAATAAAACGGCTTAACATCTGTTGCGTCTAACTGCTTTTTAATTCGTTTTATTAGAAAATAGTATGAGAACCGAAACCCGTCGGCGGCTTTCGCTTTGAGTTATTTTAAGAAGGTATTTATTGCATGAAAAAGAATTTACCCGTCATCGGTATCCTACTGATCTTTTTAGTTGGCTTGGGTATCCTGTCCTATCCGCTTATCAGCGCCGCGATCAATAATTTCGCCGCCCGCAATCAGGCGGAGGAGTACACCAAGGTCACTAAGGAGATGCCCTCCGCAAGGCAGCAGGAGCTGATGGAAAGCGCCAGAAAATACAATGACAGTCTCACCAATAATATCATCATCACCGACCCGTTCGACGTGGAAGCGTTCAAGAAGATCGGTAAGGAGTATGAAGCGGCGCTGAACGTAGACGGTCAGGGCTTGATCGGTTATATCGATATTCCTAAGATCAACGTCTACCTGCCGATCATGCACTCCACCACCGAGGAGGTCCTCGCTCACGCGGCGGGTCATCTGCAGAACACCTCGCTGCCCATCGGCGGCGTGAGTACCCACTCCGTTATCTCGGCTCATTCGGCTTATCCCACACAAACCTTCTTTGACTATCTGACCGAGCTCAAGGAGGGGGACGAGTTTTTCATCCACGTACTCAACCGAACGCTGAAATATGAGGTCGATCAGATCACGGTGGTATTGCCCGACAACACCGATAATCTACGGGTGATCCGCGGAGAGGATCACGTGACGCTGATTACCTGTACGCCTTATTCCGTCAACACGCACCGTCTGCTTGTACGCGGCAAGCGCGTCGAGTATGATGATACAAAGTATATTGTCACCGGCGCTCAGCCCGTGAAGGCAAGCGGAGGCTATCTGTTCTTCCTCGGCTACCGCGTTCCGTTCTGGGCAGCGGCGCTCATCATCGTTGCGATCGTCGGCGTAACCGCTTTCTTTGTCATATTCTTCGTACACCGCGGTAAGAAGAAGGATGCCCGACACAGTAAGGAGGATGGCTGATTTGCGTAAGAAAGTGATTCTTATCATTGCGATCGTTCTGCTTGTGGCGGGATTGGGATTCTTGCTCTTTCCGCCTGTCTCCAACTGGATCGGCAAGCAGGTTTCCCACAGTCAGGCGGAGAGCTTCGACCGGTTGCTCGAGAACGTCGTCCCCGCCGAAGAAGGCGAAGATACCGTTCCCGGCGTGACGGAAAAAACCTTCGCCGCCGCTCTTGAAAAGAAACAGATCGACGAGCAGGGTTATCCGATCGATGAAAACGGCGTTCGTACGAGCAGCACGCGGGTCGTGTTCCGACTCGATCTGGATCGCCTGTATCGTGACAGCGTCGCTTATAATGAGGACTTAAAGCTCCACCAGGGCAGCAAATTTGTCGAGGGCGAAAGCTACAACCATCCCGCGCTTGACCTGACCCAATACGGTATCTATAACGATATTTACGGTTATGTTTCGGCACCGACGATAGGGATGGAGCTGCCGATCTATCTCGGTACCTCCGACCTGAATATGAGCTACGGCGCGGCTCATATGACCTATACCTCTCTGCCGCTCGGCGGTACGGATACGAACTGCACGGTAGCGGGTCACACCGGATACATCGGCAGAATCTTCTTCGATAATATCCGATACCTCAGTAAGGGCGACAGAATCTATGTGACCACGTTCTGGGATACGCTGACCTACGAGGTTATCGAAACCGATATCGTGCGTCCTAACCAGTCGCAGAGTATCTTTATCGACAAGGGAAGGGATCTGTTTACTATGTTTACCTGTACGCCGCTGGACGCTTACAGCTTCGGAAGATACTATGTTGTATGCGAGAGAGTAAAATGATCCGGTCAGAAGGATCTATGTGTGTTTTTGCAAAACAAAAGTTTGTATTTTGACTTGCATATCCGGCTGTATTGCGGTACAATTGCCTTGCGCCGGATCTGTTTAGCCTTCTCCGGAATAGCTGAGGATTTGTGTCGCGGCAATTGGAGCAGTGTGTTTTTCGTGCGCGGTTCGTGATTGCGGGCTGCGCATTTTGTTTTGTACGGAAACATTTACAGTTCATGAACTGTATCGGTATAAAGATAATTGATCGGAGGATGATAATGATGAAGAGGATCGTGTCGTTGTGTTTGTCGCTGATCGTTATGATGTCATGCGTGTCATTCGGCACTGACGCACAGGATATTTCGGAAACTGAGAGTTCACCGTATTTGACTTACGCTTATTGTCCGGTAACGTTCTCCGCTTACGGTTTGCCGAAGCTTATCAGAGCAACTTTCACTTATGACGCCGAGCATATTGAACTTTTGCCCGATTATCCCGGCTATAACGGTACGGGTGTAAGTTGCCCGCTGACGCAGGGTGCATTTGGTGAATTATTTGATTTCAGCTGCACGGTTGAAGAAAACAAGATTTTATGCGTGCTTACTCTTAAGGACGGCTACGAGCTGGACGATTACCTCGATATCCTCGACAGAAATGTTGTCGAGAGCGGCTACACCGGCTTTACCTCCCGTGCGAAGGATAAGCGCCGTACCTTTACAGTAATGGAAATGGCATTCGGATACAAGGACAATTATGCGGGCTTATTAGTCAGAAATCAACCGCTCGACGTGGTTCTGGAGGACGGCACGGTGCTTTGTCGCGACGGTGTTGAAACAGGGTCTTTCTCATTATACTCCGGAAGCCTGAGAGAGATGCCTGCTCCCGAGCCTCCGGCTCCCGTGTACAAGTACCAGGATAAGCTGGTCAGCCAATACGGAATAGATCAAGCCGTTCTGACAAGTTACGATGAAATCTATGAACACACGGCTGACGACGGTACGGTCGACTGGGCGCTGGTGAAGGCTGAGACAACCCCTGTTTCGACTCCCTTTTATCACGAGTTCGGCAACCGCGTTATCAGTACGGAATCGTCCGGCGCTCCCTTTGCCTGCGGGATCGGCGTTTACAGTGCGGCTTATGACCGTTTCTTTGATTTGGACGCCCCCGAGCTGTATGAATTTGACGGACTGGAGCGCGTATGGACTCAGATGGGCACGGGCAGACTGATCGGGGATATGAACGGCGATGACAGTTTGGATGTTGATGATGCCGCGCTGATCCAACGCTGTCAGGCTCAGATGGATGATTATCCCGAGAATGACAGGAACGATGCCGTCGATAGTTTCAGCGGCACGGTCGAGTGGTTCTCGGACTTTGATCGGGACGGTGATCGCGATATCACCGACACGTCTGCAATTCAGCGTTTCCTGGCTGAGCTTCCATACCGTCCGGAGGGATGGAAGCCCTATGTTCCGATAGAGCCTACCGAACCCAGTGAGCCTGAACCCACTGAGCCTGAACCCACTGAGCCTGAACCTACTGAGCTTGAACCTACTGAGTGTGACAGCAGTATCCCACGTATTATCGGTTTCAAGAGTACCGGCAGAGGTGTAGAGATGAACCTGAGTACCGTAGCCGGTGCTGAGAAATACCGCGTCTATTATAAAGACGAGACCGGCAGCTGGACAAAGATAGGGGAGACTGATGACAATACCTTTATCCACAGCAGCGTTAAGACCGGGACAACTTATTGTTATACCGTCCGCTGTATCAAAGCTGACCTGAGCGCGTTTACCTCCGACTTCTACCGTCCGGGATGGTCATATACCTACGCTCCTCAGCTCGATACCCCGCAGATCACCCGTATCGAAGCAGTGAACGAGGGCGCGAAGATCACTTGGGCGCCTGTAGAAGGTGCCGACCTGTACCGCGTATATCGCTCCAGTAACAACAGATGGGTCAAAATCGCGGATACTCGTGATACGAGCTGTATTTACACGACCGTTGATTATACAATGATGACCTTTACCGTTCGCTGTCTGAGTCCGGACGGCACGGGCTTTGCGAGCGATTATGATCGAGACGGCGAAAGCTTCAATCTGTTGAGCACTCCCTATATAAATAATCTGGAAGCCCATCTGGACGGTGTGAGTTTCTATGTGGGCGGTGAACAGAATGTTGACGTAGCGGTTTACCGAATGGAGAATAAGAAGTGGAAGCGTATCGATGTTGTTCCGTCACAGTCCCGGTACATCGATACCGACGTTGTTCCGGGTAACTCCTATACCTATACTGTTCGGTGCCTGAGCGACGACGGCAGTCGCTTTACCAGTAGATTCAACACGAAGGGTTGGACCCAGAGTTTTACTGTCGAAGAATGTATCCCCGAGCTGGAGTTTGTGATCTTCAACGGAGAGAACATGGCGCTGGTTCAGGCGAAGGAGGGGAATCTGTTTGATATACCCTATTTTGCGATCAACTTTGAGTTTGCCGGAGACTATCTGGGAACCTTTATCATCAACGGCGACGAGCCGATGTATATCCGCGATGATAATATTATCAAGCAGAACAAAAGCTACCGCATCTATGTGATCGGCCTGGATGAAAACAAAGAGCCGATCACCGAGTATCACGAGAGCGGTTACGATATTTCATTCCCCGCGTTACCTGTCAATTTCAGGGTGAAGAAGATAGGGGATAGGCGGTATCGCTTCCGTTGGGACGGCGACCACAATAAATATCAGTACATGTTCTGCTTGAGCGATGATGATACAATAGACGTAGAAGAAAAAACGCCGTACCTGTCCTATGATATCGATCTGAGCGATTACCCCGAGAATATGGAGCTGAACGCTTATGTTTACGCAGTTTCAAAGGACGAGCTGTCCGCTTCACTGCCTGTTTCTTTGAAATTCCGTGAGTCGGATTATTCCGATTAGCCTTTCTGAGAGACAGCAATATCGCATAACGAATCTGTTGCCGGTAAATACAGGTTTAGATATCCCGACAATGAAAAGCCTTAGATAAGTAACTCTGCAAAAACACAGTGTTTATGTGGCTTCCGAGCCTTCCGATGTCTCGGATTTACGCCATTTACACCAAACTTACGCCAAACGGTGCAGAAAAACAAAAAAACCTATTGACAAAACTTATTTTATAATTATAATATAATTATGGATACAATACAATTTGAATGGGATAATAATAAAAATACTATCAATAAAAAGAAGCATAAAATATCCTTTGAGGAAGCAAGTACGGTGTTTTACGATGATAGAGCAATTCTCTTTGATGATCCGGAACACTCTTATGAAGAGGACAGATTTTTAATTATCGGAACAACAACGTCATCAAAGATATGTATTGTCAGTCATTGTTATCGTGGAAATGATGAAATCATCAGGATTATCTCCGCAAGGAAAGCAACGAAAACAGAGCAAAATGTATATGAGAAAAATCTGTAAAGGAGGAGTCGAAATGTTAGATAATTATGATATTGAAAAACTGAATCCGAGAAAAAATCCTTACGCTAAAAAGCTCAAAAAACAAATTACAATTAATATCGACAGTTCGATTATAGATTATTTTAAGGAGCAGGCTCAGACTACGGGTATTCCTTACCAAACACTAATCAATCTTTACCTGATCGATTGTGTTGAGCATAAGAAAAAACTAAATATTACGTGGGCATGAATAAATATCATGACACAAAACAGTGCGGAAAAAGATTTTACAGACAACCTTTCTTCTACGGGGTTGTCTGTTTTTGCTTTATAGATAGACAGAATCAAGCTGAAATGATATAATCATAGAAAGATAAATCATGATTTACCCTGAATTGCGCATTGTTAATTTGCGTTGCTTGCGTCAATGGACCTATTGATGGTACTATGACTGCGAAAGGAGGCTTTGGCCATGTTAAGTGAGAACATAAAAACAATCAGAAAAGCAAAAGGTCTTACCCAACAGGAACTCGCACTCAAGCTGAATGTGGTTCGGCAAACAATTTCAAAATGGGAGCAGGGCTTGTCTGTTCCGGATTCCGAATTGCTGCTCGCGCTGTCCGAAGCACTTGAAACTCCGGTCAGCACCTTGCTGGGGGAGGCAAGTACAGAACCGGAGGCAAATGATCTTAAAGCAATATCCCAAAAACTGGAGGTGCTCAACCTTCAGCTTTCCCGGAAGCAACAATCGCGTAGGAAGATAGCACATTGGCTATTTATCTCATTGGCAATTGTGATCGTGCTTATCACAGCGGTATTATTTTTCCTGGACAGTCCGTACTTGGGATGGAATTTTAACGATCCTGAAACGGCAGTTCTCGGAACTGCTTTCCATATCTTTGAGTGGGCATTTGTCAGAGTTGCACCGATCGTCCTGATTGGGGCGATTGTCGGAATCATCATGACGAGGAGAAAATGCTAATTGCCGCATTTTTAGCAATTTACGCCACTTACGCCTAAATTTACGCCATTTACGCCACTTACGCCAAAACTTACGCTAATTGGTGCAGAATAACGCTTCACCCCTCAGAATGATCGATCATTCTGAGGGGTGAGTTCATTTTTATACTATAAATATGTACGGTTATTCGGGCAGCTTGATGATAACGACCTCGAACGGTCTCAGACCGTAGCTCAGGCGGAAGGGCTTACCGTCGCACCAATTATGCTCGCTGTGCATAACGGGATAGCCACCGAGCTCTTCGGGACCTCCCTGTCCGGGAACGGTATCATAAGTGCTGAATACGCGCGTATAATCGCCGTCGATCGGAACGCCGCAGCCGTAGCCGTTGTGATGCCACGGGGAGAAGTTGCAGATCACCAGCACGGCGCCGCTGTAGTTCCACGGATTCTTACGAATATAGGAGATCACGTTTGCGTCGGCAAAGTTCTTCGTTATCCACTCGAAGGTTGCGCTGTCCTTGGAGTCGTGGTGCAGAACGGGTATCTCTTTGTAAACGGACAAAAGATTTCTGAGCGTCAGCATCACATCGCGGTGGGCGGGATCCTCGGTGAGGTTCCAATCGAGCGGCTTGCTGTAGTCCCATTCGCTGTCCTGAGCAAAGTCCAGACCCATAAACAGCAGCTTCTTGCCCGGGAAGGTGAACTGGAAGGCGTACAGCGCCTTGACGGAATTGATACGGTCCTCATAGCTGCCGCAGAGCCGATCGGGAATAGAACCCTTACCGACGTTTACCTCGTCATGTGACAGGACTAAGATGAAATTCTCCGTATAGGCATAATCGGCGATATGCGTCAGCTCTCCGTGATGGTGACGGCGATCATAAAAGTCGTATGAGAGATACTTCAGTGTATCGTACATCCAGCCCATATTCCATTTGAGCGTAAAGCCCAGACCGCCGATATGGATATCATTGGTGATACCCTGTTCGATAGAGGAATCCTCAGCTATCAGGTAACCCTTCGTCCGCTGGGTCAGCTCGCTGTTGAGCTGCTTTAAGAAATCGGTACTCTCAAGGTTGATGTGACCGCCGTGAATGTTCGGGCGCCATTCTGTACGGCTGAAATCGGCGTATTGCATCGCGGCGACCGCGTCAACGCGCAGCGCGTCGATATGGAATTCGTTGATCCAGTAGAAGGCGCTGGAGATCAAAAAGGAGCGAACCTCGGGCTTTCCGTGATCAAAGGCGTAGGTACCCCAGATCGGGAATTCCGCTCTCAGCGGATCGGCTGACTCATACAGCGGCGTACCGTCAAAACGACCCAGCGCAAAGTCATCCTTAGGAAAATGTGCGGGTACCCAGTCGAGGATGACCGCGATCCCGCTGCGGTGCAGTCGGTCGATCATGTAGCGGAAATCGTCCGGCGTACCGTAACGGGCGGTGGGGGCGAAGTAACCCGTCACCTGATAGCCCCAGGAGGGATCAAAGGGATATTCACAAATACCCATCAGCTCAACATGCGTGTAGCCCATATAGCCGAGGTAATCCGCCAGCTGATCGCCCAGCTCGCGATAGTTCAGGAATCCGTCGGGATCGTCCTCGCTCTTGTAAGCTTTTTTCCACGAGCCGAGATGCACCTCATAGATCGCCATCGGATTTTCAATGACGGCTGTGTTGTCGACCTTTGCCATGTAACTTGAGTCATTCCATTTGTAGCCGTTCAAAGGGCAAATGACGGATGCATTATCGGGACGGAGCTGATAGCGGAAGGAGTACGGATCGCTCTTGAGGCGCTTCACTCCGTCCGGACCGGTGATCGCGTAGCGGTAGACGTCCCCGCTTCCCGCCTCCGGCACAAAGACCTCCCATATTCCGTCGGCGGTTCGTTTCATTTCATGATGGCTTTCATTACCGTCCGGATCAATTATGACGTCTACCGACTGCGCGTTAGGCGCCCATAGCACGAAGCGCGTCCCTTTGACGCCGTTTTCGGTAACGATGTGGGCGCCCATCTTCTTATATACCTCATAGCTTGTTCCCTGATGGAACAGATAACTGTCTGTCTGTGTAAAATAACCCATTAATACCTCTCTGTTGTCGATTCAGCCGATTAGGCTGAAAGGTCTTTGATCCTTAATCCTTATGCTTGCTCAGGATGACGATGTAATTCATCACATCGGTCTCGTCAGGCATATATGTCCCTTTGACGTCCAGCGTGATTTGGGCGCCGTCCGGTTTATTTATGTTTATCTGAGCTGTAAAGTTCTCAGAGTTTTTAATACTCTGCAAAACCATCTCATATGTTGCGGAGTTTTTTCTCGTGCTTAGCTGTGAGATAAACGCTTCGTTGTTCAGTAGTTCTTCAAGCTCAAACTGTGCCTTTTCAAGCTCGCTCTCCAAACCGTTGAACAGTACGGTGAAGCGGATCTCGCCGTCATGTGTACGGGAGAGAAACAGAACCGTTTCCTTCGAGATGTGTGACAGCAGGGACATCTGTTTCTCAAGGTTGCTGAGCTTGGTGGTGTTACGAACCGAACCATAAAAGATCTTGTTTTCACCATCGGAATGTAGATAGTAGAAATGCATGTAGAAGGTAGTCAGCGAACCGTCTGTCTTGTAAAAATGCAGAGTACCTTCGGACCCGTTCAGACGGTCGTGCAAGGCTTTTTGCAGCAGTGACGTCAGCCGGGGCACATCAACGCTCGGCATGAATCGGGAGATACAGGTCACTCTCTCCGCGAAATCCGGCACATCGACAGCCTGATAGAACTGCTCGTTGTATCGGATGATATCCACAATATCATCATGCCATGAGTACAGTGCGCAGGGTCCGAGGATACAGTTGAACATGGAATCGCTGTAGATATTGCTGTCGAGCATCTCTCTTAAGCGAAACTGCCTGTTCGTCTTGAATACTATGCCCGAGGTATCGATTACATCGTCGTCTGCGATCAGCGCTTCGTAGTCGGAGACCTTCATCGGGCGATAGAAGAAGTATCCCTGTATATAGTCGCATCCCAGATCCTGCAGAAAGGCCTTTTGCGCCGCTGTTTCGACGCCTTCGACAATGATCGGAACGCCGATTGTTTTTGTCATATTGGCGATGGATTCAAGGATGCCGATGCTCTTTTCTTCGTTAATATTATCTGTATTCATGAATTGCGCGTCGAGCTTGATGATATCGACATTCAGATCCTTAAGCATATTCAGCGAGGAGTAACCGCTGCCGAAGTCATCCATCAGTACCGTAAATCCTTTTTGCTGCAGGGAATAGACGGTGTTCCTCACCGGCTCCGAGTTGCTGATAAAGGAGGATTCCGTGATCTCGATCTTGATAAGCCTGCGTTCCAGGCCATATTGTTCCGCGAGGTTGTCAAATACGGCGGGAAGGTCGTTATGCAGTATGTCTGCTACGGAAACGTTTACCGAGACGGGCAGAGGCGTGTTGCCGTGATCGATCCACTGCTTCTGCCAGCGGCAGACCTCATCCCAGATATAAAAGTCGAGGTCATAGATCAAGCCGCGCTTTTCCAGTACGGGTATAAATACGTCGGGGGGAACGATCGTGCCGTCGGGCTTGACCCATCGCGCCAGCGCTTCGGCGCCGACGATTTTCCCTGTGGACGCGTTGCACTGAGGCTGAAGGTAGAAGGTGACTTCCCTGCGCTTGAGAGCATGTAGGAAATCGGACAGAACATGATATTCCTCATCCGTGCGCTTGTACATGCCCTCTTCAAAAACGCGGATACGGCTGTGATAGCCTTTCTTTGCAACCTGACAGGCTAAGAACGCACGGTCGAGCAGATCTCTGAACTCGCATTTCGGGTCGACGTCACATATACCGAACGCGGGCAAGAATCCGGCGCCGCTGCCGCGGGCGGTCACCAGATCGGCGATCTCGTCGTACAGCCTTTTTATGCGCTCCATATCTCGGGGGATCATCAGACAAAAGTCGTCCTGACCGAAGTAGCCCGCGGTGCCTTTGGTGTGTTCCGAGATCTTGTGTAACGCAACGCCGATCTGTACCATCAGCAGATCGCCCTCGCTGTGTCCGTACCACTCGTTAAAGAGCTTGAAATTATCGATGTCGATTGAAACCAGACACCAGTTGACGTCGGCGTTTTTTATCAGCTGTTGAGCCTCTCGTACAAAGGCGCGTTTCCTGAGCAGACCGGTCATCTCGTTACGGTTATTGTCGGTATAGTCGGCAATATCCGACAGTCCCAGCTCGCGCGACTTGCGGCTTTGACAGTCAAATATGTACATGCGCAGGATGTTGTCTTTCAACATGTACTCTCTGCCCGTAATGATCGTCAGCTCGATCCAGTGCCAACCGCCGTTGACCATCCGAAAGCGGAAATCCTCGCTCCATAGCCCCGGGATTTCCGACGCCTTGAGCTTATGGATCAGGGTCTCGGGGTTCATCAGTTCGATGAGACGTTCGCGCTCGTCGGGATGAACCACATCCTCAGATAATCCGATGAACAGATTCTTATAGCTGCCCTGCAGCATCGGCATTGCGTATTTATTTTCAACATGGTTGATACTCCTGAATCGGTAATTATTCAGGTCGATCTCAATTAACTCGTCATATGAAGAGTTGTTATAAAACCGTATTATTTTTTCAGGTTGTTTTACCTCTTTCATCAGCTCGAACAAACCCGTGCTCATACGTTTTACCGTTCCTTATTATTTGATATGCTAAAAACTCATAATAATGATAATATCATTGTCGTCTATTTTCAATATCAGCAGGGTAAAATCGGAATTATTTATATAATTCTGTTATTGATTTTATGTAATCTATACAAGAGATTTGTCGCTGTTTGTTTTGCGTTCAAGGTGAATGAAACAAGTTGCCTGTATTTACCGTGGGGAAAAGAATAATAAGCATTTTTCATATATTTTTCGTGATTAGATTGTTTTTTTAGTGAAGATGGTTTATAATATAGACTAGATTGGTATAACAAATATTGACCCCGGATAGTATAAGTCAGCGTTTATCGGAGGGTTGTTATAAGAGAATGGATGTAGAGAATGAACGAGCTTTTTCAGAGTGGTTATATGACCTCTGCCATAGAGTGGTTTGGCGAGCAGATCCCCGGCGGTTTTTTTATCTATCGCGCAGATGAAGGGATGGAGCTGTTGTATGTCAACAGCGCTGTACATCATATGTACGGCTGTGAGACGGACGACCAGTTTCGAGCGCTTACGGGCTATACCTTCAGAGGTATGGTGCATCCGCTGGATTATGATAATGTCAACCAGTCTATCGTAGAACAGACGCAGAGCGTAGATTCACTGAACAGGGACCATGTTGAGTATCGTATCATCCGCAGAGACGGCAGTATCCGCTGGGTAGACGACTACGGTCATTTTGCGCAGTTTCCGGGCTACGGCGATGTTTTTTATGTGTTTATCAGCGATATAACCGAGCAGTACCTGGCTCGTGAGGAGAGCTATCGCAGGGCGGGGGTCTACACCTCTATGGTCGAACAACTCCACACAGCCGCCGATTCAAGTCTGACGGTCATGCGCTGCAATTTGTCGACAGGATTGATAGAAGAAGCCGACGGAAATGACCTTTACGATACCGACAGGGCAGGGGAGAGCGTGGAGGCTGCCGGAAAAATTCGCCGCGAAAGCCTGCTGGTAGAGAGAGACAGAGAGCGTTTCGACGAATGTTTTCGTATTGAACGGTTGATGGATCGCTTCTATAAGGGCGCTCCGCCCGCAACCTTTGTTGCTTACTGTCGCCGTCAGTCCGGCAGACACTGCTTTGTGCGGTTTACCCGATCGGTTGCCCATGCCCCGACAAGCGGAGAACTGATCCTCTTCGGTACCGAGACAGAATATAATGACGAGAAGGTTTCCGAGGTGCTGAACGAAAAGGTACTCGTTCAGCAGTATGATATGGTCACCTATATCGTTGACAATAATTACAGCGTCGTTATCGGCGACGCTTCAAAGATAGGGAAGGGAAGTATTTTTCCGAAATACCACAGCGGTATATATACCGACTATATTCACGACCAGGTGCTTCCCGCCGCTTCCGCCGTTACGCATGACATTGCCGAGCTTGAACACGCGCTTGCTCCCGAGACTATCGCCGAGCAGCTGGAGGACAATGAGTCCTACACGATTAATGTGACCTGTGAGATCGACGGTGTAACGTACTACAAGCGTTTCACCTACTATGTCGTTGATAGGGATATGCGCTTCTTCCTACTTTTAAAATCCGATGTGACAGACGTGTTGAAACAGGAACGCGAACAAAATGAGATGTTGGCGCTCGCCTTGAAGGAGGCGGAGCATGCCAACGTCGCCAAAACCTCCTTTCTCTCCAGCATGAGCCATGAGATCCGTACTCCCATGAACGCGATCATCGGACTGAACAGCATCGCGCTAAAAGATACCTCTCTGAGCGATCGGACAAGGAGCTATCTGCAGAAAATCGGAGAGAGCGCCGGACATCTTTTGAATCTGATCAACGATATCCTCGATATGAGCCGTATCGAGTCCGGCCGTATGACCCTTCACAAGGAAGAGTTCAGCATGGCTGATATGCTTGAACAGATCAATATCATGATCCAGTCCCAGTGTAATGACAAGGGACTCGACTATGAATGTCATATCATCGGAGAGATCAACGAATGGTATTTCGGAGATGATACTAAGCTCAAGCAGATCATCATCAACATCCTGAGCAATGCGATCAAGTTTACCGAGGCTCCCGGCTCGGTGACCTTCACCGTAGAGAAGATCGCGAGCTACGAACGCCAGACGACGCTTCGATTCATCATCAAGGATACAGGTATCGGCATGGATGAAGAATTTCTACCGCGTATATTTGACGCCTTCACGCAGGAGGACGCCAGCCGCAGAAATAAATACGGTAGTACGGGTCTGGGAATGGCGATCACCAAGAGAATCGTTGAGATGATGAACGGTACGATCGATGTAAAGTCGAAGAAAGGTGAAGGCTCTACCTTCGTTGTATCGATTACGCTGAAAAACTGTGATAATAATCATCGGGATGTCATGGGCTTTGACTTCTCCGAGGTAAAGGCGCTGGTGGTGGACGACGACGAGGTCGCTCTGGAGCATGCGGGTATCGTACTCGAGGATATCGGCGTAGCGGTGGATACTTCCTCTTCGGGAACTGAAGCGCTTCTCGCAATTGAGATCCGACACGCCAAACAGGATCCCTATAATCTGGTTCTGGTGGATTGGAAGATGCCCGAAAGAGGCGGCGTGGACGTCACCCGCGAGATCCGCCGTCGTTACCGGAACGAAACGCGCATTATCGCCTTGACCGCTTATGACACCGAGGATATTATGCAGGAGGCAGTCGCTGCAGGTGTAGACAGCTTTATCTCTAAATCAGATTTCCCCACTGTGATACGTCGTGAGATCGAGCGCGTGATGCAGATGCCTGTAAAGGAATCCCGTCATCATATCTCGCTTGAAGGAAGAAGGATCCTGCTTGCGGAAGATATGCCGATTAACGCCGAGATCATCAAGCAGCTTTTGTCTATCAAGGGGATGGAGACCGATCACGCCGAGAACGGCGAAAAGGCGCTCGCGCTGTTCCGTGACAGCGCGCCGGGTACCTATGACGCAGTGTTGATGGATGTACGTATGCCGGTCATGGACGGTCTTGAGACCGCTGAGGCGATCCGTGCGCTCCCGCGTGAGGACGCAAGGCCTGTTCCGATCATCGCGTTGACGGCGAACGCCTTTGACGAGGACGTTCAGCGTTCGCTCCAGGCAGGTATGAACGCACATCTGTCTAAGCCCGTCGAGCCGGATCAGCTGTTCAACACGCTCGAAGAGCTGATAGCTGCTAATAATTGACTTAGATAAAACTATTTGGGATGATTCATCCTCAAAATTACCGTTATATGGAGTAAACTATGATTCGTATAGAGCATCAGCAGAACAGCACTTCGCTGTCGCCATATCTTTCCCCGCTTGCGGTATGGGCGCTTGCTTTCGGCAGCGCTGTCGGGTGGGGCGCCTTTGTCATGCCCGGCACGACCTTTCTGCCGATAGCGGGACCGTGGGGCTCGGTAATCGGGCTTTTGATCGGCGCTGTGGTTATGCTGATTATCGGATTTAGCTACCGTTTCCTGATGGTCAGATATCCCGATGCGGGCGGATCCTATACTTATGCCGCCAAGGTACTCGGCAGCGATCACGGATTTTTGTGCGCGTGGATGCTGATGTTGACCTATACGGCGATCATTTGGGCTAACAGTACGGCGCTCTCG
This sequence comes from uncultured Ruminococcus sp., assembly GCA_902785355.1. GTDB lineage: Bacteria > Bacillota > Clostridia > Oscillospirales > Acutalibacteraceae > Ruminococcoides. The sequence goes on along the minus strand of CACZYF010000003.1, from coordinate 76,864 downwards.
CTGATTGTCCGCTATTTGTTCGGAGACATTTTCTGCTTTGGCTTTTCCTATAAGATCGCAGGCTACACTGTCTACATGGGCGAGGTGCTGCTTTCCGTGGCGATCCTTGCCGTGACAAGTCTGGTATGCGTCCTCGGTAAGCGACTCGCGGTTGTTGTACAGATCATCGGAGCGGTGCTCCTGTTCGGCGGTATCACAACTTGCTTTATTGCCGTAACGGTACATAGAGGCGGTCTCGAAAACATTGTTCCCGCGTTTACTGCGGGCGGCGATCCGGCGTCGCAGATCATGACGATTGTTATTCTGGCGCCGTGGGCGTTTATCGGCTTCGAGTCGGTTTCTCACTCGTCGGGTGAGTTTAAATTCAAACAGAAAAAAGTGCTTGCGATCCTTGCTATCGCGCTTGTCGCGGGAGCTTTGGCATATGCGATGCTGACGCTCTGCGCGTCTATGCTGATACCGGACGGCTTTCGCAGTTGGACCGAGTATATCGGTTCTCTGTCGCATTTTGAAGGTATCCGAGGATTGCCGACCTTCCACGCCGCACAGGAGGCGATGGGGAATATCGGCCCGGTGATTCTGGGCGTTGCCGCTTTTTGCGGAATAATTACAGGATTGATCGGTAACATGATCGCCCTGAGCCGCCTGATTTATCGCTTATCATCGGATAAGATGCTTCCGGGGTGGATCGGTTCGCTCAATTCTCGCGGGATACCCGCCCGAGCGATCGGCTGTGTAGCGGCGATATCCGTTGTGATACCGCTTTTAGGCAGAACCGCTATCGGATGGATCGTTGATGTTACTACCATCGGCGCAACCGTTGTCTATGCTTATGTTTCGATCTGTGCCTGTTTACTGGGGTATCGAGAGAAGAAACGTCCGACCTTCGTTTACGGCTTGATCGGCGCCGTGATCGCTGTTATCTTTGCTGTTTTCTATCTTCTGCCGACTATTCGTTCAAAGAGCGCGCTTGCCGCAGAATCCTACATGATCCTGATTTTGTGGAGCGTTATCGGAATGATCGTATTCCGCATCCTGATGAAGCGGGATCAATCGCGTCGTATCGGTAAGAGTACGGTGGTATGGATCATTCTGTTCTGTCTGATCTTGTTGGTAGCTGTTTCATGGGTGAACCGTATCACGCTGGACGAGGCAGGTGAAGCTACGGCTGCCACCCGCGCCACGCACATCGAGCTTGCAGAGAGAGCGGGACTTGACGCTGAAAACGACAGCGTTAGGGAGACAAATCGTTATATAGCGAATATGTTTAGCGAATTTGCATTTTCCGTCAGACGTAATATCTATGTATTCGCCGCTTTGCTGCTGGGCTCTCTCGCGCTGATCCTGAGTATATTTTCAATCATCAATAAAAGGGAACAGCAGATTGAAGCCGAACGTATTCTTGCTGAGGAAAACAGCCGCGCAAAGAGTACCTTCCTCTCCAATATGAGCCATGATATCAGAACGCCCATGAACGCCATCACCGGCTATACGGCGCTTGCCCTGAAGGAGAACGATATTCCCGAGACGATCCGCGATTACCTCGACAAGATCGACACCTCGGGTAAACAGCTGCTTTCTTTAATCAACGATATCCTCGATATGAGTCGTATCGAAAGCGGAAAAATGGAGCTGGATCCTACACCCGGCGACTTGGTGGAGGTGCTCGAAGAAACCTGTCATATCTTTGATATACAGATGGAATCCAAGCCACTGACATATACCGTCGATCACAGTAATATAACGCATCGTTATGTTGTCTGTGACAAGAACCGTTTGAACCGTATTCTGCTCAACCTGATCTCGAATGCATATAAATTTACGCCCGCAAACGGTAAAGTCAGCGTTAAACTGACCGAAAAAACGGCGAGCTCCGAGAACGCGACTTATGAGCTGAGCGTCAGCGATAACGGTATCGGTATGAGTCCGGAGTTTGCGGAGCATATTTTCGACGCATTTGAGCGTGAACGAAGCCGAACGGTCAGCTCGATCCAGGGCACGGGTCTGGGCATGGCGATCACCAAAAACCTGGTAGAGCTGATGGGCGGCAGAATTTTGGTTGAGACCGCTCAAGATCAGGGTACGACCTTTACTATCAGTCTGACGTTCCCGATTTCAAGTAAGGAAGAGGTTCATGCACCTGTTGATTCCTCGGCTGATGAAAAGATCGATTTCAGCAATTTCCGAATTCTTCTTACAGAAGATAATCCGATCAACAGTGAGATCGCGACAATGATCCTGACGCAGGAGGGCTTCATGGTAGAGGCTGCCGAAAACGGTAGGATCGCAGTCGATATGATAGAAAAAGCGGACGCAGGCTATTATAACGCAGTTTTGATGGATGTTCAGATGCCGGTGATGAACGGCTTTGACGCGACCCGTGCGATCCGCGCGATGGGCGGAGAGCGTTCCCGCGTTCCCATCATCGCCCTTACGGCTAATACCTTTGAGGACGACCGCCGCGAGGCTCAGGAGGCCGGAATGAACGCGCACATTTCAAAGCCGTTCAATCCCGACGAGCTGATCGCTACACTGACGGAATGTATTAAGAATATGGGAGAATAGAATGAAACAGTTTATGACGGCAGGCGGTGTGAAGCGCCGCGTACTGATAGTAGATGACGAGATAATCAACCTGGAGCTGCTCGGCGCGATGCTTTCAGAGAGCTTTGACGCGGATTTTGCTTCGAACGGTGAAGAGGCGATGGCAGCGCTCACCGCACCCGGAGCAGATTATTCGCTGATCTTGCTCGATTTGATGATGCCTGTGATGGACGGCTTTGAGGTTATCGAACGCTGTCAGGCGAATGAACAACTTCGACGCATTCCGATCATTGTCATGACGGCTGAAAAATCCGCCGAGGTACGCAGTATCCGAATGGGCGCGGCGGATTTTATCACTAAGCCATATGATATGCCCGAGATCATCCTCGCCCGATGCGAGAGGATCATCGAACTGAGTGAGGACAAGAGCATTATCCGTTCGACCGAACGGGATAAGGTATCGGGATTATATACGAGAGAATACTTTTTTGCCTATCTTGATCGTCTGCTTACAAGGCTTGATGTGCCCGCCGACGCTTTAGTGCTGAATATTGATCGCTTCCACCTTATCAACGAACTGTTCGGAAGAGAAGAGGGGGATCGAGTTCTGAGGCGTGCGGGTGAGCTGATTACGGAGGAGCTGTCCCGATCCAGAGGTATCGCCTGTCGGAGCGAAAGCGACACCTTCTTTATTTTCAGCGAGCACAGGGAGGATTACGAGCCTCTTGCAGAACGCTTACAGGAGGAGCTGAGCCGCTCCACCCAGGCGCGTCAGCTTCGGTTGAGGATCGGTATATTTGCGCTCGGCGATGACCCGGATCCCGAGAGCTGGTTCAGCCGTGCTAAGGCGGCGTGCGACCGAATCCGCGGAAAGTTCGGCGTTCTGACAGCGCGCTACAATCATGAGCTTTATGAGCAGACGGTCTTTCATGAGCGGTTGATCGGTGACGTACAGGACGCGATCGAAAACCGTCAGTTTGTTGTATATTATCAACCGAAATACCATATACAAGGGGAACGCCCTGTCCTCGGCAGCGCCGAAGCGCTGATCCGCTGGATCCATCCCGAGCTCGGCTTCATCAGCCCGGGTGAGTTTATCCCGCTTTTTGAACAGAACGGCCTGATTCGCAGGGTGGATCACTTTGTCTGGCGTGAAGCGGCGTCACAGATCAGGCGTTGGCGAGACATGTATGGTGTGAACATCCGCGTCTCGGTGAACGTTTCCCGCGTCGATATCGCTGATCCCGAGCTTGAAACTAAGCTATTGAATATCCTGGATGAGTTTTCGCTGAGTCCCGATGATCTGCTGTTGGAGATCACCGAATCGGCTTATTCGGATAACGGAGACCGCCTGATTGAAATCGTTAACGCCCTCCGGAATCGCGGCTTCAAAATCGAGATGGATGACTTCGGCTCGGGATATTCCTCGCTGAATATGCTGACTGAGATACCGATCGATGTACTCAAGCTCGACATGCAGTTTATACGCCGTATGCTGAATGATGAGAGAAATCTGAAGCTTGTGGAGCTGGTGATGGATATCGCCGGATTCCTCGGGGTTCCCGTCGTCGCGGAGGGAGTCGAGGAGGAAGAGCAGCTCAAGGTGCTGCGTGATATGGGCTGTCAGGTTGTACAGGGCTACTATTTTTCACCGCCTTTGCCGGCGGATCGTTTCAGTGAATTAGTTGAGAAGGAATGTCAGAGCCTGAACGATGAATAAACGGAGGATCATTATGTCTTCTAATATGAAATCGAAATCTGCATGGAAATCCGGCGCTTCATTGCTGGGCGTTATCTTTTTCGGGGTGCTGTTGAATATCCTCGGTACAAGGTTGAACCAAATGCTGGGTCTGCCGTTGTATATCGATGATATCGGTACGATCCTTTCCGCCATGCTGGGCGGTTATATCCCGTGTATTACGGTCGGATTTTTCTCGAATATCATCAACAGCCTTTCGGATTCATACAGTATGTATTACTGCGTTATCAGCGTTCTGATCGCAGTATCGGCGGTAGCTTTTGCCGAAAAAATGCGCCGGATCAAAATCCACGCGATTTTGACCGCTGTCCTGAGCTTTGCGTTTTGGGGAGGCATCGCGGGAGGTCTGCTGACGTGGCTTATCAACGGGTTGAGCTTCGGCGAGGGATATGCTGTCGAAATGGCGGAGAGAATCAATCGCATGGTTCCTATGGGATATTTTCTCTCTAATCTGCTTGCCTCTTTTCTGATTGATCTCGTCGATAAGACGCTTGTAACTGTGATCGCGGTGGTTTTATATAAGCTGCTTCCTCTCAAGCTGCTGGATTACATTCATACCCGCAACTGGTACTATATCACTATCTTTGAGGAACCGAATCGACATAACAGAAAACGGATTTCTCTACGCATAAAGACTACGCTGGTGGTAGCGCTGTCACTGACGCTGGTCGCGTCGGCGGCGATCGGCATCAGTATTCTGCAGTATCATAATTCCACCGTTAAGGAGTATGAGGAGAACGGGCGTTACGCCGCCGAAATGATCGCCGAGCAGTTGGACGCCGACCGGATAGATGAATATTTGGAGAAAGGCCGAGCGGCAGATGGTTACGCCGATACCGAGGAGCTTCTCAGTACGGTTATCAATCTTTCTCCCGATATCAAATTTGCTTATATCTATCGAATAGCCGAGGATGGCACTCATGTCGTTTTTGATATCGACACCGCAGACGTTAAGGCTGACGAGCCCGGAGCGGTGATCGATTACGACTCTTCGATCGAGAAATATCGTGATCTTTTCTTTGCCGGTAAAGAAATCCCTGTCGATATCACGGATGACGAGTACGGATGGCTTTTGTCGGTATATAAGCCTGTTGCCGACAGTGTCGGAAAGGTGCAGTGTTATGTCGGAGTCGATTTGGAGATGAATCGTCTGCGATCAGAAGAGTTTGCGTTTTTGGCGAGGATCATCTCGCTGTTCCTCGGATTTTTGCTTTTGATTCGAACCTACGCAGTCTGGATTGCGGAGAAGCATATCATCAAGCCGATCAACTCGATCGCGCATGTATCTCGTCATTCGAGCTATGACACACCCGATGCAAGGGAAAAGTGGATTCATATGCTCGATATGCTGAATATTCGTACCGGCGACGAGATCGAGACCCTCTATGAGGAATATAAGAAAGCGGCTCATAACACCGTTCGGTATATCGAGGAGATCCAACACAAGAGCGAACAGCTCACAAAGCTGCAGAACGGTCTGATTATGGTGCTCGCTGATATGGTTGAGAGCCGCGACCAATGCACCGGCGATCATGTTTTCAAGACTGCCGCTTATACTGAGATCATCCTCCGTCAGATGCAGAAGGAAGGCGTCTACGCCGATCAACTGTCGGAGCAGTTTATCAGCGAGGTCGTCAATTCCGCTCCGCTCCATGATGTGGGCAAGATCACCGTATCCGATGTGATCCTCAACAAGCCCGGCAGGCTTACTGATGAGGAGTTCCGTATCATGCAGAGTCATACCACAGAGGGCGGCAAGATCATCGACAAGGCGATAGCTGTCGTTGATGAAGATTCCGGATATTTGCGCGAAGCAAAGAATCTTGCGATGTATCATCATGAGAAATGGAACGGTAAGGGTTATCCCATCGGTCTCAGCGGCGAGGATATCCCGCTTTCGGCGCGTGTGATGGCGGTTGCGGATGTGTTTGATGCGTTGGTTTCCCGCCGTAGTTATAAGGAACCGTTCACAATCGAAAAAGCGCTTGATATCATTCGCGAGGAAGCCGGAAACCACTTTGATCCGTATGTCGTGCAAGCTTTTTTGGATGCTGAGGATGAGGTGAGGCGCGTCGCAAAACTCAATATGGAGCCTTCGGTTTAATATACAGGTCAATATTTGGTGATTCTGACCATTGATTTTTTTGCGAAATACCGTTAAAATGCCATATGTAGAGGTGTATTCGCCGCAAAGAAAAGACCACGTTTATTGAAACGTGATAATCATATTATTTTGTTAATTAAAAGGTGATCCAATGAGGAAGGTTTTAGAATGGATCAAACCATGGTTTTTTCCGGATGCAGATAAGAAAACGAGATTAGAAATAGATACGTTGAACACGAAGAATATCCACTATGTCTCGCTTGTGGTGGGTATCGTCCAGATCCTTTCGCTTGTGATGTTTTTCATCATCAATTCAGGCAGCCTCGACAGCAGCGAGGTAACATCCGTCATAATTCGAGTGGGTCTGAGCGTTGTCCTGTGTATTTTTGGATTCTTTGTTTCCGGTGCGTTGCTGAAGGATTCTCGGACCGTGGGTAAACACCCTACCGGCACCCGTGTATTCATCGGCGTATTTATCATTCTGTTGATGATCTGGAGTATCTATGTTTCGATTTATAACTATGTAAACCATCAACAGCTTCTTACCTTTTATACCGTTGAATTGACGGCTGTATTGTTCGTTAAGCTGAAGCCCGCCTTTCTAACTCCGCTGATCCTTTGTTCTTATATTGTGAACTACCTGATACTCAGCTGCGGGTACTATCAGGGCGGAATCAATCTCTATAATTATCTGATGCTTGCGGTGCTTTCTGCAGCGGGTTCGATGCTGAACTATCGCCTGACGGTCAATTATATTTCCGAAAAGAATAAGGCGGGGATGTTGAATGAATCTCTTGAGATCATTGCAAACCATGACAGCAATACCCGATTACAGAATCGCTACGCGCTGAATCAACGGATTCCCGATTATGTTGACCGGGATATCTGTATCGCGATGGGGGATATCAACAGCTTCAAAGCGATCAACGATACCTGCGGTCACCGTGCCGACGACGACGTTCTTAAGCTCTTTTCCGATATTCTGCTCGAGGTTTTTCCTTCCGAGTGCATATACCGTTACGGCGGCGATGAGTTTTTGATCATCGAAGAGACTGACGATCTTGACGGCTTTCTGCAAAAGTTCGATCAGATCAATGATCGTTTTTCATCGGCTCAGTTAGCGGGAATACAGATGCGCTTGGGATGCAGCTTTGGCTGCGTCAGGCTCCATCCGATGGATATCGCGGAGTTCTTTGACGGTTTGACGCTGGCAGATAAGTATCTGTATGATGAGAAGAGTAAGCTCGGTCTGAGACGTTAATACAAACAAGAAGAAAAGGGTGCTGTCGCATTAAGCGTTGCGACAGCACCCTTTTGCGTATGTAGAAATGATACTACTAATTAAGCCCTTTAACATCTATTGCGTAAATATCCGCTATATCTTGTTAAAGTGTTTTAATGATACTTAGTATCAGTATGAATGCTCCGGAAGGAGAAATGAATGCTATCATCAGCCGTTACCCTTGCTGCTTTGCGTCAAACATGCCGGGCAAACAAATTCACCGATATACTTCCAAATGATCCTGATTCTGTTTGCGATATCTTTCGACGAACTTTTTTTATCGCTGATCTCGATTCTTTCAATCAATTCATGGAGCAGTTCGGCATTAAGCTCGTTGACTTCATGATGGTTCCGAACCGCCTTGATGAATTCGGCAGTATTATTCGCCGTGTTTCTTGCGGCTGATATTGACTTCTTGAGGCAGGTTACCTTCTGCTCCAGCTCCTTTTGCTCGTTCTCATAGTCTTGCGACAGCTTCTGAAAACGTTGATCGGTGATCTTTCCTTTGAGATTGTCCTCGTATAACTGACGGATGATTTGGTCGAGGCTGAGGATTCGTTCTTCGATTAGAGATAAGCTGCGCTTGTTTTGTTTCAGATCCTTTTCGGCGGATGATTTTGACTGCGCGGCAACCCGGTTGATAAAGCTGTTTTCATCTGCTTTAACGAAACGAGAGACAGCCTGTATCTGATCGAGCAGAGCAGCTATAGCTTCGGTGTTTTTGATATGATGTGATGAACAGCCTCTGCCTTTGCGATAGGTTGAGCATTCAAAGTATTCCTGATCGTGTGAACGACTCTTGCTTCTGATCTGGTACATCCTTTTGCCGCAGTCAGCACAGAAAAGCAGCCCCGACAGCATCGGTCTATCGCCGAGTTCACGTACCCTGTGCTTTTCACTGCGAATACGTTGAACCTCGTCAAATAATTCCCGATCAATAATCGGTTCGTGAATGTTCTCAAACACTACCCATTCGGAAGGATCGTTCCATATTTGTTTTTTGATTTTATATGATTTTCTATGTGTTTTAAAATTCACTACACTACCCAGATACTCCTGCCGCGTCAGCATCCGCGCGATCGTTCCGCTGTTCCAGGCGTAGTCGTCAGAGTATATGCGTTTGTCCGGTTTACCGATTCCCATCGCTTTTGCGTGAGCGGTGGGATTTTTGATTTTTCGGCGGGTGAATTCGTTGGCAATCTGCGTCGGTCCGTATCCTGCGACACACAGCTGATATGCTGCTCGTACCGTCTCGGCAGCTTCTTTGTCGATGATCCATCTGTATTTGTCGTTCGGTGATTTGATGTAACCGTATGGGGGATTGACACTCAGCGGTTTGCCGGATTGTCCTTTCGCTTTAAAGACGGCGCGGATCTTCTTGCTGGTATCCTTGGCGTACCATTCGTTGATAATGTTCAGAAACGGCGTGAAATCGCTGTCAAGCTGACTGGCGCTGTCGACGCCGTTGTTGATCGCAATGAAGCGGATATCAAGCCGCGGAAACAGCTCCTCGGTATAATAGCCGACTCTTAGATAATCTCTGCCGAGCCGAGACATATCCTTTACGATAACAGTGCCGATCTGATTTGACTCGGCGAGTTTCATCAGACGCTTCCATTCAGGCCTATCAAAGTTTGTTCCCGAATATCCGTCGTCGACAAAGAACTGTGTGTTCAAAAAACCGTTATCTTCGGCATATTTTTTCAGGATTTCTTTTTGGTTACGGATGCTGTTGCTGTCACCCTCCAGATCGTCGTCTCGGGATAATCGACAGTATAGAGCGGTGATTTTGTTGAGTTTTGCAGATTTAGTGGTATTGTAAGACATGCTACGTCCTCTCGTTTTCGCTGATGTTGTAGAATTAATGCCGTTTTTGCGAAAATATTTAGGATACATTCTATATAAATAAATCATAATACGGAGGAAGTCAAGAAAATTTTTTCATATTCATGTAAAATATTGAATATTTTTGCTGGATTCAGGCATAAAAAAAGCCGAGATACGGCAGAGCCGTCCTCGATGTTGATAACGAGGTCAGTATATAACTAACCCTCGTCCTGTAAAGCATCATGGTTGTTTTGCATAGAGCAAACGATGATTGATGCTGTGGTAATGAGTTGAAGGGTGGGTAATACAATATTATCTGATAGATTATACATAATAGAACTGTGCATAAACGCAGACATCGCGAGGGTTTATACTAATCCTTAATAAAAACCTTTATCATGTATTGCGCTATATTTCGTATAGCTCTGTTGTTGTCGTCGTTCGCTGTACACAGTGGCGCTTAGCCAATCGCTACGCTCTTGGAGCGCTGTTGCATGGGAGTTGTAAACCAAATCACAGATTTGGACAACTCCTCATCTGAAGGCTACTCCGGTAGGTATGCCTTGACCTCGTGCCGCGACTCCTCCTCTCCCCACAACGCGCCGGAAGTGACAGGCGCCAGCCTGTCTGCGTCTCCCGTCGCGCTATCCGAAATATATCACTAATATCTGATTAAATCTTTTTATCAAGGATTAGTATTACACGTAGTAATTCTGCCAAGGTAAGATAAAACCTAAGAGGATAGCCGTTTCGCTGCGCTCCTCGCAATGTTTAAGACATATTTCACGGTTCCGCTCAAAATGCCGCGCTTGCATAATGCAAACGCGGCATTTTTGTTTTGAAATCATAATAGTAGTTTATGGCAAACAAATATTATAGGGGATCAGATCCATTCGCCGATGGGGTAGGGGACAGTGAGCAGAGCGGAGTACCGCATGATGTAGGTCGCGTCGATGATCTCAACATCACCGCTGCGGTTTACATCGGCGGCGTTCTCATTATAGGAAGAAACGTCGATGTAATTCAGTACGCGCTGGATGACAGTCGCGTCGGTAACGTCCACCATCCCGTCGCCGTCAGCATCACCGAGAAGGAGCCTCACGGCCTCCGTCGGCTGTTCCGTAACAGCTTCGGTCGGCTCGGGGGTCTCGGTCACAGGCTCGGTAGGCGCTTCGGTCGGCTCCGTTACCGGCTCCGTCGGCTCGGGAGCGTCGATCAACACATATTCGATCCCGTTACTCTCAGCAAATTGATGCGCCGCAGAATCGGTGTAGCAGTAGATGACGAGATTGGGGCAATCCTCAAACGCAACAGATGATATCGAAGTTACCGTATCGGGGATCCTGAAGATCGTAAGGCTGTCACAGCTTGAAAACGCGTGATTTTCAATGGTAGTAACGCCATCTGTCAAATATACTTCTCTGAGTGAATCACAGTCATAGAAGCATTGTGACGAAACCACAGGCGCCATTGCGTTATAATACAAAACCTCGATACTATCACAGTTCTCAAAAGCGCCGGACGCTACGGTTTTGATTTGCGCAGGAACGCTCAACTCACCTGAAAGAGCAGAACCCTTGAATGCATTCAAGCCGATACGATTCAGGTAATTTGCCTTTTCCAAGTCCAGTGAAGTAAAATCATTACGATTGATAAAGCATCTGTTTCTGATTTCTCTGACATAATAATAATCAAGAGAGTTAGGTATCGTCAAAGTGTCGGAACCGCCCTCCCAATCATACAACGAGATATAGTTGTCGTTCATTAATGTGTAGGAGAAATCGCCGGATGTGAAGATCGTTTCCGCGAAAAAGGTCGTCGCCGTCACTGTTAATAAAGACAATACTAATATCAGAGATACTAAGAGTTTAATCGATATTTTCATATTGCTGAGTCCTTATATAGGCGCAGGCGGTAAAGAATACCGCCTGCGAAGTTGAATAATGTTAATTTAAGGAATAAGATCACCGAAGGGATCGGATCCAGGATTGGCAGGGTTAACGCCTTCACCCACAGGTGTCGTCTCCATGGGATCGCTGACAGCCAAAACATCCTTAGAGATAGCTAAATTGATCAATTCCAGTTCAGGTGAAGAATAGTTTTTTTTCATTTTCATCAACCCTTTCTGTTATTCGCTGTATTTGAGGTTAGCAGTATATCTCATACAGAAGTAAGCAGGATCACTGATACACCATGTATCAAGCGTACCGTCCTTATTTGAGTCATACTTCATTACCGCGTAAGCTCTGTAAACATAATTGTCGATTGCACTGTCATTCTTAAACTCAATCGAGTTATCGCCGACAGTCTGACCGTACGCGCTGTATACCGGATAATTTTCCTCAAGATTGTTCTTGTTGTTCAATTTAGAGGTATTCCAGTCAAAGCCGATACAACCGCCGCGGCTGATTGCTGCAGCTGAATCTTTACCATTCAAAGCAGTCAGTATAGCGTTCTTGACAGATGATACATTTTCACCGTAATTAACGGTCTCGTAGTAGCTCATATCAGATACATCGGCAGAGCCCATAGCCCATTTTGCAGGAGACGAACTTCTATCTGCAACACGCTCGATGATCATACCGATCTTGACATTGCTGCTGTTCTTCAGCTCAGCGCCGTTATTTCTGTAATTGAAGATAAAGTCGTTATAAAGCATATCCGCAGCTTTAGTTGCATCATCATCGGTGGTGCCTGCACCATCGTTCCACTGGTTGCGGCTGTCGCCGACGTACAGGATGGAGCAACCGCTGTTGTTGGTATCGGAATAGGTATTATGCCAGCTATTCGTATCTTCATCAGAGAATACAGCCTCAACATAATAGTCGCCGTAAATACGATAATGGAAGTCGGGGTAGTAGATCCGGGCGACCTCGGGAGCGGTAGCCTGCTCATCAGCGGTATCCGCGAGACGCTTGATCGACCAGTATGCAAAGTTCATGTTGCCGACCTGATCGGGCGCCGTAATGAAGTCGTTGTCTTTATGATTGGTTTCAGTCGACTTGCTGACGTTTGTTGAAGTACCGGGAGTTGTCACACTCGCGTCAGTAGTAACGAACTGATCATACCGGGCAGCCAGATCGAAGGTAGCCTTGTCGGCATTATAAGAACTTTCGATTGCCGTGTATATCTTATGATCGCCGGATTTGACGGTATAATAATCATAGGGCAGCTTGAATCTTACTGTATACACCGGAAGATCAACCGTTTCGGCAAAATCAGACGTTGCGGTAAATGTATGATCAAGATCGCTATAAGTAGCATTGCCGACATTCAGCGTATTCTTTTTCAGGAAGTTACTCTCGAAGGGAGCTTTCGCCTTGATATACGATGCTGCAAGTTCGTGACCAGTGTCGCCGACATACTGCTTATATTCCTTCAGTAAGATCTCACCCTTGGCGGTGTAGCTCTTAGATGCGCCGCTTCTGTCAGTGAAGTTATAGGTGAAGTTGTAGTAATGAGGCGTTTCAGCAATCGTCGAATAATACGTAAGCTCAGAGGTAGAGAGCGTAGTACCCGCATACAAATCACCTACAGTAAAGGTGAAGTGTGATGTAGTCAGAGCCCCCTCATTACCGGGCAAGGACTCAGGAGATGTCGTAGCGGCAATACTCTTAGAGGTATTGAACTTGTCATAGCCGAAGGCGGTCACAGTACCGTCATACTTAGGCGTCGTCTTTAAGGTCACATCGATGGTGTAAGTAGCATAGGTATTGGAGATATAGGTTCCGTCGATGTAAATATGAGAGCCATTGTAAGTCGCTTTTGTAGTAGTACCATCCTTTACAAGAACCTGCATATCAACGGTTCCCTCACCGGTGCTGGAACCAGTCAGCTTATGATCGATGGTCAGCGAGCCGGTGACGATCGGCACAAAGCGCGCGATCAGCTCATAGTTTGCGGTCGCCTTGATGCTGGCAGCTTCTGCCGCGCCTTCGATCTTATCGTAGGAGGTTGCACTGTACTTGATGTACCAGCCGTCAAAGAGGTAGCCCGTACCGGCGGTTGCGGTGAAGTTCAAGGTGGTGTTGGTGTTGATGACAGCTTCCTTTGAAGTCGTTACGTGAGTATCATCTTTGTAAGAATTGCTGTTGAATTTAACGTTATTCTTATTTATCGATCCGGATGCACCGTCACCGGTAGATTCCGATACAGTATCCGGTAGCCATTTGTTCTGAGCCTTATCAAAGTACTCGATACCGACAGTCGATTTAACTGTATCATTAGAGTGAGTATAATACCATCTGCCGTCCAGACGATACGCGCCGGTACCGGCGGCGTTATCACGGGTATCCTGTGCGTCCTTCTCGTAGGTGATATAGACGGGCTTGCCTTTTACCGAGCTATCAGCGTAAGCAGCTTTATAAATACCCTCATACTTCTTGATGCTGTCGGTATAAGTGCCGACGCCCGTGACGCTGTGGTTAGCTTCCGGATAGGTTATAGTGGTGGAATAACCGGATGCGTTACCTCTGAGCAGGAAGATGGAGGGCGGTGCGGCGTATCTGCCGTTGGTGGCGTCTGAGATCAGAGAGTAGGAGCTGCCATTCTTCTTATATACCATCCAAGCGGTACCGTAGTCGCCGGCGATATTCGCGTTGTAACCGGTTGATACGATGCGGACATTGTCGCCTACAGCAGAAGGATCAGAAGGCTCGGTTTGAAGAACGTTACCAAACAGGTCGATAGGCTGATTGTAACGGTTTCTGAGAACCTCCCAGCCGTTGCCGCTATTGATATTTGTGAGGTCTTCTGTTGTGAGAGAGCTCTTAGTTCCCACCACACGCGCGCCGGAGACAGAACTGCCGTAAGTATTGCGGTTGTAGGTGTCGGTTTCATCAATAATACGGAAGATGATGGAGTTGGGATGACCTGCCGATTCTCCGGCGGCATTGGTCAAGCATTCCTCATAGATCTTGTAGAAGTCGTCATAGTCATAGGTCTGCTTATGCTCCTGATCATTATCGTGATCCGTCCACTTATAGATCATATTGCGATGAACATGATCCGCGTAACCGTTGTTGATGGTGATACCCTTGATCGGGGTGTTGGTCGAAGCACCTATGATCGGGATATCCTTCAACGGGATCTGGGTCGAATACTTACCCTCTGCGTAAACCATCGGCTGACCGGGATATACGCCAAAGGAGTTAGAGACGTTGTTCAGGTTGCCGTAGAACGGATAGATATACGGCGTGTTGCCCCACTTTTCGACAACAGTGTTGTAACCCTCAAGGTAGAAGGTGATAGTACCGGTAGTATTTCTGAGATAGTAGATCGGGGTGATCTCGAGGTAATCTACCGTGGGCTCAGCCGGGAGGGTGTAGGTCAGTGTACATTCACCGTTTTCTGTTGAAGTATCAGAAGCCTCGTTCACACCGGGAGTACCGTCGGTCTTATAGGTAACGCCGTTGATACACCAACCAACTACGTAATACTTGCTTCGGTAGTCTGACGCAATTGTTGTCTTGACGGTGATGCTCTTGCCCGCGTCGACCGTCGCTACCTGATATTTACTGCTCTCGTCGCCGCATGCTACGCTGGAAACAACGCCGCTTTCCGGGGTCGCGCCATCGATCTGTGTGATCGTAGTGGTCGCGATAGCGGCATAGTTATACGCTGTACCGGTAGTAGCGCTGGCGCCGCCTGCGCCCTTATTGTCCCAGTTGATAGGAGCCGCGCCATCCTTGGCGTAAACATTAACGGTCGTGATCTGATCGTCGCCGGAGCTGACGGTCTTATAGTAGTATTTGTAGTTTACCTTACCTGAGTCGGAATACTCGGCGAGTACGCCAATAGCGGAAATCTTTGTGAAATCAACATTTCTGATCAATTGGAAATAAGCAGTTCCGGTAACGGTGCTTTTTTCTTTCATCTCAGCGACAAATCCGCCACCGGAGATTGTACCGGTTGAACCCGGCGCTATGGCTTCACCGTTAATTTGTTCTTGCTTATTACCGCGGATACCACCATTGTTGTCATTATTAGCTAACGCAAAGTAGAATTGTGAGTTTGATTTAACATAAGACGTGATATCAGCCCAATAAGCGTTTGTACCCACCTTAGTAGCGATCGCAGTGGTACCGGATTTACCGGGACCGTCATCATTTGTCGACCAAACAAAGCGGAAGGTGCCCTCAGATGTTGTCGGAGGGGTAAACTTCGTTGTGCCGTCTTTGGAATACAGCCAGTCGGACGAAACGGTACCACCGGAGACTGTCCAAGACAGGGTCGGGTTTGTGCCTCTTGTATCCCACGTAAAGGTGACGGTTTGACCAGCTACCGCGCCGACCTTCCATTTTGCGTCATCACCGGGATCTGAGTCAGTATCAGTCGCCGCAGCTCCGTTCGCGCCGGGGTGAGAGCCGGGGTGATAAGCAGTAGAGCCGGTATAAATGGTAGCATACTGATACCCCTCGTGATCAGATTCCGGCGCCCATGTAAGCGTATACACGCCGCTGCCGCTTGATGTCTCAGTAAACTTCCTGCTGTTGTCAGTGGTATTTACAGATGCACCGTTCAAATAACCGGTTAGGTAGTAGGAGGTTGTGGGTTGAGATACCAACACCGCATATGCTTTTTTTGCTGATGGATCGAAATGTAATATATAATCACCGTCAGTTGATGGAGCTTTTATGTTTTTTCCTCCGTTAGCATTGTTAAGATCAGAACCCCATTCTGATTCGCTGATCCGATATCCTTCTGAACCATGACCCCAGTATTTTTGATCATAACCATTAACGTAAAACTTAAACGTGTCAGAAGAAGTTAAGGAAACTGTAGCCGTGTAATCATTTTTACCTACAGCAGTCATTTTAGTTGTATTGGTGCTCCAACTATTAAACGTACCAGTTACATAAACATCATCACGATCCCATACAGGTGTATCCCAGTGATGAGCACTATCATAATAGCCGTTATAGATTTTGCCGTCTACATATGAACCATAAAGCCAAAAAGAGCCATCATCAGCTTTATAAGTTTCGGCAATACTTCCATCATTACTATTGATTGCCCAAAATTGAAAATGTCTCCAACCGCCATCGTCTTCATAAACAGTTAATGAATAAACATCATGACCATTAATAGTTTTTGAATATTTGCTCATGGAAGCAGAATAGTCCTTACCTTTATCATCATCTTGAACAAAAATTTTAAAACTGGTATATGAATCCCAGCCTAAATTATGCGGACACATATAAACAGTATGACCAGTTTCACCGGTAGCCGCCAAATCGGCTTTCGCACCAGTAGAAACTAAATCATCCTGCATGCCGCGGAGGGAAGCGTTGGCATAGGCGGGCAGGGTCGGCTTGAGCTGAGTCGCCGTATCGGCGATGCCTGTGCCCAGGTCAGCTGCAGCGGACAGCGAGGCAGCCTGATTGCCCGAGCCATCGTTCGTTAACGCGAACGCCGACAGGGTGGAGCCTACGCCGACTGCGGACAACAGCATGACAAGTCCCATCACCAGCGCTAAGGTGCGCAGACTGACAGACTTGGCACGAGTTTTTATTCGTACAAAGTTTTGTTTCATAAAGTTTCCTCCCTTATGAGATTTTGTTGTTTTGCTATCTATATAAATCTGTAAAGAGTACAGAATTGATGCCGGGATCACTGACCTATTACCGTATGAAAACAGAGGGATGAACGCGAATTTTCATGTTTTTCAAAAATAATATTTGAAACCGGGAAAACTATGCACGATGAACAGAATCAACGGTGAATATTGTGCCATTCCCATAAAATGTGATGGAAAAACATGTCGATTTAAGTCCAAAAGGGCATACTTCGCCTTATCATCCAATTATTATCAATAGCATTTTATCAAAACGCTGTCAAATAGTCAATAAATTATTACAGTTTTTTTATAAGCTCGTAAATTTTTGTTTATCATAGACAAGTATTAGGGGCTCTGTTCGTTCAAAAGTACAAAATATGGTACGCCGCCCGAATAAGATGGTTACAAGTCGGTTTGGCGGCGCGTAAGCGATAAATCACGCGGTTTTTCATGCCGAAACGTCGGTATTATTATATAAATAGTATGCAGAAAAGTTTTTGCTCCTCTGAGGTCGGGTTGTCACAAGGTTATCCTACTAAGGGAGGAAACTTTATGAAACAAAACTTTGTACGATTATCAACTCGTGCCAAGACCGTCAGCCTGCGCACCTTAGCGCTGGTGATGGGACTTGTCATGCTGTTGTCCGCAGTCGGCGTAGGCTCCACCCTGTCGGCGTTCGCGTTAACGAACAATTCCGCCGGCTCGGGCGATCAGGCTGCCTCGCTGTCCGCTGCGGCTGACCTGGGCACAGGCATCGCCGATACGGCGACTCAGCTCAAGCCGACCCTGCCCGCCTATGCCAACGCTTCCCTGCGCGGCGATAAAGAGGATTTAGCCGCTACAGGCGCAACATATTATATTTGGAAATCAGAATCCGGCGGCAACAGTGCAAGTCAGTACACCTGCTTAGGTACTTCTCCTCAGACTTTCTCTGCTACTACCGGTAGAAACTACTATATCGCAGTCAGTACATCCGGTACGGATATCTCTTCTGGTACTGTATGGCTGGATGGCGCCAATGTCTCCGGCGTCAGCACATCTACTACCGGCACACAGGGCTTTGACGGCAAGCAGGCTGTGTACTTTGCTATGGCTTCTGCCGATACAGTCAAGGTATCCTACAGCTCCGGCAGTAAGATCAAGATCGAGAAGGGCACTGCTTCAACGGGGTGTTCCACAGACAAAAAATACATTGTAACCGGTAATGAACAGCTTACCAATACCAAAAACTGGCAGAATTCTTGGGACGGTGCGGGCACTCGTAACCAGTTTACCTATAACAGCGCGATCGGTAAGTACGAGCTTAAGTATACCAACATTGCCGCTAATAAGTCCGCTTCCGATACCTTTATGTTCAGAATCCTTGATGTAACCGATGGTCCTGATACGAATTGGGGCAAGACCAAGGGTTATAACCAGGGTTCCGGAGCGATCTCTGATGTTTCTAATCTCCTTCAGACTAAGACGTATAACAATGATAATAACTTCAAATTCTCCTTAAGCGCTAAGGCGAACATCACCATTTATCTGGATGACTCCAAGGCACAGACCGATGACGATATGATCGAGGTCATCGTGAATCCCGCGGCTTCTACCGTTACGGCAGGCACCAGCACCGGCGGTACTGTCAAGGTAAACGGCGCTACATCCGCCTCAAACGTCACTTACGGCGGTACCGTTACATTGACCGCTACCGCGGGCACTGACTACGTTTTCAGCCAGTGGGAAGACAACAGCAGCCTTTCTTATGCGAACAAGAACGCTGCTTCCACTACCGCGACCGTTACCGGTTCCACCACCGTAAACGCGATCTTTGTACCCAAGAGCTATATGCTGACCAGAGGAACCGGTGAGGGTTATACCATCACAGCTCCCGCGACAGCAAGCAGCTCCAAACAGTGGGGTTCCGAAATCACTGTTACTGCAAACGCTGATGATATGCACTATATCGACTACCTCTATTACAAGGTCAACAATGAGGGCGATGAGGTCAAGATTGGTGACAACGCCGCCTCCAACGCTACTACTTTAACCAGAACTCTGTCTATGCCGAAGAGCAATGTGACGGTTTATGCAAAAGTTCATGAGAGAGCAAGCAACACCATCACCTACGGTTACTGCACCGGTTCGGAAGGCTTGGGTTATATTAACGTCGGTAAGCAGCACGACTCAGAGACTAATCAGATCGAGTATTCTATCGAAAGCGGCTCTAAGGTGCTGGAAGGTACTAAGGTACTCTTCGGCGCAAGACCGATCGCAGGCAAAAAATTTGTCGGTTGGTACAGCAACCAGGCAGGTACCGGTGATCCGCTTAGTACTTCTAAGGATTATGTTCCCGCTACCGCTTCGGGCAACTATTATGCGAAGTTCGCTGACGCTCCTGATACTCCTGATCCGTTGGAAGCGGGAAGTAGCGAACTCGTTCTGTTGATTTATTCACCTAATAATACTTACCTCAACTTATGGGGCGGTTATTCAAACAGCAATTATAACTTCGGCAGTGCGTCCACTACTACAATCAGTGGTACAACATATAGAGTAGTTAGATTGAATGTAACAAGCAATACGGCAGTCAGTTGTACCATTTATAAAGGAAATAATGACTGGACCACAGAATCATTAGAATTTTCCGGAATGACTAAAGGTAATACCTATAGGCTTTATTGGGATGGTACAGGAAAAAAGGAGGGTGGTACGAAGTATGATTACACACCTACTGCTACCCCCGATCCCGATAAAGCTACCACAACCTATTATCCCGTGAAGCTGAATATCACTAATCCGGATAAGGGTGTTGCGGCGAGCACCTATCTGAGTAATTACTTCTGTGCGAGAAGCTCGAGCGTCAATGTTTACGCAAAGCCTTCCGATACCACTAACATGAAGACCAGTATCAAGAAGGTATCCGGCTCCTCTGATACCACATCGGTCATCAAGTGGAATACTGCTTATTCTTCGATGACGATGAACGCTTCTGCTTCCTCTGCGACCGCGACCGTCACCTTCATCCCGAAGGATTACTACAAGGTGAACTTCTCAGCCGGTGCGGGCGGTACTGTTGCGGCTACAGCAGGCGGTACGACGATCACCTCCGGTACGCCCGTCATGGAGGGTACTTCGGTCACGATCACCGCTACTCCGAACAGCGGCTACTCTGTCAGCGGTTGGACAGCGTCCGGTGACATAACAACAACAAGCACAAGTGCGACGAGAACCTTTACTGTTTCCAAAGAAACTAATGCAAAGGTATACTTTTCCGCAAGCAAGGGCACCTCTAATACTAATACCTATTTCGGTTATGGCTATAACAACGATCCGTATAACTGGACGTTTACTTCAACCTATGTCAGAGATGGTCATGTATTTGCTTATATTGATACGATCGGTACAAATAAAACCTTCTATATAGGTGCTTATTCAGAAAATCCGGACACTACTGAGAAAAAGTATAATAAAATGTATTATTTTGATAATACCGGTACAGTATGGTGTTCTACAGAGTTCAGTAGTTATGTTACTAATCTGGGTAGAGATGACGATAAGGACTATTATGGCAAAAAGTGCAGCGAAGGTAAATTCACTGTATCAAACGCCGTTAAAGCACTAATCATCGACCTCGGTCCGGATGACGGTAATGGTAAAGCACAGACTCATCAGGGAGATGAAAACCATAAGTTTGCTGAGAACAACTACCGTATCATCCCTGTCTTTAATACAGATGTCAACAAGGTCAGCGTATATGCAAAGGACGCATCCTATCGTAATAATGAGACTTATGACTATCTGCCCGGTATCGCTGATACTACCATTACAGCTGTACCCAGTGTTGTAACAAACGTTACCTCTCATAGTGAGTTTATCACTGCAGTTGCAACCAAGGGTCAGAATATCACTGTTACTACAAAGATCGGTGATTCTTATAAAAATAATTATTATGTCAAAGGCTTCTCGGTCAACGGCGTTACCCCTGAGTTGTATGAATGGAGAACAGATGGTACATATACCATGACCTACAAGATCCCCGCCGATTTCGATGATAATTATCTGGAGATCACTCCGATCTATTATCGTAAGGATCTGTCTACTGTTAAGTTCTATATTGAGAACTATGACGAGGCATTCCAGAACACCGGTTGGGGCAACACCCTTTCGATCTATCCATATTATCAAGATACCGCAAATAAGAACAACGCGTTCGGTGGTTATCCCGGTCAGCCGGTCATCAACTACGGTGGTCGTCGCTTCATCGAGATCCCCACTTCTTATAACAACAAGACCATTCAGGGCGTCACCCTGTCAAACGATTACTTTGACATCGTACACCGTGACTATTGCCGCGAGGTCGACGACCATCTGCAGACCTACGACTACGACGACTTCTACAAGATCTATAAAGAGACCTCCGATGGTAAGGAAGTCAACGGCAAAGATACCGCTGCGGATCAGATCACCTTCGCGTTCAAGTACAGAACCGAAACCAACAACTTCTCGGATAGCGACAACACTGTGTCTTATTCCACAACCGGCAAGACTGTTCACGCTCCTTATTCGAGCTTTACTGCTGATCAAAAGGATTCTAAATTCAAGAACGGTTGGGAGCCGCTGCTCGACTATCACGACAGACCCATCGATCTGTTCGGTAAGCAGCTCTCCTCCGCCGATCAGACAAAAGAACCGTTGCTGGTCGTATCCGATGACTACGCGATCACTTATGCAGGTCGTTACGCAACCACATGGACGGTCTATCGCAAGAACGGTTCAAGCTATACCAAGATCGCTGAGATCGCTCCCTCCGCGCTGATCGTTGCGACACAGGCAAGACTCGGTACATCCACCTATCCCGCGGTTACCGACGCAACCGGTTATCCGTCTACAAATAATCATAAGCTCGCTGACTATTCAGATGAATATCAGACGCTCAAAGCGTATGCTAACACTCCCGTCCAGATCACTTATGAATCCGCGATCAGAAACAAGGACGACTATGAGAAGCACTGGAGCATGACAGGTGGTTCCTCTGAGGTTTCAAAGCGTAGTGACGGTCGTTGGTTCTACTCCTACATGAATGAGGAAATCAGCGCGAACCTGCGTATCGACTACACTGACGAGTATACCGGCGAGACTACCGATTGGACGACCGATACCTTCAAGGGCAACACCGGTAATGTTACCGGCGCTACCGTACACTTCACGAATAAATCAGGTGATGCGGATGGTCCTTATGCCTTAGAGGATTATCACGATACCGCGGATTATAACGGCAAGATCTACTCGAACTTCAATCATTACTACAAGTTCGTCGCTACCGAAGGCTCCGGTTACATCTTCCAGGGCTGGTACATGGAGCGTGACGGTATCTCCACTGCGGTCAACGCTGATGATATCAAGAAGCTGACCGGTCAGTCGCAGATGACATCTAACGCGACCTTCGTAGCACGCTACGTCAAGAACCCCGCGGGTCATATCACCATTAATCACACTCTGGATGACGGCTCCACTGGTACAGCTATTACCTATATAGGTATCGAAAAGAGCACAGACGGTACTAACTGGACATGGATCACCGGTAATGATACTAATCACTATGAGAGAGCTGACAAGTTCTCTGTCAATGATCCCGACGTTATGTCCTACAACTCCGGTTACACGCTGAGAGTAACGCTGAAAACCGAAGTTGCGGCTGATACCGCGTTCGACCGCTTCAGCGCGAATAATGACGAGCATTCTCCCAACTACTTCTCGTCTGATGTGGACACTTCGGGCACTACTTCGACTACTTCCTTCGAGGTTCCGGTAGACGATCTGTTCCAGATCGTAGACGGCTTCCCGAAGCAGCAGTTCGATACACTGACTTACTTCTCACACACCACCAAGCGTCCCGAGCTGACCATCAATCATAACATTGACCCGACCTCCGACTCGGCCGCTGAGGGCGACACCTATGTTAAGGTCGAGGTGCTGGATGCAAGCAGTAATGTTATAGAGACTTATGGCGGAAGTTACTCCAAAACAATTGATAACAATGTAGTAGTAAGCGACTTAGCAAAGGGCGATAATCTTACAGTTCCCTCTGACTACTTCTACGGAGGAAACAACGGCCGTAAGCTGAGAGTCACCTTAGTGACTGATATGTTAGGCTTTACTCAGTTCGATAAGTTCAGCATACTCGGTGAGAACCTCGGAAACCACGCTACTGAAACAGGTCAGTCAGTCATTATCTCTAATCAAAACAGTATGCGCACCAAGATGGCTGTGATCACCTTCCCGATCAAAGACTTGTTCAATGGCGATACACCTCTTGTGACCGAACTGCCGTATCTTTCCAGACTGATTCTGCCTGAGTACAAGTACGAGATCAAGTACACTTATCCGTCATATACTGATAAGGAGACAGCCGTCAGCTACACCGTAAAGGATGTATTCGCACAAGAAGACCTTAACACCTATATGAGTCTGACAAGCAATGATCTTGCGTTCAAGGATGATAACTATAAGATGTCCTTCGCTTGCTCTAAGGCTCCGTATGAAGATAACTTCCAGAAGATCCTCGACTGGTCAAAGGCAACCTTTGGTGACAGATCTTATAATGCTTCAACTTATACGCTGACGCTTCAGGTTATAGCAGAAGCTGAACAGCAAAAGCTGAATGTTCAGTTCAATCTGCCTTATGCTACTGATAAAGTAAATGGTAATAATTATGATCCTGTTGTCAGCGATGGTAAGATCATCAAGACCGATCCCAATAGAATTCTCTCAAATAAGCAAACTTACGGAAGAGATTGGTTCGTGATCAGCGGAAAACGCAACAAAGATATTACAGAGGGTACTGATCCCGTATTTGTCAAGGCGCCTCTGATCATCTATGATGAGAACGAACATCAGAATTATTACTTCAAGTATTGGAGCGTTATGACTGAGGAGACCGATAATAACAAATCCAGAGAATACACACGCTGCTATGACTACGAGTTCAACCTTGCGATCTTCCAGGATTGCATTATTACTCCTGAGTATGACAATGTGTCCTTTGCATCTCGCGGCATGGTGGCACCCTCCTCTACCTATGACGATTACGGCAGATTCGATCCCGACCTCAATAGAGATTATTATAAGACTGAGGATAACGGATTAACCATTACCTTCATCGAGAACTCTCGTAACCAGTACAACAACGGCGACGCCGGTAAAGCTCTCGAAGAGCGCAGCGGCGCGGCGGATAGACTGTATTCCGACTTTCTTCTCACCTATAACTACTATGATGCAAACGTTAATTATTCTAAGGTTGTCCTAAAAGATGATTACGCAGGTCAGAAGAAAGCCGGTATGGTGATCCAGCCTGTCGCTTATATGGAAAAGACAGCGGATGGTAAGGGTCGTATCGTTCAAACCGATGAGTATTATAGCACGACTACCAAGTATCAGGGCGCTACTGCTGAACAAATCAAGTCTTATATCCAGACCGGCAATCTTCCCTCCGGTATGCTTGGAGGACAGAAATTGCAGGATTCTCGTTTTGACGTAAGCTCTTTGGATAACAAGAACCGAATCCAGTACTTCTATGGTATGGATAATGCTGTGGCTAAGAAGAGCACAGATACTAAAGATGCTGACGACATTCTCAGAGTCGGCGCAGATTATAATAACAAATATCTTGTTTATAAAGCATTTGCGTATATCGGTGATGTTACCGAAGGCAATACGCTGACGAATGTTGTTGTCAGCAGCAGACCTGTATATTTCACGGTTTACACTGACGCTACCATTCAGCCCGGCTATTATATGCCGAAAACTTCCG
Organism: uncultured Ruminococcus sp.; assembly: GCA_902785355.1. Classification (GTDB taxonomy): domain Bacteria; phylum Bacillota; class Clostridia; order Oscillospirales; family Acutalibacteraceae; genus Ruminococcoides. The sequence goes on along the minus strand of CACZYF010000003.1, from coordinate 51,995 downwards.
GCAACTAAGGAGGAATGATAAATGAAAAAAGAATATAATTCTCCTGATTTCGAAATCACTTCACTCACATTGCGCGATACTCTGGCTGCTTCAAATTATTCAGCTGAACCTGAGGATCCGAATCGTTCAGGTGATGACAATGGTGAAGGTGATTTAACCAGCGGTTTAATTGATGATTAATCATTATCCGTGCTCCCCTGCAACTTAATCTAATAATCTGTACAGGCAGTACACCCGCTGTACTGCCTGTACTTATATCAAATTATTTGTCAACTCTGTTTGAATGGTGATGAATATGAAAAATAAGATAAAAAGGCTTTCTGTCTTGTTTTTAGCATTATTAATGGCTTGTGCTTCGATCGTAACGGTATATGCCGACGTTATCTACTATGATAACGGTCTGCTCTACACCTATCTGAATAACGATGAGGTAACGATCTGCGGCGCCGCCGAGGGTGTTACCGAGGTCAAGATTCCGTACTATATCAATATGCGTTATGTTGTGGATATCCGCAATCGTGCGTTTCTTGATAACACTGAGATCACTTCGGTCGATTTCTCGAATATCGCATTTCTCCGCCGTATCGGTTCCTATGCCTTCGCAAATTGCAGCAACCTCACCGGTGAAGTGGTGATTCCTAACACGGTCGCGACGATAGATACAGCCGCGTTCCAAGGCTGTACATCAATTGATTCTGTGATATTCAATGCAACGAACGGTTCGGTACCGAATCAGTGCTTCAACGGATGTACCGCGCTGAGCAGCGTGACGCTTAATGATACGGTAACACAGATCGGATTCTATGCCTTTGCGGACTGCCCGAACCTGACTTATATTGAGATTCCCCGCAGCGTTACTTCGATAGCGAACTCGTCTTTCATGAACGACAGTAATCTGACGCTCGGCGTGTATTATGATACGACAGCTTATCATTACGCGATCGATAAGGGTATGAGCTACGTTGTACTTGATCCGGAGAATATCCCCGTTGTGCCGACCGAGCCGGTAACGGAGCCGACCGAGACGCCTACAGAGCCTGTGACCGAGACTCCCGAGCCGACTCAGCCTGTTACGGAGGAGCCGACGGAAGCCGTGAGGCTCCTTCTCGGTGATGCTGACGGCGACGGGATGGTGGACGTTACCGACGCGACTGTCATCCAGCGCGTGCTGAATTACATCGACGTTTCTTCCTATAATGAGAACGCCGCCGATGTAGACCGCAGCGGTGATGTCGAGATCATCGACGCGACCTACATCATGCGTTATGCCGCGCTTTTAAATGTTGCTTATCCGATCGGTGAATGGATCACGCAGTAACTGAATAAATGAATATGCCCGTTTGCAGGTTCATTCTGCATCGGGCATATTTTTTTGCGATTTTGTGCTTTTTTGTCATATGATCGGCGTTCTTGTATTTCCTACTTGCAAATTGGGTGATGATAGGATATAATTTTTATATATTGATTATTATAGGCTGCTGATAAAACAGCTTTATCAGTGACCGATATAAGACTGATTCGGCATTGCACGTGTGTGCAATGTATCATTATAACGATGTTTGGAACGGTGATTACATGAAGGTTAGGGATAATTTTATATTGAAAAAGATCGCCGGCTCATTTGTGGTTGTCCCCGTGCGTACACGAGCGGTTGATTTTTCCGGTATCATCAAGCTCAGCGAGAGCGGAGCGATGCTCTGGGAGCTTTTGGCTGTGGGTGCTGAGCGTGACGACCTGATCGCGAAGCTTCTCGCGGAGTACGACGTTGATGAGGCGAAGGCCTCCGCTGATGTTGACTCCTTTATCGGCAAACTGCAAGAGGCTGATCTGCTTGAGTGAGCATATTGATTCCGCAGAGTTCGTTGCGGTGATGCAGGAATGCTTTGACAGGGGACAGGATGTCGAACTGTTGCCGACCGGTACCAGTATGCTGCCGATGCTGGACGGACAAACCGACAAGGTTACCCTCTCGGCTCCTATCAACAGACTGCGAAAGTATGATGTCGCTTTTTATATTCGTCGACGTACCGGACAGGTCGTATTGCATCGCGTGATCGGTTTCGATCGTGACGGCGGCTATATCTTCTCCGGCGATAACCAATATTACTACGAATTCGACGTGACGGATGACGATATCCTCGCGCTGATGACCGGTTTTACTCACAAGGGGCGTCGGTATGAAACAACAGACTTTTCCTACCGCTTGTATATACGCCGCATGATGCTGAAGAAACGTTTGCGGATGATCGTTTCAAAGATTTACAGATTAATCAGACATAAATAACGGAGGCAAATTATGGCTTTGTATCGGATCTCTGACCTGAATGTTGAGATAAAAACCAATTCTCCTACCCTTGCCGATAGTATTCGTCGCTATGCGGTAACTTATCAGGCTGACCCTAATGTTGTCCTCGAAATGTCCGACGACAGACTGATCGAGATGATGGAGGAGAACGAAGGCGTGACTTCTGATGTTATCGAGAATATGTATATCGCAACGCTTTTCTCATGGGCTTTGTTTGACTTCAACGGGTTTCCGATGCGTGCGGTCGGCGTGGAACACGACGGCGTTTGCACGCTGTTTGCGGCACCGGATGATTCTTCGGTTGATTTAAACGACGTGATTCCCGAAGAGCTGGCATTTGTTTATGATTATCCCGGTATCCGTATGCAGGATGATGACTATTTTGTTTTTGATACGCCTTTCGGTAAGAATGGTTTCCGTTCCAAAACCGGTAGGAAGCTCAAGCTTTCTTCGATCGTATTTGTTGACAGTAAACGCTTTGATTCCTTAAGAAAGATCGAAGCAAAGGATTTTGTACCGCTGTTCATGCATGCTGTATCAGAGAACTGCCGTCAGGAACGCACCAAGCACACGCTGTTTATCCTGGAGCGCGTAATGCACCGCGTCGATTTCTACGGCGTCAGGGACGTCAATGATCTTGATTTTATTTTAGAGAGAATATGATCGGTATGATAGAGTGGGGAAGAGGTACCGCTTCTGTATGTTTATCGCTCGTTAAACGATGAGCTGACTGCTTGTCAAACTGATTGATGTATTGGAGGATATTTGTGTCAAAAAATAAGAACGGCGCGTTACGCTGGATCATATCCGGCGCGAAGCCTCAGCTGCACAATATCATACTATTAACGATTATTTACGGTGTTTACGCTTTTATCGGTGTGTATAACACGATCTATGCGCGTGATCTGGTTGACGCCGCGGTAAAGGGCGTCAACGGCGGCAGCTTTGACGACGTGATTCATTACGGCTTGCTGTATCTCGGCGTTACGCTGATCCAGATAGCGTCGCTGGTATTGGCACGCGACCTGATTTTTAAGGTTAGTACGAAGCTTCAGATACAGCTTGAGAGAAAGCTGTTTTCCGATATTCTGGTCAAGGATTATGCGAGAATATCCGCCTACCACAGCGGTGAGCTGATGAATCGTATTACGGCGGATATCGGCGTTGTCACCTCGGCGATCGTCTCTATCATTCCGAATCTGGTTTTTTTTATCGTCAAGCTCATCGGCGTATTTGCGATTTTGCTGAGTATCGATATATGGTTTGCGTTGGGTTTTGTTGTTGTAGGAGGTGTTGTTTTTGCTGTTGCTACTTTATTTAAACCGGTAACCAAGCGTATGCACAAGGATGTGCAGGAGAAGCAGGGAAGAATACGCTCCTTGATGCAGGAAGGGCTGGGTTCGATTTTGATGATCAAAACCTTTGACGCTCAGGATCGTATGACAAAATCTCTCGGCGAATTGCAGCAGGATAGCTACCGCTCACAGCGTAAGAGAAACATTTTCTCTATTATAACCGGTACGGGTATGTCTGCGCTTTTTGCTTTAGCGTTTGTCTGGGGCCTGGGCTGGGGCGCCGTTCAACTTTATTACGGTGCGATCTCTTACGGTGTGTTGATGCAGATCACTTCGCTGGTCGGTCAGATCCGTACACCTATCCAGGGCATCTCCAATATTTTCCCGACTTATTTTACTGCGCTTGCCTCTGCTGAGAGAATCATGGAGATCGAGAGCATCCCCGAAGAAGCGGAGCTGCACTCAGAAGTTGATACCGACAAGCTGTATCAGAAAATGAACGCGATATGCTTTGACGATATCAGTTTTGCTTTTGATCGTGATATCGTACTCCAAAATACCTCATTAAAGGTTCAGAAAGGCGAGTTTATAGCCATCGAGGGTATTTCCGGTATCGGTAAGAGTACGTTGATGAAGCTCTTGCTGAGCGTCTATCAACCGATCTCCGGTGAGATATACATCGATTCTGATGACGGCAGATACATCGTGGATAAAAGCCTGAGAAAAATGTTCGCCTATGTACCTCAGGGGAATTTCCTTTTATCCGGAACCCTGCGCGAAAATATCGCTTTTGTCGCGCCTGAAGCTACCGAACAGGATATCCTCGACGCGGCAAAGACCGCCTGTGCATATGATTTTATCAGCGAACTGCCTAAGGGTCTCGATACGGTGATCGCCGAACGTGGCGGCGGTTTGAGCGAGGGACAGGTTCAGCGCGTTGCCATCGCCCGCGCCCTGCTCAGCGGCGCCCCGGTGATCCTCCTTGATGAGGCAACTTCCGCCTTGGATGAAGAGACTGAAGCGCAGCTTCTGCATAATCTCCGCGCATTAAAGAACAAGACCTGTATCATTATTTCACATAAGAAAGCCGCAGAGCAGATCTGCGACAAGACGGTAACGATCAGGAATAAAAAAATCGAAATGCAATAATTATTGTTGCTGAATGTACTTTGCAGACGATATTATTTAAAGGAGAGTTTTACCATGAAAAAGACACTGACAATTATCCTTGCTGTTATCATAGCGGTCTCGCTGGCTGCGTGCGGTGTAAGCTCGTCGTTCGCAGACAAGCTTTCGGACAAGCTTCCTACCGAATCCTCGCATACCGATGAGGAAAAGACAGATACCGATAAAGATGATGACGACAAAGACGACGCAGATAATGATTTTGATTTGGATACAGATGTCGATAAAGAAACGGTTCTGGAAACCGATGACTTTAAGATCACCGTTCCGGAAGGTTATCATTTTATGAATAGCTTGATCCCCGATGATTCGGATATCGACTCGATCATCACTGATAAAAAGAACAATGTTCTGGTAACTCTTTTAAAGGAGAAGATCAGCGACTTTGAAGATACCGGAGTGAAAACAGTGGACGATTATCTCAACCTGCATCATGAAAGCGCTAAGGGAACCAATGTGAGTGAGATCGAGGAAAAAAACGGAGAAAAATATTTCACCTACGAATTTCTGAATGAAGACCTTGGTTATACTTATAAATATCTGACTATTTGTAGGAAGAGCGATTCACACTATTGGGTGCTTCAGGGCGGAGCGTTGAAGAGCAGTTACGACGATTATGAAGATACATTCTTTGATATTCTTTCATCTGTAGAGTTTAAGTAAAGCTATAAAAGTAACGGGGCTGTCTGACAGACAACCCCGTTACTTTATCTTATTCTGTTATTTGATACTAATCCTTGATAAAGGTTTTTATTAAGGATTAGTATGAGTTTCGAGAGATTGCTTCCTTTCGTTTATACGATAGCACAGCGTCATCAGGCTGTCGCTGAGGTGGACGTTTTCAACAATCGTATCGACATATTTGCGCGAGATATCGAAATGGCTGAAGTTCCAATAATTGCGGATTCCCAGCTCATAGAGCTTGTCGATCAGTGCTTCGACAGAGTCCTTCGGCAACGCGAGCATAGCGGTATCAACGTTATGAGTGCTCACATAATTTTCAATCTCGTCATCGGGGAGTACCTTAATACCTCTGAGCATTGTACCGACCAGTTTATGATCTTTTTCAAAGATCGCGTCCAGCTTGAAGCCGAGGTGCTCGAAGTTGAGGTGAGTCGCGATCGCCCTGCCCAAGTTTCCGGCACCGAGCAGAATCGAGTGATGCGTATCATCGAGCCCGAGAATCTTTCCGATCTCTGCCCTGAGTTCGGAAACAGAGTAACCGCAGCCCTGTCTTCCGAAGCCGCCGAAGCAGTTGAGATCCTGTCTCACCTGTGAAGCGGTAGCGCTCATGATGGAAGCGAGCCTGGTAGACGAAACCTGTTCCACGCCGTTTGCCTCCAGCTCGCTCAGGAAACGGTAATAACGAGGTAATCTCCTGATAACCTGTATCGAAACGACTTTAGACATAGTTCTCTCCTTAAGCGATTTCAGCGAGTTTATCGTGGATAGCATCGAGGAATTCCTCGGTGTTGACCTTCTTCTTGTTTTCGAGCGAGCTCAGCAGGTAGAGGTCGCCGGTCATGATACCGCTTTCGATAGTATCGATGGTAGCTTTCTCGAGCTTATCGGCAAAGTCGCACAGCTCGGGCAGCTCGTCGAGCTCGCCGCGCTTTCTCAGCGCGCCGGACCATGCGAAGATGGTGGCGACGGAGTTTGTGGAGGTCTCCTCGCCCTTGAGATACTTGTAGTAGTGGCGCTGTACGGTTCCGTGAGCCGCTTCATACTCGTAAACGCCGGAAGGGGAGACCAGCACGCTGGTCATCATGGCAAGGGAACCGAACGCGGTCGCGATCATATCGCTCATGACGTCGCCGTCGTAGTTTTTGCAAGCCCAGATGTAACCGCCCTCGGAGCGGATGACGCGGGCTACAGCGTCGTCGATCAGGGTATAGAAATACTCGATGCCTGCCGCCTCGAATTTTTCCTTATACTCGTTATCATAAATATTCTGGAAGATATCCTTGAAGGTGTGATCATACTTCTTGCTGATGGTATCCTTCGACGCGAACCAGATATCCTTGTTCTGATCGAGCGCATAGTTGAAGCAAGCTCTCGCGAAGGAGCTGATGGAGCTGTCGAGGTTGTGCATACCCTGGATGATACCGTCGCTGTTCTTGAAGTCGAAGATCAGCTCGCGGGATTCGTTGCCGTCCTTATCGGTCACGCACAGCTCCGCTCTGGAGCCCTGCTGTACCTTCATCTCGGTGTTCTTGTAAACGTCGCCGTAAGCGTGACGCGCGATGCAGATGGGTTTTGTCCAGCTGGGAATATAGGGGGTGATGCCCTTGACGAGGATCGGCTGGCGGAATACGGTGCCGTCGAGGATCGCGCGGATCGTGCCGTTGGGGCTCTTCCACATCTCCTTGAGGTTGTATTCGTCCATACGCGCGGCGTTGGGTGTGATGGTAGCGCATTTTACCGCTACGCCGTACTTCTTGGTCGCCTCGGCGGAGTCGACGGTGATCTGATCGTCGGTCTCGTTACGCTTTACCAGACCGAGGTCATAGTACTCGCTTTTAAGATCGACAAAGGGAAGGATCAGCTTGTCCTTTAACATCTGCCAGATAACTCTGGTCATCTCGTCGCCGTCCATCTCGACCAGCGGCGTTTTCATCTGTATTTTAGCCATGTTTATTACTCCTTCATACTGATAAAAGTCATTGTGAGATTCTTTTGAATCGCGGCAATCTCAATCTTATTTACTCATCGTGTAGTTGAGCAGACCGCCCGCGAGGATGATATCCTTCTGGCGTTCTGTCAGGACGCAGTTCGTCTTGATCTCAACGTTCTTGCTCTTGTTGATGATGGTGATGCCGTTATCCGCGGCGATCTGACCGCGGATATCCTCGATGTAAAGGTTATCGCCCAGCTCGATGTTGTTGTAATCATTCTCGTCGGCAAATTCCAGCGGGATGATACCGGCGTTGATCAGGTTCGCTCTGTGGATACGCGCGAAGCTCTTGACCAGAACCGCCTTGACGCCGAGATACAGAGGAGCGAGCGCCGCATGCTCACGCGAGGAGCCCTGACCGTAGTTGGAGCCGCCTACGATGATAGAGGAGCCCAGCTCCTTGGCGCGCTTCGGGAAGTCGGAGTCACATACGGTGAAGCAGTACTCGGAGATAGCGGGGATATTGGAGCGCAGGGGCAGGATCTTTGCGCCCGCGGGCATGATGTGGTCGGTGGTGATGTTGTCCTCGACCTTTAAGGAGCAGGTCGCGCTGATATCCTGAGAGAGCGCGGAGGTCTTGGGGAATTCCTTGATGTTCGGACCGCGCAGAACCTCGATCTTGTCCATTTCTTCAACGGAAGCGGGCTCGATAATCATATTGTCATTGATCAGGAAGTGCTCGGGCATATCGACCTTGTAGCCGTCCGCGAACTTGCGGGGATCGGTCATCACGCCGGTCAGCGCGGATACCGCGGCGACCTCGGGGGATACTAAGTAGATCTCGGCGTCCTTGGTTCCGCTTCTGCCGAGGAAGTTACGGTTGAATGTACGCAGGGAAACACCCTTGCTGTTGGGCGACTGACCCATACCGATGCAGGGACCGCAGGCGCTCTCGAGGATCCTTGCGCCGGCGTCGATCAAATCGGACAGCGCGCCGTTCTGTGCGAGCATGTTCAGTACCTGCTTGGAACCGGGAGCGATCGCGAGCGATACGCTGTCGGCGACGGTCTTGCCCTTGAGAATATGCGCGACCTTCATCAGATCGGTGTAGCTGGAGTTGGTGCAGGAGCCGATGCAGACCTGGTTGACGACCATGCCTTCGAGCTCCTCGACGGACTTGACGGCGTCGGGGGAGTGGGGACAGGCAGCCAGCGGCTTGAGCTCGCTTAAGTCGATGACGATATGCTCGTCGTACTCGGCGTCGTCGTCAGCCTTCAGCTCGGTATATACGTCCGCTCTGTCCTGAGCCTTCAGGAATTCAAGCGTGTTTTCATCGGAGGGGAAGATCGAGGTGGTAGCGCCCAGCTCCGCGCCCATGTTGGTGATGGTCGCTCTCTGCGGTACGCTCAGGGTCTTGATACCCTCGCCGGTGTACTCGATGATCTTGCCTACGCCGCCCTTGACGGACATGATGCGCAGCACTTCGAGAATGATATCCTTCGCGGAGACATTCTCCTGTAATTCGCCCTTTAACTCTACGTTGACGATCTTCGGCATGGTGATGTAGTACTCGCCGCCGCCCATCGCGACAGCAACATCCAAGCCGCCCGCGCCGATCGCCAGCATACCGATGCCGCCGCCGGTGGGGGTGTGGGAGTCGGAGCCGATCAGGGTCTTGCCCGGAATGCCGAAGCGCTCGAGGTGAACCTGATGGCAGATACCGTTGCCGGGACGGGAGAACCAGATACCGTGCTTTTTACATACCGTCTGGATAAAGCGGTGATCGTCCGCGTTCTCAAAGCCGGTCTGCAGGGTGTTGTGGTCGATGTAAGCGACCGAGCGCTCGGTGCGAACACGGTCGATACCCATCGCTTCAAATTCCAGATACGCCATCGTACCGGTCGCGTCCTGGGTGAGGGTTTGGTCGATACGGATACCGATGTCGGTACCCTTCTTCATCTCACCGGTGACAAGGTGAGCCTTAATGATTTTTTCTGCAAGTGTTAATCCCATAATTAACAACCTCCCGTAAATTAGATTTCATCTATCCTGTAAAGCGGGAGGGAGGTAGCGACCGCCGACCCGCCGGTGTTTCATCTTCGTTTATCGCGGCTCAGCGCGAGTCCGATTAACGAAAATATATAGTTATTATACATGATTTTCCTTACAAAGTAAAGCACATAATATTTTTTTCGATGTGATTTCTTTTTCGGTAAATTTTAACATAGCATTGTACTGTCAATAGTGCTATAATGATATGGTATTATAAGGAAGTTTGCGCCTGTGGCGCATATATGAAAAATCAAGGTGATTCAAATGTCAGAGAGAGAAAACCTGCGTAATATCGCGATCATCGCCCACGTCGACCACGGTAAGACCACCCTGGTCGATCAGCTGCTCCGCCAGAGCGGTATTTTCCGCTCGAACGAGGTTGTTAACGAGCGCGTCATGGACTCGAACGATCTGGAGCGTGAGCGCGGTATCACGATTTTGTCCAAGAATACCTCCGTCATGTACGGAGATACCAAGATCAATATCGTTGATACCCCCGGACACGCCGATTTCGGCGGCGAGGTAGAACGTATCCTGATGATGGTCGACGGCGTTCTGCTGCTGGTTGACGCTTTCGAGGGTTGTATGCCGCAGACCCGTTTCGTGCTGAAAAAGGCACTCGGACTCGGTAAGAAGCCGCTGGTTGTCGTCAACAAGATCGACCGTGACGGCGCCCGCCCCGAGGAGGTCATCGACGAGGTGCTCGATCTCTTTATCGAGCTCGGCGCCGATGATGATCAGCTCGAGTTCCCTGTCGTATATGCTTCCGCGAGAGAGGGCGTATCCTCCCTTGATCCGTATGAGATGACCCCTGATATGAAGCCGCTGTTCGAGGCAATCATCCGCGAGATCCCCGCTCCTCAAGGTGAGGTCGACGCGCCGCTCCAGCTGCTCGTCTCCAATATCGAGTATGACGAATATGTCGGACGCATCGGCATCGGCAGAGTCGAGCGCGGACGTGTCAAGTCCGGTCAGCAGGCGGTTCTCTGCCATCAGGACGGCACCACCACCAACGTCAAGGTCAGTAAGCTTTATGAGTTTGAGGGCTTGAAGCGTGTGGAGTGCGACGAAGCCGAGATGGGTGATCTCGTCTGTGTATCCGGTATTGCGGATATCAACATCGGTGAGACGATCTGCGCTCCCGATCACATCGATCCGCTCCCGTTTGTCAAGATCGACGAGCCGACCGTTTCGATGAACTTTATCGTCAATAATTCTCCTTTCGCGGGCAGAGAGGGCAAGTACGTCACCTCCCGCAATATCCGTGACAGACTGTTCAAGGAGGTCGAGACCAACGTTGCCCTGCGCGTGGAGGAGACCGACTCCGCCGATACATTCAAGGTCAGCGGCAGAGGCGAGCTGCACCTGTCTATCCTGATCGAGACCATGCGCCGCGAGGGGTACGAGTTCCAGGTCAGCCGTCCGCAGGTCATCACCAAGATGATCGACGGCGTCCTCTGCGAGCCGATCGAGTACCTGATGATCGAGGTGCCGGAGGCATATGTCGGCGCCGTTATGGAGAAGCTCGGCTCCCGTAAGGCGGAGCTGATCAACATGGGAACGCGCGACGGCGGCTCGACTCACATCGAGTTCCGCATCCCGTCCCGCGGCTTGATGGGCTATCGCCCCGAGTTTCTGACCGATACCAACGGTAACGGTATCATGAACCACGTTTTTGATTCTTACGAGCCGTATAAGGGCGATATCGTCACCCGCCATCAGGGTTCGCTGATCGCGTTCGAGACCGGCGAGACCGTCACCTACGGCCTTTATGCCGCTCAGGAGCGCGGCAGACTCTTTGTCGGACCCGGCGTAGACGTCTATGAGGGTATGATCGTCGGCGCCTGTCCCAAGGCGGAGGATATCACCGTCAACGTCTGTAAGAAGAAGCATATCACCAATACCCGCGCTTCGGGCTCGGATGACGCGTTAAAGCTCACGCCGCCCTCCATCCTCTCTCTCGAGCAGTGTCTGGAGTTTATCGCGGATGATGAGCTGGTCGAGGTCACTCCCGTCAGCATCCGTATGCGTAAGGAGATCCTCAGCAAGGAACAGCGCATGAAGCACCAGTTCCGCAATAAATAATTTTGGTCAGTAAATATTGATAAAATCTGTTCGGGCAGGGGTGCCCCGCACATACCCCAAACCCTGTTTGCATGAATTACATTATTCTTGATCTTGAATTTAACGCCGCGTATTCCAAGCACAGACATCGCTTTGTTAATGAGATTATCGAGTTTGGCGCCGTTAAATGTGACGAACAATTAAATATCATCGATACCTTCTCCGAACTGGTCACACCGCAGATCAGCAAGAAGCTCAATTCGCATGTATCCGCCTTGACGCACATCACGATCGACGAGCTCAAGGAGAGCCACAATACCTTCTCTCATGTGTGCTCAAAGTTCCGTAAGTTCCTCGGTGACGGCGTGCTGCTCACGTGGAGCAACAGTGATATCCTCGTGCTGATGGAGAACTACCGCTATTTCTTCGGAAATAACAAGGTTTCGTTTTTACAGTACTATGTGAATTTACAGAAGTACTGCGAGCGCGCTTTGAACTACACCGACCGCCATCACCAGATGGGTCTGTCCGCATGCGCCGAAGCGATCGGACTTACCTTTGAGGAAGGAAAGCTCCATCGGGCGTATCAGGACGCGGAGCTCTCCGCTGCCTGCTTCAAGGCGCTTTATAACGAGGAACTGTTGAAGGAGTTCATCTATCGCTGTGATGATGACTTCTACAGCAGGGTCACCTTCAAGAACTATAATATCTGTGATTTGAAGGATCCCGGCGTTGACAGACACCAGATGTACTTCAACTGCGAGCAGTGCGGTAGACGCGCTCTCAGGCGCAGTAAGTGGCGTTTGAAGAATCGCAGCTTTCGCGCGAACTTCCGCTGCCTTAGATGCGGAAAAGATTTCGAGGGCCGTATCGTGTTCAAGCGGTGCTACGATCATGTCGAAGTCATCAAAAAGACCGCTGAAGTCCCGCCTAAGGAATCCCGCAGACAGAAATCGGAGAAGAACAGTACTGAACAATAATATCAATCGTCGGCGATTTTTCGGAATCGCCGATATATTTTTGAAAATAATTCGAACAAATATTCTAAAATCACTTGCTTTATCTGTATTTCTATGGTAAAATAGAAGTATCGAAAGGGAGAATGATGCTAAATCCCTGCCGATGATGAGCGAGCCCCATGCTCAGTGAATACGTCCGGTTTTATAAAAGTAAATGCAGATGAGCGAAAGGAACAGACATGAATTATCTTGAATGGGCACAGGAATACCGCGAGAATGCTTCCCGTGTACAAGCCGTGATTGAGAAGAAGAAAGCCCTTTTGAACGATCGAAACCTGACCGCCGATATGCGGAAGCAGATCAGCGACGCGATAATCTCCTACCGGGTGATCTATCGCGAATTGCTAAAGACCGCCGAGCTGTTGAGCAGTCGAGCACAGGAGCACAGCGATGCGGCATGAGCGTATGTACTTGACGGATGAAAGCAGCGATCTGATCGCTTTTCATCTCTATCAACATGGTTCTACCAACCGTCCCGAGCGTGAGCGGATGCGAAAGATCCTGCTCCGCGCGATCCGCCACGAGCTGACCGACCGCCAGCGCAGCTGTCTGACGATGTATTATTTGGAAGGTATCAAGATGAAGGACATCGCTAAGACGATGTGTCTTTCTAAATCCACTGTCTCTCGACATATCAGCGCCGCTACGCGAAAGCTGAGGAAGGTCGCCTCATACTATCAACGCTAAAATTGAATAAAGAGTGCCCGTCACAGTCGACGGGCATTTTTGTGTCTATTATTCTGTTTCAACGGGTGCCTTTTCGGTTTCCTTGTTCAACTTGCTTTTTATTTTCTTTAACAGAAAATAAATTGCTTTGGTGCTTTCGATCATCCCATAAGCCGCGAGGGGGATGAGGAAGATGAAGTACGGCAGCATATATTGGCTTTTAGCTTCATACAGCATGTGGTATAGGATGCCGCCTGTGACTGACAGCGGTAGGATCAGCGTCTGCGGACAGAGCGCTTTTCGCAGGATCAGCCATATCATCCCCGCTGACGAGAACAGCAGTACCATCATGTTGAAGTAGTGGAACCAGTTATCGAGCAGAAGCTTCAAGCCGCCGGTATATACGGATTCTACGATGGGGGAGAGCTTCTCGTTCGTCGGGAGATCATGTTCCCTGACCTGACTCAGCCAAATGGACTGGAAGGTAGGCTCGTTGATTTGGCTGAGAAGCTTTTCCTTAAAGAACTCGACGGTACGACGGGACGCGGATAAGCTCTGCGTTCGTTCCTTGATGCCGAGCTTCGCGGATTCATCCGCCGCCTTCATATCCATATTTGAGCCTAAGAGCGTGTTGAAGTCAACCGCGTTATACCAACACGGCGCCATGCCGGATTCGCTGATACCCGCGTAGCGCTTGACGGTTGACGAGAGGTGGGTATTGAGCTTGCCGCCGCTCGCGCTTCTGTAGCCCGCGACGACCAGCTTCTGTGCGCCGAAGGCACAGAGCACCATCAATGCCGCCATCGCGATCGAGAGCCACTTCTTCCTGTCGACCGCATGAAGCACCAGCGCGATGCATACCGCGATCAGGATCACCATGTATTCGGGGCGGAGTATATAGCCTAGAATCGCCGTCAGTATGCCGAGTCCCGCGTACAGCAGCTTGTTCTCCTTCATGAAGCGGAGTGCGAAAAAGATCGCCCATACGATGAACGAAAGCCCGATCAGATAGCTGTAGACGTAGGTTGTGATGAACATCGGCTGTAGGAACAGCGTCAGTAGAATCGCACTCAGATTCGTTACAGAAGGACGGTCAAATGCGTACTTGACGATCATCACCAGTCCGATATAGACCGCGTCCAATGCGATCACGTTGATGATCTGGAATACCAACGCGCTCGTTCCGCTGCCGAAAAGGGTATAGAAAAGCTGTTCAAACAGAACAAAGCCCAGTTCGTTCGGATAAAAGTCAAAGTAACTGTGGTTGCCGTAGCTCGCCCCGGAGTTGACCAGATTTCCGAAGTTGCCTTGTGAAGCGCTCTTTGCGGTATTCAGCAGGGTCATGCTGTCACCCGAGGGTACCGACCGAACCATATTCACCCACGCGAGCGAGAGCACCGTTGTGAACAGCAGCATTACCCCGACGATGAAGCGAGTATTCAGTCTGCTGATCTCGATATGCTTTCGCATCATCGTAAGAGCTGCCATGACGCTCAGTCCGATCAGCGCCAGATTGGTGAATATCAGATCGCTGTCAAAGGTGATCCGCTCGCTGTATGGATTGGCGGGGTCGATATGACTGGTCTGCACGATGCTCCCGACCGCGATGATCGCATACAGCAGTGCCAGCAGGTACACGGCGACCGCGGAGCAGATACGGATGACCTTGTTTTTGGTGTAGAGTGAGTTTTCCACCGTGATCTCCTTATAATTTATTATCGATACATAGCTTGAACGATCGTTTACAGCTCGAAGTCCTCTTTGGAAAAGCTTTTCAGGGGAGCCATCCCCTTAGGCTCGCGCATGATAGGGTTGTATTTGAATTTGCTGCATTTACCGTTTTTCAGGCTTTTGTTCTTGGTGCAGTACTGTGATTCACCCTCGGTTTTAGAATGTTCGCAGTACACGCACGACACGGCTATATTATTTCCAAACAGTTTCTTTTTCATAATATCACCATCATAATTAATCAGTATATCGCACAGCCGAAACAATTGTTTAAGCTGTGGCAGTTTTGACCTGTCTGTATCTCAGTATAACATCTGTTTTTGACTATTGCAAGATGTTCGTGAACGTAGTATAATAACAGCAACTTTAAAAAACAGGTGATGTAATGACTTTTCGATCCGATGTGTTCACCCTCAATAACCGTGAGGGCGTTTCTTATCTGACCTATGACAGCCTCAGCGCCATTCCCTTTATCCGCCACGCTTTTTCGACAAAGATTGGGGAGGGTACCCGTACCATCCACCCGATGGATATGAGCTTTGATCATGACGATCCCGAGGCGGTCACCGAGAACTATAAGAGATTCTGTAAGGCGGCGGGCTTTGATTTCAGCTCTTTGGTCGCGTCCTCTCAGGATCATCATACCTTTGTCAGGGTGTGTACCTCCGCCGAGAAGGGTATCGGCATTTACCGGGCGAAGGATATCGAGAGCGTAGACGGCCTCGTGACCATCGAGCCGGGCGTGACGTTATGCACCTACTATGCCGACTGCACACCGCTTTTCTTTGTCGATACCGTGACCCATGCGATCGGTCTGGCACACGCCGGATGGCGCGGCACTGTCGGCAGGATCGCCGAGAAGGTCATCCGAACCATGACCGACAGCTTCGGTACCGATCCCGCCGATCTTGTCTGTGCGGTCGGTCCGAATATATCAGTCTGCTGTTATGAGGTCGATGAGCCGTGCGCGAAGGAGTTCTACGCGCTCGGTCTTGATTCCGATAAGTTCGTATTTCCCAAGGACGGCGGCAAGTACATGGTCGATATGCTCGAGTGCAACCGTCAGATCCTGGTGTCCTGCGGCGTAAAGCCCGGGAATATCACCTTGAGCGACATCTGTACACAGCACAACAGTGATCTGCTCTGGAGCCATCGCGCTACCAAGGGTGACCGCGGTACGATGTGCGCAATGCTCAGGATCAATCCCGAAAAGTAATTGTCAGGCTCCCCGTTTACAGGGAGCCTTTGATATTGAGCTTTCCGTGTTCTGCAAACCATACGTTCTTTACTGAGAAACTTTTTCCGTTCAGCCCCTCCAGACAACCGGCGGGAGAGGTGAAGCGGAAGGTCAGCTTATATGAATACAGCGCCTGTCGCTTCATATGCAGTTTTGCGTTGAGCTTTCTGTCGCCGTACTTTTCATCCCCGAGCAGCGGGTGTCCGATATGCGCCATATGCGCGCGAATCTGGTGCGTTCTGCCGGTATGCAGGAGCACCTCGCAGAGCGATAAGCCGTCAGCGGAATCCAAAACCGTGTATTCGGTGATGATCAACTTATCGCCCTCGCGCTGTTTGTCGTGTATGATGACCGTATTGGTGCGCTCATCCTTAGAGTGATAGGCTGTGAGGATCGCGTGCTCGGGCTTCGGCGTACCTTTGACGGCGCACAGATAGTATTTTTCGATCTCCCTGTCGCGAATCTTTTGATTCATCACGCGGAGCGCTTCGGCATTCTTCGCCGCGATCACGATTCCGCCGGTGTTGCGGTCGATGCGGTTGCATAATGCAGGGGTAAAGCTGTGCTCCGTATCGGGCTTGTATTCTCCATTGTCATACAGATAGCGCAGAACGCGCAGGTTCAGTGTATCGCTGTCGTAGCGGTTGTCCTGATGACAGATAACGCCGATCTTTTTATCCAGTAGGAGGATGTTCTCGTCCTCATAGAGGATATCGAGCTGTTTTCCGGCTTTCATAAAGTCGTAGCTTCTCTGCTCCTCAAAGAACTCGTCCCTGATATAGAAGGTCAGCACGTCGCCCTCGCTGAGGAACACCTCGGGCTGTACCTTCTTTCCGTTTAACTTGATATATTTTGTGCGCAGGTATTTATACATCAGCGACTTCGGCATGGTTTTAAACCGCTTGGAGAGGTACTTGTCCAGCCGCTGACCCGCGTCATTCTTCGTTACTTTTACTTCTCTCATGATATCACCATATCATTAATTATGTCATTGCGAAGCCCGTCATGGCTGCGGCAATCTCAATCGAATACATTTCCTATTGTATCAAAAGTCCGTCGATATTTCAACGGTAACATTTCTGCGCCGTTTGCGTAGTATATACAGGGTGATGAAAATGAGATGTCGTAAGAACAGCTGTGCCACAGCGATCTCCTTCGGACTGGGGCTGCTGACAGCCTCGATCCTACCGACAAAAGCAGTGTGTGTGATAGCGGCGATCGTGCTCATCATCACCTGTTTGACAAGGAGGCAGCGATGAAGGTAGTTGTATTGGATCATCCGAAGATCCTCTCGTTCTTCCTCAGGAAGATCTACGGGATCAAAAAGGTCAAGGAGCCTTCGGCATAAGGCGACCGAACAACGGCGGCAGCGCAGCTGTCGCTTTTGTCATATACATATAAATTTAGAATTGCCGCCGCTGTATCTCAAGCGGCGGCGTCGTTCATTTCGTCAGTCTCAGTATTTGGCCGGGATAGATGATGTTGGGATTCTCGAGCTTATTCAGGCTCAGGATGTTCTCGAGCTCTAAACCGTAGCGATCTGCGATCGACAGGATCGTATCGCCCGGACGTACTACATAGTAGCGCGGCGACCGGATCTCCTCGATCGGGAGGAGCAGCTCCTGCCCGGGAAAAATGGTGTAGGGAGGCACCAGTCCGTTTGCCTCGGCGATTTCTTCGGGATTTGTACCGAAGAACTGCGCGATCGCGTAAAGGGTATTGCCCGGTCTGACTGTATATGTTACCATCGATACATGGCTCCTTTCCTGTTACTGTTATATTCTATGCAGCGGAGCGTTATCGGTGACGATGGAATATCCTGTAAAATATTGTATAATATTTATAAATATAATTCTAATTCGGAATTAAATATGTAGTCTTATTTGATATGATAATGATGTATAAACATGCTAAATTGAGGTAGTCGAATTGAGTTATAAACGTGTAATTTCACTATTTTTGGCTTTTATTTGCCTTTGTACGGTCGCTTCTGTCGGCTTTTATGCAGAGGGTGAGACCGAAGTACAGGAGGTTGAGACCATGCCTGAAGCGCCTACGATTGCAGAGATTATCGAAACCGAGCCCCCGACCGAGCCGCCCACCGAGGCGCCTACCGTGAAACCGACTCAGAAGCCCACCGAGCCGCCGCTCCATCCAAAAAGCTACGGCTATGACGGTTATGCCAAGAGACTTGACAAAACGGTCTACAGCGACAATGATCTTGGAGCGAACTACACGCCGGATTATACCAATTTCAAGCTTTGGGCGCCGACCGCGGATGAAGTTAAGGTTTGTATCTATAAAACCGGCTCCGATGAGGAGGAGGGCTTCAACACCATCGCTATCAAGCCGATGAAGTTTTCCAAGACCGTCGGAACATGGTATATCACTCTGCCCGGCGACTATAAGAATATGTATTACACTTATAAGGTGACCGCCAACGGTGAGACGCATGAGGTCGTCGACCCTTACGCAAAGTCCGCCGGTGTGAACGGCAACCGCGGTATGATCCTCGATCTGCGCGATACCGATCCCGAGGGCTGGAAGGATGACAGCTTCAAGCGTGTCGGCAGCGCGACCGATGCGGTCGTATGGGAGGTCAGCGTGCGTGATTTCTCTGCTGATCCCGATTCGGGCGTCAGTGAGGCAAATCGCGGTAAGTTCCTTGCCTTTACCGAGGAAGGCACGACCTACGAGGGCAGGGAAGAGAACCTCTCTACCTGCGTCAGCTACTTAAAGGAACTCGGCGTGAATTATGTCCAGATCAACCCGTTCTACGATTTTGCCTCTATTGATGAGTCGAAGCCTATCGACGATCAGTATAACTGGGGCTATGATCCGAAGAACTATAACGTTCCCGAGGGCTCCTATTCCTCGAATCCTTACGACGGTATAACCCGCGTCAAGGAGTGTAAACAGATGATCCAGTCACTTCACAAGGCGGGAATCGGCGTTATCATGGACGTAGTCTATAATCATACCTATTTCTCGGAGGATTCCTTCTTCCATCATATTGTTCCGTTTTACTATCATCGTTTCAACGAGGACGGCAGTTGGTCAAACGGCTCAGGCTGCGGAAACGACGTTGCTACCGAACGTTTCATGGTCAGTAAGCTGATCCGTGATTCGGTGAAGTACTGGGCGAGCGAATATCATATCGACGGCTTTCGCTTTGATCTGATGGGATTGATGGACGTAGGTACCATGCAGGGCATCCGCGCCGATTTGAATACGCTTCCCGACGGAGAGAAGATCCTGATGTACGGCGAAGCGTGGAACATGCAGACTACCGTGCAGCCCGACGTCAAGCTCGCTAATCAGAGCAATATGTATCTGCTCCCCGGGATCGGCGCTTTCAATGATACCGGACGCGACGCGATCAAGGGCTCGAACTTCAACGCGAAGGAGCCCGGCTTTGTACAGAAGGGCTCGTCCAAGTCCGGTGTACGAAGCACCGTTGAGGGCGACGGCGGCGGCTGGGCAAAGACGCCCGACCAGTGTGTGAACTACGCTTCCTGCCACGATAATCTGACTTTATATGATAAACTCACCGATTCGGTCCATCACGACGGCAAATATTCCGAACGCCGCGAGGATCTGGTTAAGATGAATCGCCTGACGGCCGCGATCGTCCTGATGAGCAACGGTATGCCGTTCATGCTTGCGGGTGAAGAGATGGCGCGTACCAAGCAGGGGGATGAAAATTCCTATATTTCTTCCGTTGAGATCAATCAGATCGACTGGAAATCGCGGTATAAGTACGCGACGCTTACCGATTATTACAGCGGCCTTATCGCGATCCGCAAGGCGGTTCCCGCCCTGCGCGACGGTTCCGCGAAGCGTGAATCGCTCGAGACGGATACAAAGTCAGCTTTGGCGTACAGCGTAGCGGCAAGCGGCTCCGCCTCCGCGGTCGTCATCTATAACGGCGATCAGGAGAAGAGCGCAAAGGTCACCCTGCCTGTCGGAGCATGGGTACAGGTCGCCGACGGTGAATTCGCGGGCTTGCGCGCGATGGATAACGTTTCCGGTACAATCATGGTTCCCGCCGGCTGCGCCGCTGTTTTGATTGACAAGGAGGGCTTTGCTTCTGTTGCTCAGAAGGAGCCTGAGAGCGTTGTTTACATGCGCTATACGGATAAGAAGAGCGGCGAGGTCATCTGTGAGGAGCGCCTCGAAGGTAAGAAGGGCGAGTCCTACACAGCCGAAGCTCCGTCCGCTCTGCTGTTCAATTATAACATCGTTTCCAAGGGCAGCCTGAACGGCAGCTTCAATAAGCTGTATGAGGTCGTCAACGTTCCCGTTGAGCAATACGAGGGAGATTATTCCACCGTCACCATCCGTTTCCTCAGTGAGAAGGACAAGCAGCTTGCCGATACCATTGTTATGACAAATCGCGTCGGTCAGCGTTATTTCACCCCGACGATTCCCGGTGTGAAGGGTTATTCGCTCGATCTGGATAATCTTCCCGATAACGCTGCCGGTAACTATACCGATGAGCCGATCGACGTTGTTTTCCGATATAAGCAGGTCGAGGAGAAGAAGAAAGAGGACAAAAAGGTCGACGGCGATTATCAGTGCCGCGCAAATGTGATCTATCTCGCCGAGGACGGCAAGATCCTCGACCGCAAGTCCTACATGGGCGTAGAGGGGGATAAGCTCGAGCTGGAGATACTCGATTTTGACGGTTACGAGTATTTTGAGGAGAGCAACAGCAACGCTTTGTTCACACCCGTTGAGCTGAACGTGCTGGTGTACTACCAGAAGCCCCGCGCCGATTACCTGATCTATATCCTGATCGCCGGCGGCGCTATCGTTCTGCTCGGTGTGATCGCGATCATCCTCAGAACGAATAAAAAACGTAAAATGAAGGCAATCAGCATTGATGACTGATTGGTTAACCAATGCTTTTTCATAACATTTATATTATTTAAGGAGGAAACTGCATGAAAAAGACAAAGAAGGTTATAGCTCTGCTGCTGACCTTAGCGCTTGTTGCGGGTATGCTCAGCGTAGCGGTCGTTTCCGCTTCCGCTGCCGACAATCCCTACAGCGACGCCGCTATGGCTCTGGACGCAGAATATGCCTACGACGGAGAATTAGGCGCGATCTATTCTCCCAATGCCACCACCTTCAAGGTATGGGCGCCCCTGGCGACTGAGGTCAAGCTCAACCGCTATGCGACCGGCTCCGACAGGGAAGAGGGCGCCGCCAACCTCGGCACCACTCAGATGGAGAAGCTGATGGACGGTGAAAAATGGACGGGCGTATGGACCGTTACCGTAGACGGCGACATCGTCAACACCTATTACACCTACACCATCACCAATCCCGATCACATCTACCACAGCTCCGGTTTCGTGACCCATGAGACGCAGGATATCTACTCTCATGCAGTCGGCGTGAACGGCGACCGCTCCATGGTCGTTGACCTCGACAAGACCGATCCCGAGGGCTGGAATGACGATCATCACGTCTTTACCGATTCTCAGACCGACGCGATTATCTGGGAGGTTCAGGTCAAGGACTTTTCCTACAACCCGAACTCCGGCGTGTCTGACGCGAACCGCGGAAAATTCCTCGGCTTCACTGAGACCGGAACTACTCTCAACAACGAAGGTGTCCTCTCAACCGGTATCGACTACTTAAAGCAGCTCGGTATCACTCATGTTCAGATCAACCCCTTCTATGACTTCGCCACCATCAACGAGGCGGGCGATGACAGCCAGTTCAACTGGGGCTATGATCCTAAAAACTACGGCGTTCCCGAGGGCTCCTTCTCTACTAACCCCTATGACGGCAACGTTCGTATCAACGAGTGCAAGCAGATGATTAAGGCGCTCCACGACGCCGGTATCGGCGTTATCATGGACGTTGTGTACAACCACACCTACTCCGTTGATTCCTGCTTCACCTATTCCGTTCCCGAGTATTATTATCGAATGGCTGCCAACGGCACCTACAGCCAGCAGTCCGGCTGCGGTAACGATACCGCCTCCGAGCGCGCGATGTACCGTAAGTACATGCGCGAGATGCTCAACTACTGGACGAACGAGTACCATATCGACGGTTACCGCTTCGACCTGATGGGCGTTCATGACGGCGAGACCATGACCATGATCCGCGACGATATGGATCAGATCGACCCCCGTATCCTTATGTACGGCGAAGGCTGGGCAGGCAATACCGTTTATGATCCCGTAACCTGCTCCGGTACCGCTACCTACATGACCGTTCAGACCAACGCATCTAAGCTCCCGACCCGCATCGGCTTCTTCAACGACCAGATCCGCGACGGTATCAAGGGCGGCGTATTTGACGGCGCTACCGCAAGAGGCTTTGTCAACGGTTCCAAGATCCTTGCTCCCGACGTTGCGGCGGGTATTCGCGCCAACTCCGTAGGCAAGGGGGGCAGATGGACTGCCGTCACCCCCGAGCAGACCGTAACCTACGCTTCCTGCCATGATAACATGACCCTGTATGATAAGCTGGTTGCCGCTTCCGAGGGTACCAGAGCCGATTACCGCGCGCGCTACGCGAAGGCTATCGCCTCCAATAAGCTTGCGAGTGCGATCATCAACACCTCTCAGGGTATCGACTTCTTGCTCGCCGGTGAGGAGATGGGCCGTTCCAAGGACGGCGACGAGAACTCCTACAAGAGCGCCGCGACCCTCAACATGATCGACTGGTCACTCTTAAAGACCAACGCCGACCTCGTTTCCTACTACAGAGGTCTCTTCGAACTGAGAAAGAGCTTCTCTCCCTTCACCGCTAAGGTCACCCAGAAGGACGGCGGAAACTACGAGTACTTTGTAGAGACCTCCGGTTCCGTTGATACCATCGTTTACACCATCCATAACAACACCGAGGGCGAGTGGAACAAGATCGCCGTATTCTACAACGGCTCCACCTCCGACAAGACCTATACCTTCAAGTCCGCTAAGCTGAGAAAGGACAAGACCATCGACGAGAATACCGAGTGGGTCATCGTTGTCAACGACAAGGCTGCCGGTATCACCAAGCTCGACGAGTGCAAGGGTCTGACCTTCAAGCTGCCCGCAAGCTCCGCGATCGTAGCGGTCGAGAAGAGCACCTTTGAGGAGGCCAACCTCAAGAGCGAGTTCTCCAAGATCACCCTGAACAATATTGTTGACGCGACCGGTGAGGTTCTCTCCAGCAGTTCCGTTCTCGGTAAGCCCGGCGAGGGTTATTCCGTAACCGCTGACGACGCGGTTCCGCTCGAGTATGAGCTCGGCAGCGTAGAGGGCAATACCGAAGGCGTCTTCACCGAAGAAGATCAGGTCGTAAACTTCAAGTTTGTCGACTATGTTCCCACTCCCTTCCGTGTCCCGAACGGCGATATCGATGACAGCGGTGAGCTGGACGTTATCGACGTGACCGTTCTGCAGCGCTTCCTCTGCGAGGTCATCACCCTGGATGAAGAGCATGAGAAGCGCGGCGATTATGACGTAAACGGCGAGACCGATATCCCCGACGCTACCATGCTGCAGCGTTACCTTGCCGGAATGATCAAGCCCGTTTACACGATCACCACCCGTCACGCGACCCTTAAGGAAGACGGCTCCAAGCGTGCGCTGACTCCCGCGGGCGAGACCCGTATCCGTTACGGCGAGCCTTACACCACCGAGCCTCAGAGGATCGCTTACTACAAGCTCGATAAGGCGCCCGCGAACGCTTCCGGTATCGTGACCTGCGACAAGTATGTCGAGTATCTGTATGTTTACAGTGTTGCAAGTCCGATCATGCACGTCAAGCACACCGGCGACGATTCCTGGGATCCCAACCTGTGGGCATGGGCTTATGACGGCACCGGTTCACCGATCAACTGCTATGATTCGTGGCCGGGTCTGACCCTGAGCAAGGAAGCCGGCGCTGAGTGGTATGACGTCACCTTCCCGATTCCGGGCGGTCTTGATTACTACTTCATCATCAGCGAGGGCACCGGTTCTCCGCAGACCAAGGACTACGGTCCGATCTCTTATGACGAGTATCCCGAGATCTGGGTAGTGATTGACGATGCGAACAGAAATTCCGATGATCAGGATTGGTGCAAGTTCTATAACTACAATCCCGATACACAAAACTAATCAATGAACGTTAGGGGGCTGTCACGCGACAGCCCCCTTTTGCAGCGTGCATTTATGAAATAGTCATTGCGAAGCGTCTTTTGGTACGCGTGCATTTATGAAATAGTCATTGCGAAGCCACTTTAGGGGCTGTGGCAATCTCAACCGATTTAAAATAGGTCTGCTTTCACCCCGGGAAGTTTATTACTTGACAAATCCGCTGATCTGTAGTTTAATATGCATATATGAAAACTACTCGTAAAGGAAGGATTTATCATGAATATTGTATGCTTGGATCTTGAAGGCGTACTGGTTCCCGAGATCTGGATCGCATTTGCCGAGGCTTCCGGTATCCCGGAA
The DNA here is from genome assembly GCA_902785355.1 of uncultured Ruminococcus sp. Classification (GTDB taxonomy): domain Bacteria; phylum Bacillota; class Clostridia; order Oscillospirales; family Acutalibacteraceae; genus Ruminococcoides. Next base: position 27,383 of record CACZYF010000003.1, on the reverse strand, counting down.
CTCAAGCGCACGACCCGCGACGAGCCCGATTATGATAAGCTGATGAAGTATCGTCTGGATATCCTTGATCGGCACGGTCTCGGCCTTAAAGAAATCCAGGAAACCATCGCAAAGATCGACCCGATGCCCGGCGCGAAGGAGTTTCTCGACGAGCTGCGTTCGATCACCCAGGCGGTCATCCTCAGCGATACGTTCTCTCAGTTCGCGAAGCCCCTGATGGAGAAGTTAGGCTGGCCGGCTATCTTCTGCAATGAACTGGTCGTTGATGAGAACGGTAAGATCACCGACTATAAGCTCCGTTGTGAAAAGACCAAGCTGACTACCGTCCGCGCACTCCAGAGCTGCGGCTTCGAGACCATTGCCAGCGGCGACAGCTTCAACGACCTCGCGATGATCCAAGCGAGTAAGGCGGGCTTCCTGTTCCGAGCTCCCGACAGCATCAAGGCGGATTATCCCGACATTCCCGCCTGCGATACTTATGACGAGCTTCTGACTCTGATCAAAGCGGCTTTATAATTAAATCTGATATGAAAAAAGCACCTCAAAACCGAGGTGCTTTTCTTTATGCTTTGATAAACTTGATCCGATCAAGCAGCGGTTTGATAAATCGCATGATGATGACCTCCACGACGCCGAACGGCACCAGTACAGCCGCACGGTACAGCAGTAATTGCAGATAGGGGATATTCATCATCCCGCTGAGCACGATGGTGTTCAGCGGCAGGGTGCAGAGTACAAGCACAGCGACCTTCGATATGATGATCCGTTTCAGCGACATATCGCTTTTGTACAGGATCATACCGTACAGGATGCCTTCCCACACATAACACGCGGTCAGCGCGGGGTTCATCGAGAAGGCGGTGGGGTTTGAGATGATGATCGAGAGTATATCGCCCGCGCCGGAAACGATGCCCGCGCATACGGGACCGTACAGATAGGCGACGATCACGATCGGGATGAACGAAAAGCCGATTTTGACGAAGGGCATGATCGCCAGCGTGAAGTTTGAGAAGATACCGAGTACTACGCGCAGCGCAAGCAGCATCGCACATACAGCGAGCGTTTGAACGTGTCCGAGTTCCTTGGATGATTCTGCAAATTTTTTGATGATTGACATAAAAACCTCCTTCTGCATTCCTATGTGCATAAGGAGGTTATCCATATGCAACAGCGGGATGCAAAGAATACACCGCGGGACGCATGCGCCTCTTTCTTACTCTGTCAAAGATTCAAACTTGACAAAGGCGATAACAGAAAATGCAGGCGCGCCTGCCCTTCGTCCTGCTGTCAACTCCCCGTACAGCAAACACTTAACGCGTATTCTTTTACTCTGTCTTTCTTTTGATAATGGTGTTTGATTACTCCGGAACAGTGTCGGATTCGCTTGTCGATTCTTCAACCGTTACCGTAATTGATTCATCAGCGGTTTTTGCGATCGTTTCCTCAGTTGATTCAGTAACTGCATCATCGATCGTTTCCTCAACCGGTTCCGATCCATTTGTTGATCGAGAAATCTTGTATTCCATGCACGGCGTATCCAGATCGAGCGCAACCAGATCGTGATGCGGCACCTGCTTGTCCTCGGGCGGCATCTCCATGTAGTCGCCGAACGCCATGTGTAAGTACTCGTCATAGCCCTGCGGCAGGGGCATGGATAAGCCCTCAAAGTCATGGTACTCCGCTTTCTTGAACGCCTCCTGCGGGTACTCGTTGAGCATATAATGCGGACCGGCACAGAGCTCGGTGCATTTCTTGTGCGTGTTAAAGGCGTAGCGCGTCATCTTCTTCTCGTGCTTTTTCCAAATCTTGGTGCGCTTATCACGGTTCGGGAAGAGCTTCAACAGCAGCTTGCCGCCCAGCTCGATCAGCTTGCCGTGCTTAGTCGGTACAGTTTCGGTGATGAACAGGCTGTACATCATCGCGTGATAGTACTGCATGTAGCGCTGCAGGCGCTTGTCGGGACATCCGTCCATCGGGAAGATATCCGTGACGATTCCGTGCGGTACGTCGATATTCTGCTGGTTTTCTTTTACTATAGTTGCGGAAATATCCACCAGCGTCGCAAAGCTGTTGCCGGTGAATACTTCACCGTCCGTTTTCAGCATCAAAAAACGCTCGGAGCTTTCCTCCCGCTTCCATAGCCTCAGCATCCGTTCATAGTCCCTTCTGGGCATGATGATGTCGACGTCGTCATCCCACGGGATGAAACCGCCGTGACGGATCGCGCCGATGACGCATCCGCCTAACAGATAATATCTAAGCTCGTATTCCTTACAAAAGTTGTCGAAATATACTAAGGATTCAAGCTCCTTTAATTGCAGTTTTCTCAGTAGCTCTCTGTCGAGCTGCAGTACTTCACTCATAATACCTCTACCTGTTCTTCGTCGTAGATGACGGTGTTGTTTTTGACAGCCTGCTTGACCTCCTCGATCCTTCTCTGTGAACTGCCGTCAAGACTCTTTTTCCAGCGGGGCAGCTTGATCAGTCCGACCAGCGTGCCGACGCCGTAGCTCAGGTGCAGAATAGGGAAGAGGAAGGGCAGAATCAGGAACATCGGGTTCAGCGTTTTCTTCAGGATGAAGGCGCCGACCGTGTTGACCATGTTGAACATCGCGTACATCGCGGCGATGATCGCGAGCAGCACCGGCTGGCCTGTCACGATCCAGAAGAGCAGACTGCCGATGATTGACAGCAGGAATACGAAGGGGATGAAGTGGAAGTAGCTGAGACATTTCGGACATACGCCGACGGTAAGACCGATCCAGTAACCGTTACCGTATTTCTGACTGATCATGTGCTTGAGGGTTGAGCGGGTATGCTGGAAGGAGATGATCTCCGGACAGCAGCAGATCTTGTAGCCCGCCTGACGTATGCGGTAGTGCATCTCGTTATCCTCTGTTCTGCCCAGATCCTCATTAAAGCCGCCTACCTTCGCAAAGACCTCTCTGCGATATGCCGCGTGAAAGAGGCTGTCGTGGTACTCTTTCTGAGCGGCAGGTCGGCGATAGTCCGCGACCGATGAGCCGAAGAGGCTTTCCTCAGCCGCCTGCAGGGTCTTTGTCCACGGATTGGGGTTAGCGCATATATTGGGACGACCGCCGCCGACGACGTTCTCGCCTTCTTTGATGTTAAAGACATTACGTGATACAAACTGGCGCGGGATCTGGGCGTGAGCGTCCACGCGGATGATGATATCGCCGGTGGCGTGCTCGATCGCAACGTTCCACGCCGCCGCCTGATTGGAGCCGTAGCAGGTATAGACCTTGACGGCATAGAAGCCGTTATCCGTTTCCTTGAACTCATCCATCAGCTCGTGGGTACGGTCAGTGGAGTTCGAGTCGACCATAATGATCTCAATTTTGTTGTGGGGGTAGTTCTGGTCTCTGAAATCTCTTAAAAGACCGTTTAACGCCCGTTCTTCGTTTCGGGCGATCGTACACAGTGATACTCTCATATCAGTTCTCCTCAAAGGACGCCTGCGTCATCCATTTCGCCGCGACGCACAGCGATTGCGTCATGTAAGGGATAACGTACAGCGCCGGTAGGATCAGCATGCATAACAGCAGCCACGGCGTAAAGCTGAGGATCAGCTTTGCCGCGGAGCCTGTCTTGTTTTTCATGATGTATTTGGAGTACTCCACCGCCGAGCTGAGGTTCAGCTCCTCCCTGTCCACACAAGCGGTGAATACGGTGAAATACTTGAGCGCGTAAAGCGTAACGGCAAGCGTAGACAGCACCGCGAGTAGAAAGTAGACGTCGCGGTAAACCAGCCCGCCGTAGAAGTCTCCGCCGATGTTGCTCGAGATGATCTCAAAGGCGATCAACGGAAGGTACAGCAGCACCGTCGGAATCAGCATACGAAGGATAAAACGGATATTAAAACCAAGTGTTTCACCGTATCTGCCCTTTTCAAGGTAGTAGAAAACATCCTTGAGATCCATTTCCTTTGTATAAGCGCAGCGATAGTATGCTCGGATATAGCCGTTGATGACCGGCGACAGCAGAAATCCCGCGATGAACTCTACCGGATATCCGACGGCATAAATCCAGAACTTCGCTGTTTCGCTGTCGGGGATCAGGTTCATAAACGCGCACGAGATCACAGTGGTCGTGCCGTCGATCATATACAGAGGTATCAGCGTGATCAGCAACGCAATAATTGCCCGGGGATAATTATGCTTCAGTGTTTCACGCGCTTGTTGTTTAACAATTGCTTCAGTAGACAAGTTATTCATCCTTTGGTATAGAGATTATACATGCTCTCCAGACAGATCTGGGCATGCTTGAAGAAAAGATCAACGTTCAAACATTCATTTGCGTTGTGGATATTGCTGACTTCACCCTCAAACACGGGACCGAACGCAACGCCCTTGCCGCCCAGCTTGCGGGCATAGGTGCCGCCGCCCGAGGTGTAGACAGAGGGCTTTTCGCCCATGACGGTCTCGTAGGATTCGCTCAGGATTCGGATGATATCCGAGTTCTCGTCAAGATACAGCGGCTTTTGATGCGTCAGCACCTTGACGTGGATGTCCTCGCGCTCCGCATGACGACGGATGGTTTCAAGGATCTCCTCACCGTCTGCGGTAACAGGGTAGCGGATATCGATGGTACAGGTCGCGTAACCGGAGTCGATGTGTACCGTACCAACGTTGACGGTCAGCGGACCGGATTCTTTATCGCGCATTTTGATACCCAGCATCACGCCGTCGGTATCCGTCCCGATGTAATGGCTGATAAACGCGGGAAGCTTCCCCATGGTAGGCAGCGAGAAGTTAGAGGTCAGCAGGTCTATCAGCGCCGTAGCGGCATTCAAACCCTCTTCGGGCTTCGCGGCGTGAGAAGCCTTGCCGCGCGAGAGAACCATCATTCCGTCGATAGTATAATAGAACTCAAACGAGCCTTCCTTAGCGTCGGCAAGACGCGCGAGCTGATGATCCTCGTTCTCGGTGCAGTCCAGAAGTGCATAGGCGGTATCGGGGACAGCGTTGGTGGTTTTGCCGGAGTGCAGCTGAGTCAGCGTCGTGCCGTCGTGAGTATCGGCGTACAGCTCGAGTTGAAGGATACCCTTCTCGCCCTTACAGATACCGTAAGCGGAATCGGGGGTAAAGGAAAGGTCGGGGATCGGCTCGTACTTGAAGTATTCGTCCATATCCTCCATACCGCGTTCCTCGCTGGTGCCGAAGATCGCGCGCAGGGTATTCTTTCCGACGACGCCGTTCTCCTTGAGTGCGCGCAGACAGTACAGTGTGATCAGCGCGGCACCTTTATCGTCCGCTACGCCTCTTCCGTACATATAGCCGTTGTCGCCGATCGACAGCTCGAACGGGAGCGAATCCCAGTTGTTGCCCTCTGATACGACGTCCAGGTGCGTCAGCACGCCGCAGAGCTTACCGCCCTCGCCCAGCTGTGCATGTCCCGCAACGTTGTTGATGCTTGATGCGGACAGACCGAAGCTGATCGCTTTCTTCATCATCCAGTCCAGCGCCGCTTTGCAGTCTTCATGGATGCCTGAAATAGATTTTATCGCGATCAGTTCCGTCAGATCGGTAATGATCTCATCTTTGTAATCGAGTATTTTTTCTCCGAAACTCATGTTAATCCCCCTGTCGAACCTAAAGATATTGATTCTGATTTCTGTTTGATTCTGTATTTTCTGCGAGCTTTCCGCTTTGCACGAAAACCTCTGTTGATGACGAAATAGATGATGAATATGCCTGCCCCGATAGCGGATATGATCATGCCTTCGGTAAGCATCGGTGTGCGGTAGGTGAAACGGATCTCGCTCTTTGTATTTCCCTTGACGCGGATCGCCATGAAGCCGACATTGACCTTTTCAATCTTAGCAGGCTCGCCGTTCACCTTGGCGCTCCAGCCTTCGTCGAACGGTACGCTGAAGAACAGCAGATTGTCGTCGCCTCGATTGTCGAACTCGGCGCTGAAGCCGTCACTTGTATATTTAAACGAAGAACAGGCGCTTTCGGCAAGTCTGTCGGCGTCTTTCATGTATTCTTCCTCACTGTACCGAAAACTTTTTGTAATGCTTTCATATCCTTCGTATTCGGGATGCAGCTGATCCTGCGGATCATTCGGATTATGTCTGAAGTTCAGGTTAAGGTATTGACCGTCGCGGTAGCCGGTGATATCGGCATACGCCGCCATCTGATCCTGCGAGAGCACCATCGCCTTCATCAGTGCAAGATGCTTGCCCTCGTTTGAGATATCGCGAAACTCCTCCTCAGTGATAAAGCTGTCATAAACGAACCCCATCGGGACATAATGCTCGTTGACGTATTCGCGGTAGCCGTTTTCGGTATTAACATAGCGAAAGCCGGGAAGAGGAGGGACGTGATCGGAGTTGTTTGTTTTACTGTTCTCTTCTTCAAAAAGATATTTGACGGATAAAAGGCCTCTCAGTCCGTAGTATTCCGCTCCGGGATTTGACGCAACATCACGTTTTACGCCGACGCTGTTGTAGAAGTCAATGGTCGATCCCGGTACGATGCTGTGAAACGTCTGGATATTCTGTATCTTCCAGAACAGCCCGATATTATCCGCAGATTGATAAAAGTCGGATCGTACCTCATGAATATCCGGAAGCGTGACGTCCTTCCCGCCGTTTAAGGCGCTTTCGATCATGAAGCTGTCTGAATGGTCGGTGATGCGCTTTCCGCACCACAGGTAGATCGAGCTGTATCCGATGATGAACAGACTCAGCGCAAGCGCGGTGCTTCTGAATAACACAAGGGGCTTTTTCTTTGCGATCCAATATAGAAGAAAGCTGAGTATCAAACCGCCTATCGCCATCGCTGCGAAGATCCAGAAGCGCTTGGGATACTTCGAGATACCGAGCTTGATGATCTCTCGCTTTGCGTTATCTTCTGTTTTTTGCGGGGTCAGTCCGATGATGAGGGTAATGCTAAGGGTAATGACCACGGTTGGGATAAATCCTTTTCTTACCGCTTTGAGGTCAAGCTCTTCGATCCCCTTGATCGTAACCGTGATCATCATCAATGTCAGCATATAGAACCATCGCGCGTAGTACGCGCTGTTCAAAGCCTGAAAAGCGGTGTTCAGCACCGGAATCAGAGCCATGATGAAGAGAATGACCAATAATCGCTTGAAAAATGTCTTTTTATGAACTCTGAGATACGCGATAACAAAGGTCATTGAGAACATCGGCAGATAAGCGGCTACCGACGCCCACTTTCCGCCCGCGTCAGGGGTAAAGTTGTTTTGCGCAGGGATATCGGAGGGGAAGAAGAAGGCGTTCAGTATCTGAATGTAGCGCTGGGTTCGCGGATAGAGGATAATGTTCCAGCCGTTGATCAGCGATGAAACGCGGTAGTTACCGATGATCGCTGCGACAGAGGGCAGAAGAAGGAAGCACGACAGACATACGCCGATCGACCCCTCCAAAAGCAGCGTCAGAAGACCTTTTAAGGAGAAACGATATGCTTTGACGGACAGCTTCACAAAATAATAAATGACCGCGAACAGCGCCTGACCGAAGAAGAAGTAATAATTGATCGTAGCACACAAGAATACCGCAGCCGCGACGAGGCCCTTTCGTCCGGTCGCGTGATATTCATCAAGCGCCGCCAGCAGCAGGGGGAGGACGATCATCGCCTCGTGAAAGTGGAAGAAAAAGACGTTGAAAAGCGAGAATCCGGAGAACGCATACAGTAAACCGCCCATTACCGCGTAACGCGGGTCGCGGACATAGCGCTTGAGGTAGATGTACGCCGTCATGGAAGAGAAGCTCAGCTTGAGCGCAAGCAGGGGACCGATCGCGTAAGGCACCCAGCCGGAGGGCAGCGGCAGCGTCAGCAGAAAGAACGGAGAACCCAGCAGATAAAAGCTGTAGCTCCCGACAAAATTCGCGCCCAGATCCGTCAGATGGCTCCAGCCGGTATTTCCGCTGAGGATACTGTCGTGACACAGCTGATAAAAGGGAATTTCCTGCACGTTGAAATCACCGTAATACAGGAAGTATCCCTGATCCTTTATCATGATCGGAACGATGATCGCGACCGACAGTATCAAAGCCCACAGAAAGGCGAACAAAGCATAAGGACGGCGTTTTTGATCGTTTTTTATCAGTTTCAAAACGTCCCTCCCGTGAAAAATGCTTTACCTTTGCGGATTAGTATGCTACAATAATATACATTAACTTATGTATTATAGCACACAATCTTTTAAATTGCACTATATTTTTGAAAATATATCTTATATTATTAATTATAATCGTTCAGTAGCTGCTGATTAACCCAAAGAGCAAAGGAGAAATATCCATGAACCGTTTTTTCGCCATGATCTCACGCATGAAATATATCGACCGATGGGGATTGATGAACAATACCCAGACAGAGAATATCTCCGAGCACAGTCTCGAGACCGCTGTCCTTGCGCACGCGCTGGCTCATATCGCCAACGTTCGTTTCGGCGAGCATATCGACGCCGATAAGGCGGCTGTCGTAGCGATGTTCCACGACGCGGGGGAGATCATCACCGGCGATATGCCCACACCCGTCAAGTACTTTAACCCCGATATCATCTCTGCTTATAAGGCGGTTGAGAAAGCGGCGGAGAACAAGCTGCTTTCCATGCTGCCCGGCGACCTTCGGCCAGCCTATGAACCCTTGCTTTCAAATGACGATCCCGTTCTTGCCGTCTATGTCAAGGCGGCAGATAAGCTTTCCGCGCTTATCAAATGTATCGAAGAGGTGAGAATGGGGAATAATGAGTTCATGAAAGCGAAGGAGGCAACCGAGCGCTCGCTGCAGCAGATGGATCTGCCGGCGCTCAAGGTTTTTATGGATGAGTGCCTTCCCGCTTATTACCTGACTTTAGATGAACTCGGATAATAGATTAAATCGGTAAAATATACAAGATATATCCTCATTTTGCGCTTTATCTACTATAACTTGTAAAAATTTTATTAATTCGACTTATAATTCTAAATAAGAAAATTAATTCATCTTTACATAGTATAATAAGATGGTATATTTACAGTCGGGTGGTATGTCCGACCGTAATAAATCAGTTGTGTTATGAAAGGCGGTTTATAGATGGCAAAACGAGATAACGATTTTGTTGATATTTCATCCTCCGCTGATGTTGACAGATTTTATGACGATGACGATATGCCCCGCAGAAAGAGAGGTACCGGCAAGCGTGTGTTTGTGCTGATCCTCTCCATTCTGATGCTTTTATCGGGTACGGTTATGGTTGTTGGTAAAACGATGCTTGAGAACGTGCTGAACGGGATCAACTATGTTAATGATTCTACCGAGCCTCAGGCGCCGTCCCAAGCGATCACCGAGACTACGACGGTCAGCATCAAGTCAGGCGGCGACAGCCTCCTCTCCAGCGACAACGTCCTGAATATTCTGCTTTTCGGTCAGGATTCCAAGGGCGACGGCGAGGACTACGGTCGTTCCGACACCATGATCCTGATGTCGATCGACAATGTTCATAATAAGCTCAAGCTCACTTCCTTCCAGCGCGATACTTACGTGCATATCCCCGGACTCGGCGATGATAAGATCAACGCCGCATATTCCTTCGGCGGAGAAAAGAAGTCTATCGAAACGATCGAAGCAAACTTCGGTATCAAGGTTGATAAATACGCGACGGTCGACTTCGACGCGTTCAGAGATATCATCAAGATCCTCGGCGGCGTCGATATCGAGCTGAGTATCGAGGAGATCCAGTATATCAACGCTCAGATCGAGGTCAACGGTCAGGAGAATGTCACCAAAAAGCTCACATACGACGCAACGAAGAAGAAGCAGATGGTTCACCTCGACGGTTATCAGGCGCTCTGGTTCGCCCGCAACCGAGGCGAGTATCAGCTCGGCGGTAATCCCGAGTACAGCTTCTCCGGTGACGACTGGGATCGTACCCAGCGCCAGCGCAATCTGCTTGAGACCATCATCAAAAGCCTGCGTAACGATACCGATATCACCAAGCTGGTCACGATCGCTAACAAGGTCGGTCCTTATGTTACCACCAATTTGACCAAGGGCGATATCACCTTTCTGCTGACCAATATGCTCACTTATATGAAATATGATATGGAGCAGATGTCTATGCCGGTCGAAGGCACCTGGCGCTACGGTACTACCGACGACGGACAGAGCGTTATCGTTATCTCAGATTGGGACGGCGCCCGTAATGCGATGGCTAGATTTATCTATGAGGACGCTGTTTCCAGTAAAACCACCACCGCCACCACTTCGATGGTGACTCCCGGTTACGTTCCTCCCGAGAACAATGATTCGGAAGAGTAACCGACCCTGAAAGCCTTTTAAAAGCGGAAACTCGGACAGAGCTTCCGCTTTTTTAAACAAAAGATATGAGGTTAGCTTATGAATGATAATAAAAAGAAGGAACTGATCCGATCCGTTAAGTTTACGCTGCTGTCTATTTCGGCGGGCGTCATAGAGCTGTCGCTGTCCGAACTGTTGAACGCCGTAACGCCGCTGCCGAAGTGGGCGACTTACCTGATCGCTCTGGTTGTATCCGTGGTATATAACTTTACTATCAATCGAAAGGTTACCTTTCATTCCGTAGCCAATATCCCCGTTGCAATGGCGAAGGTTGCCGGCTATTACTGCGTTTTTACTCCGCTCTCAACATGGTTCGAGCATTATTTGACGGCGACGCTCGGCTGGTACAGTGTCTTTGCGACAGCTTTGAATATGATTCTGAACTTTGTCACCGAGTTTCTGTTCACCCGCTTTGTGGTTTACGGCAAGCAGGTCGATAACGATCCCAAATACATTGAGAAGGAATACAAAAGGTCCAAAAAGAATCTTGAAGACAGCATGAAAAACGAATAATTCATGAAAAACACCCGGCGGGAATTCCGTCGGGTGAATTTATTGATAAATCACACGTTTACTTAGTCGATCTTTTCGAATCGGCGCATCTTTTTACCGTCGCGTTCGATGATCTCCTGGAACATCTTGTAGGGGCGGACCCACAACCCGTGATCGCCGTACAGTGCGCGATAGATGACCATGGTCTCGGTCGTTTCGCTGTCCTTCGCGAAGTCGATGACCTCGTACTCGTTGCCCTTGAAGTGTCTGTATTTACCCTTCACAATCTCCTCGGGGACAAGCTCCGGCTCTGCTTTTGTCTGCTCAACCGGTTCATGCTCGGGGCGGGGAACGGGAGAAGCCTCCTCAAAGCTCATATCCACACGGAAGGAACCGTCGTTCTCGACGAGTATCATCGAGCTCATCGGCGGTATGTCGATCTCGAACCACCCGTTGCAGCCATACTGCTGATTATCGTTCAGCACATCGGTCAGCACGCCGTTGAAGCCGGTGTTGATGCCGATTTTTCGATATTCGCCGCTCTGGTTAAGCATGACGTACAGCTTCTGAGAGTCCGACTTCATCGAGAAGCACATGTACTCGAGCTGGATCAGCTCGTTTTTATACTTACCGGTGTGCAGTGCGTCCAGCGCGTGCTTGAGCCTGCCGAGCTTGCAGATGTGCTCAAAGAGGCTGTAGTCGGGGTTTTCCAAGGCGTTGAGGTTCAACTCGCGGCGCAGATCATCGTCGGAGTGCTGCTGCTTGCGACCCTCCATACCGAATTCACTGCCGTAGTAAACGGACGGCACGCCGGGCATCGTATAGAGCATGGTGTACACATTTTTCAGCAGCGCTTTGTCCCGAATGATGCTCGCGAGTCTTGTGACGTCGTGATTATCGGCAAAGTTATACATATACAGATTTTTGTACATGCCCCAGTCACCGCACTGCCGATCGATGGAGTGAGCAAACTCAAAGTAGTTGCGGTCGTTGTGACAGGAGTAAAGACCTTTGTAGATCTCATAGTTCGTGACGGAATCGAGCATTTCATTGTTGGCGATACGGTTATAGTCGCCGCCGACGATCTCGCCGTACATCCAGAAGTCCGGCTTTAATTCTCTGCACGTCCATTTCAGCCGCTTGAAGAAGTTGACGTCCATGACGTTTGCGGCGTCGAGCCTTAATCCGTCTATACCGAACTCATTGATCCAGTAGCGGACAGCGTCCAGCAGATGCTCAACGACGTCGTTATTCTGTAAATTCAGCTTGACCAGATCGTAGAAGCCCGCCCAGCCCTCATAGCTGAAGTGATCGCCGTAGGGACTCTGCTGATCGAAGCGGATGTTTTGAAACCACGAGGTATAGGGTGAGCCCATCCCGTGCTCCTGAATATCTTTAAAGGCGAAGAAGTCGCGGCCGACGTGGTTGAATACGCCGTCGAGGATGACGCGGATGCCGTTCTGATGTAAGGTATCGCAGATCTTCTTGAAGCTTTCGTTGTCACCCAGTCGGCTGTCGATTTTGCGGTAGTCGATGGTATCGTAGCCGTGTCTGGTGCTCTCGAATACGGGGTTAAAAACGATCGTATTTACGCCCATTTTCTTGAAATGGGGGATAAAGTCATAGATCTTGTCCAGCCGATAGGTCAGCTGAAAGTCGTTTTCCTTTGGCGCTCCGCAGAAGCCGAGCGGGTAAATGTTATACATAACTGCGTCGTGAATCCAATGCATCGTATGACCTCCTTTATTGGAATCTCCTAAGAGTATAACACCTTTTTTCGGAATGTCAATTCACAAATTATTCATCATTTTATGGATTACAGTCCCTGAGAGGGGAGGAGTCGCGGAGCGAGGGCAGGGCATATCAATCGGATACACCTGCCGCTCAGAGCGAACGGATTATCATCTTTTTCTAAAACCGGTTGAATTGTTCGCCGAGTTGTGATAAAATAACTGACAGTATCAAAGTAATCGAGGTGCATTATGTCGAAATTGGTATCGGTAGAGACGAATATCGAGTCTAAATCCGAGAAACATATCCGCTGGTTTTTAGTAGTCATGTATTTTATCCAGACCTTTGTCACGACCTTCCCCTTTGTACAGGGGCATGCCGAGAACGGCAAGCTTGCCTCCGTTACGGCGTTCAATCTGCTTGTCCAGCCCGACGGCTACACACAGAAGGGCGATATCGCTCTGGCGATCATGGGCGGAATCCTGGTCGTTTTCCCGCTTGTTTGCTTCTTCTTCTGCCTGCTTGACAGAAAGTCGAAGATCAAGTGGATCGTTAGCGGCTCATGCTGTATGATCTGCGCGATCGTGATCACCTTCGGTATCGGCGGCAGCCTCGGCTTCGGAGCGCTGGTCACGCTGATCATCAACCTTGTCTGCATGTTCATGACGACCCAGGGCTTTCAGGCGACCCGCATGAGGGAACGCAACTCATAATCATAATGCTTTTACGCCGCGCATAAACTGGATCGGGTGATGGTTATGCGCGGTAAGCTTTTTTTGATTTCGGTTTTGATCCTGTGTATGTTCACGCTTGTCGCGTGTACGCCGGTGATCCGCAATTCTGCCGATGAACTCACGCTGTATCACTGGCGCTGTGAGGAAGAGAACGGAAAAACAGCTGATCTGTCCTTTGACGGTGACGATGGCTGTCTGTCCGTCAGCTCAGGGGGAGCGGAGCTGACGATCCGCGGGATCTATGCCGTCACGGATGATTCACTCCTGATCTGCGACCGTTCGACAGGCTCGGATTATCGGTTCGGCTATCGGCTGTACGGCGACAGGATCGAGCTGAGCAGCAACGGCAGCGCGATCACGCTGCAAAAGATAACGGAGGGTTAAAAATGACGTTTGTAAAAAATCTCTTTTCCGCTGTGATGGCGGGTATCATGATCTCATTCGGCGGCGGCGTATATCTCGCGTGCGTCGCGGTTGAGAAAGCGCCTCTCGGTGCTTTCCTGTTTTCACTTGGACTGACCGTCATTCTGATGTTCGGTTTTCTGCTGTTCACGGGTAAATCGGCGTATCTCTTAGAGAATAAACCTTTGAAATATATCCCTTACCTTCTGATAATCTGGATCGGAAATATCCTCGGCTGTATGCTGATGGGTGTTGCCGTCGGCGCGGCAAAGCCGAATCTTCATGATGTTGCGGTGACGCTGTGTGAAGCGAAGCTCGGACAAGCCCCGTGGCAGACGATCATCCTCGGCGCGTTGTGCGGAATCCTCGTCTATATCGCGGTCGATAACTTCAAAAGCGACAGTGACAAGACGCCCATTCACAAATATCTCCTGGTCTTTACCTGTGTTCCCGCATTCATCCTCTGCGGATTTGAGCACAGTATCGCGGATATGTTTTACTTTGCCGCTTCCAACATGCTCTACAGCGGAAAAGGTATCGTTTACATTCTGCTCGTCACCCTCGGTAATCTGGTCGGGGCGGTAGTGTTCCATACCGTCAGAAAGGCCGTCGCAAAATAGTCAAACTGAATAAAGAATCATCCACAAGAAAGTCGCAGTTTATTGCGACTTTTTTTCTTTTTTGGTTGCACGGTGTTATGAAGTATGCTATAATAAACTGTCATAATGTGCGTAAAAGTACTATTTTGCGTTATAAGGAGAAATACAGCTTGATTATTCTCGGAATCGATCCCGGCTACGCGATCGTCGGATGGGGCGTAATTGAATATAAAGGCGTGACCTTCCGACCTGTCGCCTTCGGTGCGATCACGACCGAGGCGCATACTGATTTTAACCTTCGACTCAAGCAGATCTACGATGATACCGTCGAGCTGCTGCAGCACAGCAAGCCTGACGCGGTTTCGATCGAGAAGCTCTATTTCAACACCAACACGACTACCGCTATCTATGTCGCGGAGGCGCGCGGCGTGATTCTGCTCGCCGCTCAGCAGGCGGGGGTTCCCGTGTATGAGTACACGCCTCTGCAGGTCAAGACCGCCGTCACCGGCTACGGTAAGGCGCTCAAGCCGCAGGTGATGGAGATGACTCGCAGGCTGCTCCATCTGAAAGAAGTCCCCAAGCCCGACGATACCGCCGACGCGCTGGCGATTGCCATCACGCATACTCAGGCGGCGGGTACCGGACTGCGTGATTATATGATGAAACGAGGGATTAAGTAATGATATATTCCGTTCGCGGAACGCTGATCTTGATGGACGCGGGTATCGCCGTTGTCGAGTGCGGGGGAGTCGGCTATCGTGTGCAGACCTCTATCTCGACCCAGAAGACCCTGAAGCTGAACAGCGAGGTCATGCTGTACACTTATATGAATGTCCGCGAGGACGCGATGGAGCTCTTCGGCTTTGCGAGTAAGGGCGAGCTTTCTACCTTCAAGCTGTTGATCGGAATTACCGGAGTAGGCCCTAAGGTCGCGCTGGCGATCCTTTCAGAGCTAAGTTCCGAGCAGATCGCGATGGCGGTTTCCGCCGGCGACAGCAAGACTTTGACCCGCGCCTCGGGCGTCGGCCCCAAGCTTGCTCAGCGTATCGTCCTTGAGCTCAAGGACAAGATCCGGTCCGTCGCGACAACAGAAGGCTTTGATCCCGGCAGCAAGGGTACGGTGATCGCCGATACAGGCAACATACCGAAGGCAGTCGCGGCGCTTGCGGTGCTCGGCTATTCCGCCGCCGACGTGACTCCGATCCTCTCTCGGCTCGATCCGAACATGTCGGTCGAAGCGATGATCGCGGCGACCTTGAAACAGATGGCTTGATTATAAATGTCGTTGCGAAGCACGTCAGAGCTGCGGCAATGCTAAACGATTATTGAATAAAGGACAATTCTGAATGGATTATAATACTGATTTTGAAATGGATTTCGAGGATCGTATCATGGATACCTCCGAGATACCCTCCGACGCGCTTGACTCCGATAACCCCCTGCGTCCCAAGACGCTGGACGAGTACATCGGTCAGGACAAGGCGAAGGAGAACCTGAAAATTTTCATTGAAGCGGCGAAGAAGCGCGGCGAGTCCCTCGACCACGTTCTGCTGTACGGCCCTCCCGGACTCGGCAAAACCACTCTCTCGGGCATCATCGCCAACGAGATGGGCGTGAATATCCGTATCACCTCCGGTCCGGCGATCGAAAAGCCCGGCGATCTCGCGGCGCTGCTCACCAACCTCAATCCCGGCGACGTGCTGTTTATCGACGAGATCCACCGCTTGTCGCGTTCGGTAGAGGAGATCCTCTATCCCTCGATGGAGGACTTCGCGATCGATATCATCACGGGTAAGGGTCAGATGGCGGCTTCCTATCATTTGCCGCTGCCGCGTTTCACGCTCGTCGGCGCTACTACCCGCGCGGGTCAGCTGACAGCCCCTCTGCGCGACCGTTTCGGCGTAGTATTACGTCTTGAAATGTACACGCCTGAGGAACTTGCGCAGATCATCACCCGCTCGGCGAATATCCTCGGTATCAAGATCGATGAGGACGGCGCTTTGGAGCTTGCGTCACGTTCGCGCGGTACGCCGCGAATCGCGAACCGCCTCTTGAAGCGTGTCCGCGACTTCTCCGAGGTCATCTCGGACGGCGTAATAACCGTTGAGGTTGCGCAGACAGCGCTCGACCGTCTGGAGATCGACGAGCTCGGTCTTGATCAGAACGACCGCCGGATGCTTGAAGCGATGATCAAGTATTATCGCGGAGGTCCCGTCGGACTGGAGACCCTCGCCGCGGCGATCGGTGAAGAGGCGGTTACCATCGAGGACGTTTACGAGCCGTACCTCATGCAGATCGGCTTCTTGTCCCGTACCCCGCGCGGCAGATGCGTTACCGCGGCCGCTTACGAACACCTCGGCTATAAGGTGCCCGCAAATACCGCCGCGGCTCAGGGCAGTCTGTTTGACTGATAAAAGTCATCATGAGGGATAGTGTGTGTATCTTACCGCGATAATCCCGACTGATAGTCTATTTAATAGTGTGAAATAATATGAGAAAATCTGATTTTTGGCGTGATTATGAGCTCATCGATTCCTCCTCGGGCGAGCGACTCGAGCGCTGGGGCGATATCATCCTGATCCGTCCCGACCCGCAGGTCATCTGGAACACCGAGCGAAAAAATCCGCTTTGGCACAATGCACATGCCCGTTACCACCGTTCGAATACAGGCGGCGGAAAGTGGCAGGTATATAAGAGAATCCCCGATTCATGGCAAATAAAGTACCGCGATCTGGTCTTTAACGTTAAGCCGATGGGCTTCAAGCATACCGGTATCTTTCCGGAGCAGGCGGTCAACTGGGATTTTGCCTGTGATATTATTCGCGGCAGCGACAGACAGCTGAACGTGTTGAACCTCTTCGGCTACACCGGCTGTGCGACGATATCAGCCCTTAAAGCAGGCGCGAAGGTCTGTCATGTCGACGCGTCCAAGGGTATGGTCGCATGGGCGAAGGAAAACGCCGCTTCCTCCGGCGTGATCGATAAGCCTGTCCGCTGGATCGTGGACGATTGCGGCAAGTTTGTTGCCCGAGAGATTCGCAGAGGCCGTTTTTACGACGGGATCATCCTCGATCCTCCGTCATACGGCAGAGGACCTTCCGGCGAGATATGGAAGCTGGAAGAACAGCTATATTCTTTTATCGAATTATGCGCAGATGTTTTATCTGATGACGCAAAGTTTGTGATCCTTAACTCCTACACCACGGGGCTGTCGCCCTCGGTGATGGAATACATCCTGGGTACGGTCATCAAGAGCCGCTTCGGCGGCGAGGTCAGCTCCGATGAGATCGGGCTGTCTGTGACCGATACGGGGCTGACCCTCCCGTGCGGCTCGACCGCAATCTGGCGCAGATGACGCGCCGTTAATTTGGAGAGTATATGGAATTTATTTCTGTACAAAACGTGAGCTTTCAGTACGCTGAAGAAGAAAACAGCCGGCAAGTACTGAATGATATATCCTTTGAGATAAAGAAAGGCGAATTTGTCGCCCTGCTCGGACATAACGGCTCAGGCAAAAGCACGATCGCGAAGCTCCTCAACGCCCTGCTCGTTCCGCAGAAGGGCAAGGTATTCGTCGACGGTATGGATACTTCCGATGAGAGTCTGACCTATGATATTCGCAGTAAGGTCGGACTGGTGCTGCAGAATCCCGACAATCAGCTTGTCGCGAGCGTCGTCGAGGAGGACGTCGCCTTCGGACCCGAAAACCTCGGGATCCCCGCCGATGAGATCCGCGTGCGTGTGGATGAAGCGCTCAAGGCGGTCGATATGTACGATCATCGCCTCAAAGCGCCTTACAAGCTCAGCGGCGGACAGAAGCAGCGCGTCGCCATCGCGGGCATCATCGCGATGAGACCCGACTGTATCGTGCTCGATGAGCCGACCGCTATGCTCGACCCCAAGGGCAGAGAAGAGGTTCTCTCGACCATCAAGAAGCTCAATAAAGAATACGGCATCACGATTGTGATGATTACTCATTATATGGATGAGGCTGTTCATGCCGATACGGTCTATGTCGTCGACAGCGGCAGCTTCGTCACCTCCGGCACCGCCGAAGAGGTCTTTTCTCAGGTGGAGCTGTTGAAGAAGCATCGACTCGACGTCCCTCAGGCGACCGAGCTGTGCCATAAGCTGCGCGCCTGCGGCGTACCCCTCGAACGGCTGCCTCTTACAGAGGAGGATTGCGTTTCCATGCTCAGGGAGGTGATGCTGTGAGTCTGTTACAGGTACAGGAGCTGTCATACGTCTATTCACAGGGCACACCCTTTGAAAATACAGCGGTCGATCATGTCAGCTTTTCTGTTGAGAAGGGTGATTTTGTCGGCATTATCGGACATACCGGTTCCGGTAAATCTACGCTGGTGCAGATGCTCAACGGGCTGATCCGTCCCACCTCGGGAGCGGTTCTGCTTGACGGCGCGGATATTTGGGAGAAGCCCAAGGAGATACGAAGGATCCGCTTTAAGGTGGGACTGGTGTTCCAGTATCCCGAGTATCAGCTGTTTGAAGAAACGGTCGAGAAGGATATCGCCTTCGGCCCGATGAATATGGGACTCAGCCCCGACGAGGTCAGGAAGCGCGTTATCGACGCTGCGAACTTCGTCGGACTCAAGCCCGAGCTGCTTGAGAAATCTCCCTTCGATCTTTCGGGCGGAGAGAAGCGCCGCGCCGCGATCGCGGGTGTGATCGCCATGGATCCCGATATCCTGATCCTCGATGAGCCCTGCGCGGGTCTCGACCCCTTGGGCAGGGACGTTCTGCTGACCCAGATCTATCGCTATCATGAACAGCGCGGCAACACCGTTCTGCTGGTCTCCCACTCGATGGAGGATGTGGCGACGGTCTGCGACAAGGCGCTGGTCATGAATCACGCTCATCTCGAAATGTTCGATACGACCCAAAAGGTCTTTTCACAGGGAGAGAAGCTGCGCGCAATGGGACTCCGCGTGCCGCAGATCACCTCGATCGTCGATTCGCTTTCCGCTGCCGGCGTACCGCTTGAAAAAGGTACCCTGACCGTGGAAAAGGCGGTCGAAGAGATCACCGAGTATTTGAAGAGGGAGGGACGTCTATGAGAGATATCACGCTCGGACAGTACTTCCCGACCGATTCGCTGATACATCGTCTTGATCCCCGCGTCAAGATTATCAGCCTGATCGCTTATATCGTGCTGGTTTTCTGCACGTTCAATTATTATGCCCTCGCCTTGATGGGCGCCTCGGTATTCGCTATCGTATTGATGACGAAGGTACCGCTTAAAATGTACCTCAAGAGCCTCAAGGTGATTATCGTCATCGTACTTATCACTTCGATCTTGAACCTGTTTTACGGAACAGGCGAGCCGATCTTTCAGTGGTGGATCATCAAGGTTACCTGGGCAGGCATCCATAACGCC
The DNA here is from genome assembly GCA_902785355.1 of uncultured Ruminococcus sp. Classification (GTDB taxonomy): domain Bacteria; phylum Bacillota; class Clostridia; order Oscillospirales; family Acutalibacteraceae; genus Ruminococcoides. The sequence continues at coordinate 7,699 of CACZYF010000003.1, read as the reverse complement.
GTTTTCGTCTGTGTAAGGATCGTTTGCCTGATACTCTTAAGCTCCGTGCTGACCTTCACCACATCTCCGACCGATCTGACCGACGCTCTGGAACGGCTGATGAAGCCGCTGACCGTCTTTCATATCAAGGTGCATGAGATCGCGATGATGATGACGATCGCCCTGCGTTTTGTGCCGACCTTATTGGAGGAAACCGATAAGATCATGGCGGCGCAGAAAGCCCGCGGCGCGGATATGGAGAGCGGCAGCCTCTTTTCGCGTATCCGCGCGATGGTACCCGTACTGGTGCCGCTGTTTGTTTCCGCGTTTCGCCGCGCATATGAGCTGGCGGTCGCGATGGAATGTCGCTGCTACAGAGGCGGCGACGGCAGAACCCGTATGAAGCAGCTCCATATGTCAAAGCGTGACGCTGTTGCGATTGCGCTGGGTATTGTGCTGATAGCCGGAATTGTTCTGCTGGATGTTTTTATGGGTCATATACTATGAGAAATATACTGTTAACTCTTGCATATTGCGGCAAGAACCTCCACGGCTGGCAGATACAGAGCAACGCCGTGACCGTGCAGGAGGTCTTTCAGGACGCGCTGTTTCAGATCATCGGCGAACGCCCCGATATCAAGGGCTGTTCCCGTACCGACAGCGGCGTTCACGCCAACATGTACTGCGTGTCCTTGAAACTCAGACATCCGATCACGAACGATCATCTGATGCTTGCGATGAACCGCTATCTTCCGGATGATGTCGCGGTGTTCGGCGTCGTAGATGTTCCCGACGACTTTCATGCCCGTTATTCCTGCAAGGGCAAGGAATATGTCTACAAGGTGTGGAACAGCCGCGTTCGCAATCCGTTCCTCAACGGACTGGCGCTCCATTACCGTTATGATATGGACGTCGATATGCTCAACCGTGAGGCACAGGCGTTTGTCGGATCGCATGATTTCACCTCTTTCTGTACCCTCGATAAGCGCGAGAAGGGCGATTTTACCCGAACGGTGCAGTATTTCCGTGTTGAGCGGGAAGGCGATCTGGTGACCTTTACGGTTGCCGCCGACGGATTCCTTTATAATATGGTGCGTATCATGGTCGGTACGCTGCTCGCGATCGGTCAGGGGCGCATCCCGCAGGGGGCTTTGCCTGAGATCATTGCGGCGGAGGATCGCGGCAGAGCGGGCGGTACCGCTCCCGCGTGCGGACTGTATTTGAATAAAGTATTCTATTGATACACTGCCGTTTCAATAATCCCTGAAATTACGGCAGGTTCAACCAATCAATAACCCACAATCTTTGATTCAGGTGAGAATATGGAAAGACAAGGAAGGCGCTTTGCTGATGATATAGAAGCTACTAAGGTGATCGAGAAGCTTCAAAAGCAGCCAAAGCAGAAAGAAAAACCGAATAACATTAAAAATAATCCGAAGCCTGAGAAGGAGAAAAAGCCTAAGAAAGAAAAGACTCCCTCAGAGAAAGAACTGCTCCGTGAGCGAAAGAAGCGGGAAAAACAGCTTGAAAAGGATCGGCGCCTGAAAGAAAAGAATGCCAAAAGGCTCGAGAAGCTGATGAAAAAACAGCGGAAAAACAACCATAACGCCGTTCATACAGACGACCGCGATCCCGATTCGCTTAGAGATAATGCGTCAGCCTCCGACGAGTCTTCTGCACCTAAGAACAGCTTCGTCAAGATTCATAAAAGGCGTATCATCGCCGCCGCGGTGATTGTTCTTCTGCTGTTCGCGGTGGTTTTCGTGATTTCCAATCCCGCGCGCTTCTCTCTGCAGAGTATCACGAATTTTTTTAACTATGGTGTGCTGAATCGTAACAGCGACGAGCGCTTTCCGCTGGATATCAGCGGTGAAAGCGTCAGTCCGGGCGATTTCTACGGTAAAGGGATTAATATCTGTTATTCCTCCGATACAAAGACCCAAGAGCTGAATAACTACGGCAGGGTCGTTTTTACGTCGCCTCATTCGTTTATCAATCCTGTATTGGTCTCCGGAAAGAAACAAACGCTGGTTTATAATCTCGGCGGAACAGGCTATCAGGTGATTGACGCAGAGCATAACGTCCGCACACTCGAAGCGAAGGATAATATCATGGTTGCCGATATAACCGATTCCGGCGTTTACGCGCTGGTAACGCAGAACGGCGGTTATCTGAGTAAGCTTTACGTATTTAACGAGGACGATGATCAGATCTTCGCGTATTCTTTTGCGGATTACTATGTTACCTCCGTGACCCTGAGCAATACCGGCAGACAGGCTGTCGTATCCGGATTATCCGCGTCCGAGGGTATGGATATCGCCGCTCTGTATGTGCTGGATTTCACTAAGGATACGCCGCTGTATCTGGAGCAGATCGAAAACAATATCATCTATGATGTGTGTTATATGAACGATCACAGCGTTGCGGCTGTGGGCCGTTCTGCCGCTTACGTGATCAATACCGGCAACGGAAATATGGAAACGATCGATTATGAGGGCAAGTCGATGACCGCGTATGATATCAACACCGATACCGATACCTTTACGATTTCCCTGTCCGGCTCCGGCGACGGCAGAAACTGCGATATCGTAACGTTCAATTCTTCCGGCAGAGCCGATAAGAGCTTCCATATAGACGAGAAGATCACGGATCTTTCAACTTATAAAGGTCGTGTGGCGCTGCTTACCGGTGATTCGGTGCTTCTGTACTCAAAGGACGGCAAACAGATCTCCGAGAAGGAGCTTCGTTCCGACCCGCATACCGTCGTTTTATATACCGGTTCCGACGCCTACGTGTTGTGTACGGGCTATATCGACTCGATCCGTCTGTGAGGCTCGTATGATATATGACGTGATAATGGCCGCGATATTTCTCATACTGATTATTGTGAGCGCATATCGCGGCGCGGCACGGTCAATTGCGCGGTTCATTTCCGTCTTGATCGCTTATGCGCTCGCGGCCCCTTTGGGAAAGCTGATGTCAGCATGGCTGTATCAGACCTTTGTCAGACCGGAGATCGATAAAGCGGTCGTATCGGCATTTTCTACGCTTGTTACCGGAAACGTCAAGGGTGCTGTCGATTCGATCCCCTCATGGCTCGGCGCTATGATGAAGGGCGCTGACATCGATCTGTCTGCGTTCGCTGCATCCGCAAAGGATCCTACCGCTGTATGTAATGCTGTCAGTGAAGCGGTCAAACCCGTTGCGATCGGTATCCTCACCGCTCTGGCGACGGCAGTGCTTTTTCTGCTGCTGATGATCCTGTTCCGCTTGATTATCTCAAAGCCGCTGGCGCATGTGTTTGATCTGCCGGGGCTTCGCGGGATCAATCGACTCCTCGGCGGCGTGATTGGCGTTGTCGACGCATTTTTATTGGTTAGCCTGCTCGCGTATCTGCTCAGACTGCTTCTGCCTTATATGCAGTCGGGTCCCGATTGGCTTAATGAAAGAACAATTTACAATTCATTCATATTTTATCACTTTTACAGTGGTAATATATTCACAACCGTTCTCAAAGCGATCGGATTGTCGTAATGATGTTTCTTGATCGATGAGACCGGATGTCAGAGGTTCAGATTATGAAGAAAGAAAGTAAAAACGAAGTAATCAGTAAGGATCTGATGACGATTCCCAACGCGATTTCATTTGCTCGGATCGTCCTGATCACCCCGTTTGTCGCGTTCTTTATCGCGGCGAAATATATTACCGGGAACTATATCCCCGCGATCGTGATCATTGCGCTGTCCGGAATATCGGATTTCTTTGACGGAATGATCGCCCGCAAGTTCCATCAGGAGAGCGAGCTCGGTAAGGTGCTCGATCCTCTTGCCGATAAGCTGACATTGATCGCGGTGGGTATCTGTATGATATTGATAGAGCCGTACGTGCTCCCTTTGATGATTATTATGGTATTAAAGGATATCCTCATGATCATCGGCGGAACGCTGATTATCAATAAGGGCGTTATTCCGCCCAAGTCATCATGGTATGGCAAGTTGAGCACGTTTATGTTCTATATATCGGTCGGCATGGTTGTGTTGATGGCGATTTTTGATTATCATAACGAGACCCTTTCGCTTGCAGTTCTCGGCGTAACGGCGGGTATGATGATTTTCTCGCTTATCAATTACGCGATCATTTTCTTCAAGATCCTGAGACAGCTGAAGGAATCCGAATCCGATCAGGGATCGGTACAGGCTTCCATTACCGATAAACAGTAAATACAATAAAGGAGTGTTTACATGATTTGTTCCAGATGTAATAAACGCCCCGCAGTGGTGTTTGTATCCAGCAACAAGAACGACAGCCAGCCGCGCGGCTACTGCCTGCTCTGTGCGAAAGAGCTGGGTATCAAGCCCGTTGAGGATATCATTCAGAAGATGGGCATCTCTCCCGATGATCTTGAGAACGTTCAGGAGCAGATGGATTCCATCATGGAGAACATGGGAGATATGGGTGATATGTCCGAGCTTGCCCAGAGCATGGGATTGACCAACGAGTCCGCTGAGCTCGCTCCCTCCGACGACGGAGATGATGACGACGATGATAAATTCACCCCCGGCGGCGCACCGTCGTTCCCGAATTTTTTCAACATGTTCGGCGGCGCTCAGAAGCCGCAGTCGAACGGCACCGATAAAAAGCAGGGTAAGGAGAAGAAGCAGAAGAACCGTAAGCATATCGGACTCTACTGCGAGGATCTGACCCATAAGGCTCGTACCGGCAAGATCGATAATGTTGTCGGAAGAGATAAGGAGATCGAGCGCGTCATCCAGATCCTGTCCCGCCGTACCAAGAACAACCCCTGCCTGATCGGTGAGCCCGGCGTCGGAAAGACCGCTATCGCCGAGGGACTGGCGCTGCGTATCGCGCAGGGCAAGGTTCCTCACCGTCTCAAGGATAAGGAGATCCAGCTTCTTGACCTTACCGCACTGATCGCCGGTACCCAGTTCCGCGGTCAGTATGAGAGCCGTATCAAGGGCTTGACCAAGGAGGTCAAGGAAGCCGGCAATATCATCCTGTTCATCGACGAGGTACATAACCTGGTCGGCGGCGGTGACAGCGAAGGTACGATGAACGCCGCGAATATTCTGAAGCCCGCTTTGTCCCGCGGCGAGATCCAGGTTATCGGCGCGACGACCTTCAATGAATACCGCAAGTATATTGAGAAGGATTCCGCTTTGGAACGCCGTTTCCAGCCCGTCAAGGTGGCGGAGCCGAGTATAGGCGACACTATCGATATCCTCAACGGTATCAAGGAATATTACGAGAAGCATCATAACGTCAGGGTAGGGGAGGATATCGTCCGCAAGGCGGCAGTGTTCTCCGAGCGCTATATCACCGATCGTTTTCTGCCCGATAAGGCGATCGACCTGCTCGACGAAGCTTGCGCCTGCGCTTCCTTACGCAACAAGGAGCGCGAGCAGTACGAGGACTTGATCGACGAGAAGAAGGCGCTGCAGGCGAATAAAGAAGCGCTCTCGTCCGAAGAAACCATCGATTATGAGGCGTTGGCGACCGTGACGTCCGAGCTTGCCCGTGTTGACGAGCACCTCAACGGTTTTGATGAAGCGACCCTCACCGCTGAGGTGACCGAGGTCGACCTGGCGAACGTCATCGAGCTTTGGACGGGTATCCCGCAGTCCCGCGTTCGTGAGAACGAGCTTTTGAAGCTCAAGGATATCGAGGAACACCTCAGGAAAAAGATCATCGGACAGGATGAAGCGGTCAACGCCCTCGCAAAGGCGATCAAGCGCTCCCGCGTTCAGATCTCGCCCCGCCGCCGTCCCGCGTCCTTCATCTTTGTCGGACCGACCGGCGTCGGCAAGACTGAGCTGGTCAAGGTGCTTTCTCAGGAGCTGTTTGATACGCCCGAGACGCTGATCCGTCTGGATATGTCCGAGTTTATGGAGAAGCACTCCGTCAGCAAGATCATCGGATCGCCACCCGGCTATGTAGGCTATGACGAGGCAGGCCAGGTGACCGAGAAGGTGCGCCGCAGACCGTATTCGGTACTGCTGTTTGACGAGATCGAGAAGGCGCATCCCGACGTCATGAATATTCTGCTCCAGATTCTCGATGAAGGCAAGCTGACCGACGCTCACGGCAGAACGGTCGACTTTTCCAACACCGTTATCGTAATGACCTCAAACGCCGGTTCCAATCGTGTTGAGAACTCGCTCGGCTTTGCCAAGAGTACCGAGAATATCGAGCACGAGCGCGTGATGAAGGGCTTGCGCGAGTTTCTGCGCCCCGAGTTCATCGCCCGTGTGGATGAGATCATCGCCTTCAAGAGCCTTACTGCCGACGATTTTGTCAAGATCGCCGATCTTATGCTCTCTGAATATGTCGATACCTTACGTGAGAAGGGGATCACCTTCCGCTTTGACGAGTCAGCGTGCAAGTATCTTGCCGAGAAATCCTGCAACGGTCAGTCCGGCGCGCGCGATCTGCGCAACCTTATTCGCAAAGAGGTCGAGGACATGATCACCGAGCAGATGATCCTCCACGGAGAAGGGGGCATCTCCGCGATCGCTCTGTCATCCGACGGAGAGAAGCTGACGATCGAAACTATCTGATACATAATACGAGAGGCGGGGATGACTCCGCCTCTTTTTTACTGCGCAGAAACAGGCGATGGCTATGCGAAATGCGCGCAAAGCGCGATTTCTTGCCGAGAAATCCTGATGATTCTCGCTTGACATAATCAAAAATTATGTTATACTATAGCTGTCGCTGGGAAGTAGCCAAGCGGTAAGGCAACGGACTTTGACTCCGTCATTCGTGGGTTCGAACCCCGCCTTCCCAGCCAATATCGAAAGCTGTCGGATTCGTTCGGCAGCTTTTTTCTGCTTTATTATTGACTTGTGGCTATATTTAGTGTATAATATAGCCACAATACAAATGAGGTGATATGATGCGAATCGTTCCTATGAGAGATTTAAAAGATACTGTGAAAATTGAGGCTCTTTGCAGTGAGGAAAATGGTCCTGTTTTTGTAACCAAGAACGGCTACGGCAGATTAGTGGTTATGGATATCGAGTACTTTGAAAGAACAATGAATAAGCTGTATGAAGCTGCTGCGCTCGCAAAAGGAATTGAGGATTCAGAAAAGGGAAATACACGTTCCGGTGATGAAGTAATGCAGGAAATGAGATTGAAATATGGCTTATAATTATTCATTTACCCGTGAAGCCGAGAAGGATTTTGATGAGATTCTTCATTATATGAACGATACGCTTGATAACCCAAATGCGGCGTCAGCTTTTATGAAGAAGATGGAAAAGGCAATTTCAGAAATAAGACATTTTCCGAAATGCGGTTCATTGGTCGAGAACGAGTTTATCACACAGAAAGGTATCAGGAAGATACCAATATCAAATTATTTGCTTTATTATAGATTGAACGAGATCGACGAATGTATTCACATTTTGAGGATTATTTACGGCAGACGAAATATGAATAATATTCTAAACGAAATGAATGCTTAACGCTTCGAGGATTCAAAACTGTACGGATTTTGAGCGGAAACAATCTTTTTTGTACACCAAGCACAATACCTAAAGCTGTCGGATTCGTCCGGCAGCTTTTTGATTTATATGATCTTTATCTACATTGCTGATTCATACTAATATTCATTAAAACACTTTAACATTTATTGTGTAATATTCCGCATAGCTGTGTTGTCGTCGTCGTTCGCTGTACTCGGTAGGCATATCCGGTT
>CACZYF010000002.1 GCA_902785355.1 uncultured Ruminococcus sp. | reverse complement strand
GTCGCGCTATCCGAAATATATCACTAATATCTGATTAAATCTTTTTATCAAGGATTAGTATTATCCATCCAGCCGAGGACGGTATGGATTTCGCGGATGTAGCCGCTGTCGTCGTTGGGGGTCTCGAGAATAAAGGGCTTGCCCTGCAGGGCAGGGTGGAGGGCGATCCTTTTCATCCCTTCCATCCCGATATATCCTTCACCTAACTTTTCGTGGCGGTCCTTGTGAGAGCCGCAGGGGTTCTTACTGTCGTTGAAGTGGACGGCATACAGCCTGTCGAGGCCGATCACGTCGTCGAAATGAGTCAACACACCGTCAAGGTCGTTTACAACATCATAGCCTGCGTCCCAGACGTGACAGGTATCGAAGCATACGCCGATTTCAGCGTAGGATGTGACGCGGTCAATGATCTCCCTGAGCTCCTCGAAGTTTTTGCCTACCTCCGAGCCTTTGCCCGCCATTGTTTCGAGCAGAACGACGGTTTTTACGTCGGGAGTGAGCGTGCGGTTCAGCGCGTCGGCGATCAGCTCGATCCCCTTCCCGGCACCCTGTCCCGTGTGTGCGCCGGGATGGAAGTTATAGAAGGTGTTTTCAAAGAGCTTCATCCGCTCCATATCTTTTGCGAACATTTCCAGCCCGTTCGAGCGGGTGGAAGGATTCGCGGCACAGAGGTTCATCGTGTAGCTGCCGTGGGCAACCAAGGGTCCGAAACGGTTCTTCTTACACAGCGCGTTCAATGCACCCGCGTCCTCGGGAATGATATCCTTGCTCTTCCCGCCGCGCGGATTGCGGGTGAAATAGGCGAAGGTGTTTCCGCCGAAGTCGAGCATAGTCTTACCCATCGCCTCATATCCGTTTGTTACGCTCAGGTGACATCCGATGTAGATCATATCGGTTCCTCTCCGTTCGTTGATGATAGTATTATTGTGCCATAAAAAACAGGATTTGTCTATGGTTATCGATCGGTTGACATCCGACGCTGTCTTTTGGTATAATAAATATATAAGCTTGACGGTAAGGAGTGGTCATATGCTGACGATAGAAGGACTTAACAGCTTCGGAGCCAATACTGCCGAGGGACTCGGGCGCTGTTATCAGAATGAGGCGTTGTATTTGCGGCTGGTGAAGATGATCCCCGCTGAGCAGAACTTCGATAAGCTGAAGAACTCGTTGGAACAGAACGATCTTGACACGGCGTTTGAGGCAGCTCATGCGCTGAAGGGCGTGTTGGGCAATCTCTCGCTGACCCCGATGTATGAGAAGTGCTCTGAGATCACCGAGCTGCTGCGCGCGCGTACCGAGATGGATTATGCGCCGCTGTTGACGGAGCTTCTGGAGGAGAAAGCCGCGCTCGACGAGCTGTGCGCAGAATAAATGGATGACTATGAACAGACCCGAACTTGTCAGGACAGGTTCGGGTTTTGTATTTACATAGCGGATTGATTTACGGTGAATGACGCCTTGATTTGATTGAGAAAGCGTTCGGCGATCGGGGTGAAGGTCTGGTACTTGTTCCAGATCAGGTACAGGCGGGTCTCGAGCCGAGGCTCGAGCGGTCGGAAGGACAGCCCGCTGCCCTTCGCGGTGTTGACGAGCTTGTCGAAGGTCAGCTGGTACCCCAGCCCCTCCATCACGAAGATCGAGGCGTTGTAGGACAGGCGGAACGAGCCGTCGAGGTTCAGCTCGCCGATACGGTCGCCGCACCAGCGGGGGATGTCGTTTTTCCAAGACTGCTCCGAGGTGAACAGCGGCAGTCCGATCAGGTCGTCTGCGCGGATACGCTCCTTGCGTGCCAGTTCACAGTCCTCGGGCATGACTACGCCCCAGACGTCCGCCTCGGGAAATTCGATGTAGCGGTACTTCTTCGCGTCGGGGGTATCGCACAGCACGGCGAAGTCCAGCAGTCCTTTGTCGAGCTTCTCGGTGACCTGCTCGGTGTCGCCGCTGGTGATGTGGTACCTCAATTTTGGATACAGATTCTTCAGCGTGCGTATTTCGCGGGCAAGGTAGCGGATCTGATACGATTCACCCAGCCCGAGATACAGGTCGCCGCCGGTGATATCGTCCAGCGTGAGGAACTCGCGCTCGATCTTGTCCGCCATGGTAATCAGATCCTCTGCGCGGTCGCGTAGGAGCATCCCCTCATCGGTCAGCGAGATGCTGAAGCTGTGGCGCTCGAAAAGCTTCTTTCCAAGCTCCTCCTCGAGCGCTTTGAGCGCTTTGGATAGGGTCGGCTGGGTGACGTGCAGCAGTTCAGCCGCTCGCGTCATATTTTCTTCCCGCGCGACAGCGAGGAAGTAGCGCAGGGTTCGTATCTCCATGTCGGAATCGCCTCCGTGATATGCGTAATAGTAATAACATGATATTCATTATAACTATTAGCGAAGGAAAATGCAATATGTTATGATAAAAACAGCGATAAACAGGATGTGATACGATGATAGAATCGCTGACGTTGCTGCTCAGTGAGATCGGTCTGTCTGAGGATGAGATTGATCTGGCTGAACGGCTGAATAAGGCGGGTCATACGGATGACCTGCAAAGGTACCTGCGGCAGTGCCGGTGCGGGCTGATGGACGAGCTGCATCAAAATCAGCGCAGGGTAGACAATCTGGATTACCTGATCCGAAAGATCAAAGGAGGAGTATAAGATGAAAACAGCAGAACTGAAACTGACACAGAAATGGGACAAGACCTTCCCGCAGAGCGACAAGGTCGATCACTGTAAGGTGACCTTCATCAACCGTTACGGCATCACCCTCGCCGCCGATATGTATGTTCCGAAGAACGTACAGGGTAAGCTGCCCGCTATCGCGGTCTGCGGCCCGTTCGGCGCCGTGAAGGAGCAGTGCTCGGGATTATATGCACAGAATATGGCGGAGCGCGGCTTTTTGACGATCGCGTTCGACCCGTCCTTCACCGGTGAGAGCGGCGGTGAGCCGAGATACATGGCTTCTCCCGACATCAACACCGAGGACTTCCAGGCGGCGGTCGACTTCCTCTCCGTACAGGAGAACGTCGATCCCGAGAGGATCGGCATTATCGGCATCTGCGGCTGGGGCGGCATGGCACTGAACACCGCCGCGCTCGATACACGCGTCAAGGCGACCGTTGCCTCGACCATGTACGATATGACCCGCGTGAACGCGAACGGCTACTTCGATTCCGAGGACAGCGAGGAGAAGCGCCATGAGAAGAAGGTCATGCTGAATAACCTGAGAACCGAGGAGTATAAGAAGGGCTCTTATTCCCGCGGCGGCGGCTGTCTGCCGCTCCCCGTGCCCGAGGATGTCCCCTTCTTCGTTAAGGATTACAGCGAGTACTACAAGGGCAGAGCCTACCACGAGCGCTCCCTCAACTCCAACGATGGCTGGAACACGCTGGGATGTCTGTCGTTCATGAACCAGCCGATCCTGAAGTATTCGAACGAGATCCGCTCCGCCGTTCTCGTGATGCACGGTGAGAAGGCGCATTCCTGCTACTTCGGTAGAGACGCTTTTGCGAATATGACCGCCGACAGCAAATACACCGACAACAAGGAACTCTTGATTATCCCCGACGCGGTGCATACCGACCTGTATGACAACGTGGATGTGATCCCCTTCGATAAGATGGAGGATTTCTTCCGCACGAATTTGAAGTGATAGGATGAAAAGACGACTGATAATGCTGCTGTGTGCTGCTGTGAGCTGTGCGCTTGTACTGAGCGCCTGCGCGGGGCAGAAGCCTCAGACAGCGTCGACGACCGATACGGCGAGCGTTTCCGCCGCGACAGCGGATCAGGCGGCGTTTGATCCCTATGCGGAGGATAACCGCTATGATATCCCGAAGTCGATGTTTGAGAAGCGCTCCGACGTCGATTACGGTACGCTGCAGAAGGATGTGACCTACTACTCCACCGTCGCGGGGGACGATAAGCAGGTGAACGTCCTCTTACCCGCGGGCTATGACGAGAAAGCCGTTTATCCCGTGCTGTATGTGGTGCATGGCTTCGGCGGCGATCACAACAGCCATATCGATACCGATTCCTATCTGACCCTGCTGTACGGCAACATGCTGCACGATGGGCTGACCGTTCCGATGGTGCTCGTCGGCGTCGATATGTACACCGATAAGCTCACCGATAAGGACAGCAAAACCGACGAGGAGCTCCGCTTTATTTATGATAAGCTGATCGATGAGATCCATACCGACCTGATGCCTTTTATCGAGGCGACCTACCCCGTCAGTGCCGAACGTCTCGATACCGCTGTAGGCGGCGTATCCGAGGGCGGCGCCAAGAGCCTGTGTATCGGCTTTAAGTGGCTGGATGATTTCGGATGGATCGGCAGCTTCGCTCCCGATACGGGCGTTATTCCGACCGAGTACTTCAAGGGTACCTTCTGGAACACGCCGTATATGCAGGAGTTCCCTCAGCCGACTGCCGGGAACACCCCGCGCTATCTCTACATGGCTGTCGGCAGCGAGGATCCGTGGAATATCGACTGTACCCTGTATTACCGCGACGTGCTCGACGGTATGGGCGTGAAGAACCGGACGGATTACGTCGACGGCTACGGACACGACAGCGACTTTTGGGGGCAGTGCTACTATAATTATCTGACAAAGCCGAGTTACGGGACTTTGTCGGTTTTTGCAAATGTATGCAATTATTTGAAAAATATCGAGATCAGAGATTGACTATCCACGTATATTTTTGATACAATCATATCTGATTAAATCTTTTTATCAAGGATTAGTATAAAGAAAAGGGAGTATAAAATGTCTGATTACTTTGGAAAAGATGTCCCCAAGCTCGGCTTCGGACTGATGCGTCTGCCTAAAAAGGGAATATCCATCGATATTGAGCAGGTCAAGGAGATGGTCGACCTGTTTATGGAGGCGGGTTTTACTTACTTTGATACCGCCTACGTTTATCCCGGTTCGGAGGCGGCTGCGAAGAAAGCGCTGGTCGATCGCTATCCCCGTGACAGCTATACGCTGTGCACCAAGATCAACGCCTTTATGCTCGCTCCGACCGAAAACGCCGCGAAAAAGCAGTTTTACACCAGTCTTAAGCGTACCGGAGCAGGCTACTTCGACTACTATCTCCTACACGCTTTCATGGAGAACAACTATAAGAAGTATGATAAATTCCATCTGTGGGATTTCGTCAAGGAGCAGAAGGAAAAGGGGTTAATCAAGTATTTCGGCTTCTCCTATCATGACGGTCCCGAGCTGCTTGATCGGATACTGACCGACCATCCCGAGGTCGATTTTATCCAGCTGCAAATCAATTATGCCGACTGGGAGGATCCTTCCGTCGCTTCCCGCGCCAACTATGAGGTGGCGCGTAAGCACGGCAAATCTATCACCGTTATGGAACCGGTCAAGGGCGGCAAGCTCGCCAATCCCCCCAAGGAGGTCAAAAAGCTCTTTGACGCCTATCATCCGGATATGTCTTACGCCTCGTGGGCGATCCGCTTTGTCGCTTCGCTCGACGGGATCATCACGGTGCTTTCGGGTATGTCCGACATACAGCAGATGAAGGATAACCTCTCGTATATGCGGGATTTCAAGCCCCTCAACGAGGAGGAACAGGAGATCATCCGTAAAGCGCAGCGCATTATGGGAAATTCTTCGACCATCCCATGCACAGCCTGTCACTATTGCGTGGAGGGTTGTCCGATGGGTATTAAGATCCCCGATATCTTCGCGGCTATGAACAAGCAGTTGGGCAACGGACTGACCGCCGAAGCTCAGGAAGACTACGCCAAGGCGGTGACTGTCGGCGCTCCCGCGTCCGCGTGTATCGGCTGTAAGCAGTGCGAGCAGGCTTGCCCCCAGCACCTGACGATCACGGAGTATCTGGAGCAAGCGGCACAAATGCTGGAATAAACCGAATGGATAAAGGATATGAAAACTGATATAAAAGCACTCCTCGAGGCGGTACACAGCGGCAGCCTTTCCGTCGAAGAAGCGCTTCTGCGGCTGAAAACCGCCCCTTACGAGGATATTGACTACGCAAAGGTCGATCTGCACCGCGGTGTGCGGCAGGGTGTTCCCGAGGTGATCTACGGTGCGGGGAAAACGGTTGATCAGATCGCCGGTATCATTAAAGTCATGAAAGAACACGGACAGAACAGGATCCTGATCACCCGTCTGTGTGAAGAAAACGCGAAAAAGCTCTCATATAACTGTTCAATCACCTATCATCCCGAAGCTCGGCTTGCAACGCTCGGCGATCTGCCGCATGCGAACGGGATCGGCGATATTGTCGTCGCTACAGGCGGAACGAGCGATATTCCCGTAGCTGAGGAAGCGGCGCTGACTGCCGAGTTTCTCGGCAACCGCGTTGTCCGTTTATATGATGTGGGCGTAGCGGGTCTGCACCGTTTGCTCGACCATGCCGATGAGATCATGAACGCGAGCGTAATCATCGCGATCGCGGGGATGGAAGGTGCGCTGGCAAGCGTGGTCGGCGGTCTGGCCGACTGTCCCGTGATCGCCGTGCCTACGAGCGTCGGTTACGGCGCGTCGTTCGGCGGGTTATCCGCCCTGCTGTCTATGCTTAACTCCTGCGCGAGCGGCGTATCGGTCGTGAATATCGATAACGGCTTCGGCGCGGGATATCTTGCGAGTATGATTAATCATATGGAGGCGAAGTCATGAGAACACTGTATCTGGACTGCGGCATGGGTGCGGCGGGCGATATGCTCACCGCGGCATTGCTGGAGCTTTTGCCCGAGCCAGATCGCTTTGTAGAGAGACTCAACCGTATCGGCATCCCTCATGTGGAATACAAAAGGGAAAAAGCCGTGAGGTGCGGCGTGAGCGGTACGCATATGTCGGTTCTTGTCCGCGGTATGGAGGAAGGCGAGCATATGCATGACCGTCATGAGCATCACCATCACAGCTCGATGGCGCATATTGAGCACATCGTTCGCGATCATATGGATGTACCGGAGCAGGTGCGCGAAGATGTTCTCAGCGTGTATCGGCTTATCGCCGAGGCAGAGAGCCATGTACACGGCGTCCCCGTAAACGATATCCACTTTCATGAGGTAGGCTCGATCGATGCAGTCGCGGATATCGCGGCAGTATGTATGCTGATGTACCGGATCGCACCCGACGAGGTGGTTGCTTCTCCCGTACACGTCGGCTGCGGCACGGTTAAGTGCGCTCACGGTATTTTGCCTGTTCCCGCTCCCGCGACAGCGTATCTTTTAAAGGGAATCCCCGCTTATTCGGGAAAGATCGACGGCGAGCTGTGTACACCGACGGGAGCGGCCTTGTTAAAGCGCTTTGTGACGCGATTCGGCGAGATGCCCGTGATGAGGACGCAGGCGATCGGCTACGGTATGGGGAAGAAGGAATTCCCCGTCGCAAACTGTATCCGTGCGATGTTAGGCGAGTCGGACAGTGTGCAGAGCGGTATCGTGGAGCTTTCCTGCAACGTAGATGATATGACGGGTGAGGCGATCGGTTTCGCGATGGAGAAGCTGTTCGACGGCGGTGCGGCAGAGGTCTTTACCATTCCTGTCGGGATGAAGAAGAACCGTCCGGGCTTATTATTAAAGGTGATCTGTAAAGAACATGAGAAAGAAAAGATTGCTCGCCTGATTTTTATGCACACGACAACCATAGGCATCCGTGAGACTGCGGTTGACCGCTATACGCTGGACAGGAAGATCGAAACGGTGGAAACACCGTTCGGCATGATCCGCCGAAAGCGTTCCTCGGGCCATGGCGTGACGCGAGTAAAGCTCGAGTACGACGATCTCGCGCGGATCGCAGATGAAAAGAGAATCAGTCTTGCGCAAGCAAGGGAATTGCTGAAAGAGTATGAACGATAAATGGCATGAGCTGATCAAACGGCTCAGGGAAATGAAACGTACGGCTGTCGCTTTTTCTGCAGGCGTAGACTCTACGCTTTTACTTAAAGCGGCGTATGAAGCGCTGGGTGAGAACGTTCTCGCAATCACAGGCAAATCGATCTCTTTTCCCGAAAGAGAGAATCGGGAGGCGCGAGCCTTTTGCGAGAGCCTCGGCGTCAGGCCGGTTACGGTGGAGATCGATCAGATGGCGATCGTCGGCTTTGCCGATAACCCGCCCGACCGCTGCTATATCTGTAAGAAAGAGCTGTTTACCGCCTTTCTTAAAACTGCCGAGGAGTATGGCTTTACAAAGATCGTCGAGGGCTCAAACATCGATGATCTGAGCGATTACCGACCCGGTATGTCGGCACTTCGAGAGCTCGGAGTGCGAAGCCCTCTACAGGAGGTTGGACTGACAAAAGCGGAGATACGGGCGCTGTCCGAGCAGCTTGGTCTCCCGACGTACAATAAGCCGTCGTTTGCTTGCTTTGCGACGCGCTTTCCCTACGGTGTACATATCACTGCGGAAAAGCTGAAGTCGGTCGGTGAAGCGGAACAGCTCCTGATCGATATGGGCTTTAGTCAGGTGCGTGTTCGGGTACACGGCGAGGTAGCCCGCATCGAGATCGAGCGCGGGCAGTTCCCACGTATCATCGAGCCTGAGATCGCCGACAGGATCACCGAAAAGCTGAACGAACTCGGCTTTCTCTATGTCGCCTTGGAGCTGCGCGGCTACCAAACCGGAAGTATGAACAAAACGCTGCTTTGATATATCGGAGTATCGGTATTTATAGCCCGATGACTCGCTGTGGAAAGCATTTTTTGACTTTCAAGGATTGAAAAAACAAGGGGCTGTCGCACTAAGAATAGCGATAGCCCCTCAGAGTGTCATCCTGAGCTTTAGCGAAGGATCTTATCGTGCAATTTATCTGATTTGATTACACCTATTATGTGTAATCGGACGGAAAAATGAGCACTTTCAGATTCTTCACTTGCGTTCAGAATGACATTTTTTGTTTTGCGACAGCCCCAAATGATATCAGATCGAAACCCTTACTGTGAAACCGCAGAAGAAAAAGTAGGTGTTCGTCCAATACCTGTTTGAAGCTGAACCATAGTAAATTGATTATGTTTTGTTTCCTCTTATGATTAATTAATACCATCCGGCTTCTTTGATGAGAACCTTTTCATCCCAAGCGTCCTTTACGACCTTCTTTTCGTAGTGGCCCTCTTCGGGAACGTTGACAGTTTTGCTTCCTGTCTGAATCTCGCGGACTTCATTGTGATAACCGCTGCCTTCTCCGGCGAGCAAATGCTGAGTACCATGAGCATAAAAAGTGCTTGCGTCATAAGAAGTATCAAACTCAGCGCCGCAAACGTAGCATACTGTAATCTGTTGTTCTTCATAAATCGGCTTCTCATAAGAGTATGCTTCCTGATCTACCACATATACATCTTTGTTAACCAAAAGTATTGTACCGTATATGATAGCAACGGTAAGGTACAAGGCGGATGCTATCCTCAGAAGCAATATAAAAAAGAAAAATCCCAAAGGGAATAAAACAATCCTTTGGGATTTCTTCTTCCGTTAAAACCAAACCGTGACAGCAAAACCGCCGACATAGAAATAAGGGTTTGATTTATATTGGTGTGGTGGAGCAGAGACGAATAAATCCGAAAAATCCTCCAAATCCTTCTGATAAAGGGTTTCGGCGTTCTCTTTATAGTTGAAGTAGAAGATGATCTTGTCATCGTACAGCACTATCGCGTTGACAAAGCTGTCGATCATGTTTTTCCTGTGCTTCGGATTCTTTGGATCGAAGGTTCTGAATCGCTGAAGCCAGAAAATGATCTGTTCCCTTGTCAGGATAGGCTTTTTGATCGTCTCCGAAGCCAGCCTGACCTCGAGTTCCTTTTTCCGATCCTCGAGCTTGATCAATCGGTTTTTGGTGGTCTCGGTGATGATTCCCATCTCGATCGCTTTCATCAGGTTTTCGATACTCGTTTCAGCCTCAGCAAGCTGGCGCCTGAGAAGTTGAATTCCGTTATCCTCTTCGCCTTGTGTCTTGATGATTTTGTCTGCGATCAAATTGATAGCGGAATCGTCTCGGATGATCTTTTGGATTTGATCGATCACCAGATCCTCGATCAGATCCTTCTGAACAGCTTTCTTATCGCAGCCGCTTTTCCGCTTTGCAGACACGCACTTGTAGTAGCGGTAGGTTTTATCCCATCGGCTGGTACCGCTCTCGCCGACCATGAAGGATTTACAGTTACCGCAGTAGAGCTTTGTAGTCAGAATATATTCCTCGCCTGATTTCTTTCGGGCTGGCTTTTTTCTGTTTGCGCTTAGTTTGTTATTAACGGATTCAAACATCTCTTTTGAGATGATGGCAGGGATGCCGTTCTCGATAACGATCTCTCTGAATTTGTATTCACCGATATATCGCCGATTGGTCAGCATTTTGGAGACAACGGATATCTTGAATGGATTTCCTTTTCTGTTGCGGAGTCCTTTACCGTTGAGCGTAGTCACGATTTCTTTCATTGTCATCCCGCTGTCATAAAGCTCGAAAACTTCACGGACAATGGCAGCGGTTTCAGGCTCGATCTGCAGATGCTGTTCGTCATCTACATAGTAGCCGTATGGGATCGTACCTCCGTTGAATTTGCATTTGTAAGCATTTTCATTCATTCCGCGGAGCACCTTTTCAGCAAGCTCGGCTGAGTAATACTCCGCCATGCCTTCCAAAAGAGATTCAAGGATAATACCTTCGGGACCCTGCGAGATTGCCTCGGTAGCGGAAACCACACGCACGTTGTTGCGTCTCAGGATCGCCTTATAGTGTGCGGAATCGTAACGATTTCGGGCGAAGCGGTCAAGCTTCCATACGATGATGACCTCGAATTGTTCTTTGGCGCTGTCCCGAATCATTCGCTGAAACGCTGGACGATTATCTGTCTTTGCGGAGAGCGCTCTGTCGATGTACGTCTCGACGATTTGAATATCGTTCTTCTCAGCAAACGCCATACATTCTCTCAGCTGTCCCTCAATACTTTCTTCCCTTTGATTATCGGAAGAATACCTTGCATAAATTACACCATTCATTCGTTCTCACCTCTTCTTCAAAGTTTGTTAGATATTAGCGCGCCTGAAACATTTTGTCAACTAAAACAGATCCTCGATCTTGCATGCCAGAATATCGGCAAACAAGTTCAGCGTTTCGAGCTTCGCTCGCTTGAGATCCTTCTGCCCTTGCTCATAGGCTTGGATCGTTTTCAGGCTGATGCCGGAGATTCTCGACAGGCTTGATTGAGATAATCCCATTCTCTCTCTTTGCCGTTTCAACCCGATTTGTTGATTCGCCGTTCGCTTGTTCATCTTATCAAAGAACTTCTCGATCGGCGCTTCATGCAGCGTTTGGTACATTCCGATCAACTCCGAAAAGCCAACGAGCGAATGGAGCTTTTTGTAAGACTGCTCCGACTTGATCTGATACTGAGCCAATGCCCAGCCTGCCCAGTATTCGGGTGAGCGTTCAAAAGCAACATAGTCGGTGTTGTCAGATGGGATGTTTAGTTTATCAAATACCATGTTCACGATCTCTACAGCGGAGTGTCCCAATACGAACTTCGGATTGCCGTCCTCCAGCTGCTTAGCGATTCCCGAAATAACAAGGTAGTTCCAAAAATCGTCTCCGTCTGTTTTACAGAAGTTGACTGCATAATCAAAGCACTCGGCGACCAGGTCGATCGTCTTTTCATCAGAATAATTATCTGCTAAAGTCTTCATTCTTCATGTTCCTTCCCATGATGTCCCGAATGAACAAACCATTCACGACATCGTTGTAGCGTTCAACGCTCAGATACTGTGTTCTCGCTTCGCTGTCTCTCTTCTCTCTCAACGGAAAATAGATACTGCTGTCAGCGTATTCGCATTTGTCTCTGTCAAACTGAACAGTGTCAAATGCCTTCTTCGATTTCAGCACTACCTGCTCGTCAAGTTTGCCCAGGCGCATCGCGCGGGATAACTGCTCAAGGGAGATCGTGTTGCTGATAAAGTCCTTCGCAAAGGAGAAGTAGGAGTCATCCGCACGATAGCCAATGATGATGTCGTAGGGCGTAATATCGACGGAGAAATTCTCAATGATATACTGTTTGGCGACCTGAGCGATCGGGACCGTTGTGCTGAACCGTCTGTTCTTTATCAGTATTGCCAGCCAGTTCAGGATATTATACTTTTCGTCGGATAGGTTCAGTATGTTCAGCCCGTCGGTGTCGATGGTATAAGCGTTGGCATAGCCGTCCTGACCGCGCTCACCGCAAGCCCACTCTTTCGCAAGCTCGATAGATTCGGTGCAGTAGAAGCCCATGCCGTAGTCATTGTCGGGCTTACCCTTTCCGAAAATAGGCTGACCTACGATGTGATCACTGCCGTGATATAATACTAACTTACTCATGATATCACCTCTGCATATACTATACTACTAAAGTAGGATGATGTCAAGCTTTTTTCGAACAAATTTTCTTTTCAAAGAAGCGTTTATTGGACTTTCTGTTTTGTATAATGGGTATAAGCGTTACAAAGTTAAATATTTACAAAACGGAGTTGATGATGTGCATTTCGGATTGTTTGATTACGCTTATCTTGACAAGGCACAAAGCGATCCTTATCGCCGCCGATGTATTGACGGCAGGATCACCGGGTGCGGTAACTGCATCGGTTACTGTCAATGCGGCGAGCACCCCGGTTTTCTGACTGCCGGTCACTGCGCCGAGCATCACTGCGAGGAAAAAGGCTGTCACTACTTTATGCCGAAGCTCAGGCGGGAGAAAGCACCCTGCAAGCGACCCAATAAGAGATCGGAGATTGTAACCACTGCGACGCGGGCGATCTCTGCCTTTGAGGGGATGAAGATAATGCGTGCGGACAAGGCAAATGACGTCTGGCAACTAAAGTACATCACCATCTCCGATGCGTATCCAATCAGCAGGATTGAGAAGAACATCTCCGAGGAGATCGGTGAAACGGTTGTGATGATTAACCTGAACTACGACTTTGAAACAGCGGCAGCGCTGTTGTTCAGATAACAGGAGGATACAGATGTTTGATGATGTTTTTGGCGGAATGTTTGACTTTAACGGCGACGGCCATACCGACGTTGCGGAAGAGGCGCTCGGATTCGCTGTCATGGAAGATATGATGAGCGAGGAAGACAGCGCGGATGATTTTGATACCGTCTCGGATGACGAGTGGTAATCGGTAGCTAAAACAGAATAAGCCTATATAGAGTGCGCGAGGGACAAGCCCGTTGACCGCACAGCAACCTGCCGAATCTCACGACGGTAAGGTGCTAATGCTTGACCGATAGGTGACCCCGTCGCTCTTTAGGATATATTACAAAAGGAGTGTCATTATGAAAACAATCAAAGAGTTAGCAAGCATGGGTGAGCGCGTGTATGTTCACCTCAAGGATGAGGAAACAGCAATGAGCTTTCTGCGACAGGCAGAGTCGGAGGGTTTCACCTTTGGGGACGGTGTCAGCCCCACCGACCGCCATTGTTCTGATCTCTATGCGATCCATCCCGACGGTACGATGAACTATGTCGGCTCAGTCGGGCGGATCGAGTATGCCTCGGGCGCGGATAGTGTAGTGAGGATTGAATATGAAGAAGAAACAGCCAATTGATAAGTGGTTAGATGTTGCGTTGATTTACGAAACAACAGGAAAATCACATGAATGTCCATTTTGTCATCAGAGCAAACTGACTATTACTGAAATGATTTATGGAAAGAAGTCAATCTGGATACGATGCGTCAATTGTAAAAAATCAATTCACCTCAATTGAGGGAGCTATAATATTTGACAAAGAGGTGTCGGTATGAGCAATCATGATGATTATGTTGATGACTATATTGAATACAGAATCTTTGAAGAAAGCATGAAAAGATCAGGCGGCGGCAAGCCGCCCAAACGTAACAGCGGATGCTGCGGCTGTAGCACATGGATGATCCTTGCTGCGATCGTGATAGTTGTCCTGATATTGCTCGCATCCTGCACCGTAAGCTCAGTCAAGTCGTATTCATTTTTATCCAAGCCCTACAACGCCGAGACTTGCTATCATCCGGAAGATTTGTGATGATTCTGTCCAGCCAAATTCCGGAGCAACGAGAAATGGAAGAGAATCATAATTAATCTCTAAAGTAGTTAACCATGAAGATTTGTCATTTATCGTTGAAAAATGTGGGATTTAGTGGTATGATTTATTATGTATTGTTATATCCCAAGTTGGTAGGTCAATCATGGAAATCATTTACAACACAAATAAAACACTCAAGGACGATTTATCGAAAGAGCTTCATACAGGAAGTAAAATGCAGATCGCAGCTGCATGCTTTTCAATCTACGCTTTTCAGGAGTTGAAGGCGGAGTTGGAGAGTATTGATGAGCTGCGATTTATTTTTACCTCTCCGACATTTACAACTGAGAAGGTTGCTAAAGAAAAAAGAGAGTTTTACATTCCTCGGCTGAACCGTGAGCGTAGTATTTACGGAACAGAATTCGAGATCAAGCTCCGTAATGAGCTAACCCAAAAAGCAATCGCCAAAGAATGTGCTGACTGGATCCGACAGAAGGTTAAATTCAAATCTAATATCACCAACGAAAAGATGACGGGTTTCATCAATCTTGATGACAAAAACTATATGCCTATCGATGGCTTCACTACCGTAGACCTTGGCTGTGAGCGAGGCAACAAAGCATATAGCTATGTTAATAAGGTTGAATCTCCGCTATCCGAATTATATCTCCAGCTTTTTGAGCAACTCTGGAATGATAAGCGACGCTTGCAAGATGTCACTGACGAGGTGATCGAGAACATCTCTGCAGCCTATAATGAGAACCCGCCGGAATTCATTTACTTTATCACCCTATATAACCTGTTTAACGAATTCCTTGAGGATATCTCTGAGGATGTTCTGCCGAATGAGGCGACCGGCTTCAAAAACAGCAAGATATGGAACATGCTGTATAATTTCCAGCGTGAGGCGTGTCTCGCTATCATCAACAAACTGGAAAAGTATAATGGTTGTATTCTTGCTGACAGCGTCGGTCTCGGTAAGACCTTCACTGCGCTATCCGTTATCAAGTACTATGAAAACCGCAACAAAACCGTATTGGTGCTGTGCCCTAAGAAGCTATCAGCTAACTGGAACACCTACAAGGGCAACTATCTCAACAATCCGATTGCAGAGGACAGGCTCCGCTATGATGTGTTATTCCATACTGATCTCGGCAGAACCCATGGTAGCTCAAACGGAATAGAGCTGAACCGTCTGAACTGGGGTAACTATGATCTCGTTGTGATTGATGAATCCCATAACTTCCGAAACGGTGGACAGCTTTCAGGCGAAGATAATGAAAAAGAAAACCGCTATCTCAAATTGCTGAATCATGTCATCCGCAAAGGCGTCAAGACAAAGGTCCTCATGTTATCAGCGACCCCCGTCAACAATCGTTTCAATGATCTTAAAAATCAGCTTGCATTGGCATATGAAGGCAATGCCGCGTTGATCGATTCACAACTCGATACCAAGCGAACGATCGACGAGATATTCCGAAACGCACAGAAAGCATTTAACGCATGGAGTAAATCTGCTCCCGAAAAGCGTACAACAGAGGTGTTGCTCAAAATGCTCGATTACGACTTTTTTGAAGTCCTTGACAGCGTTACGATCGCACGCTCGCGCAAGCATATCCAAAAATACTATGACACAACTGATATCGGAACCTTCCCGACTCGTCTGTCGCCGATTTCACTTTATCCTCCGCTGACTGATCTCAAAACTGCCATCACCTACAATGAGATTTTCGAGCAGCTGATGATGTTGGGGCTATATATCTATCTGCCGTCTCATTATATCCTTCCGTTCAAAAAAGAAAAGTACGCGGAAATGTATAAAGACAACGCTATCAATATCGGTTTCACACAGGAGAACCGTGAGCTTGGTCTGCGTCGTTTGAACGCTATCAATCTGATGAAGCGTATGGAGAGCTCCATCTTCTCTTTCTCCTTGACACTCAAGCGTATCAAGGAACAGATAGAAAATACCCTTGATAAAATCGATTACTATAAAGAGAATCATGCAGTACAGCTTGATTTGACCGATATGTCAGATGTTGACGACTTCGATCCCGAGGATCAGGATAATGATGATCTCTTTTCTTTCGGAAAGAAAGTCAAAATCCAGCTCGGCGATATGGATTACGAGTCATGGAAACACGATCTCGAAAAGGATCTGGAGGTTCTCGAACTCCTCACTAGCATGGTAGAAGATATTACTCCCGAGCATGACAGCAAACTGCAAAAGCTATTTGAAGTCCTCAAAAGGAAAATTGAAAATCCGATCAATCCCGACAATCGTAAAGTGATTATTTTCACCGCCTTTGCCGACACAGCCGGATACCTTTACACCCATGTCAGTCGATATATGAAAGAAACCTTCGGCATTGATACCGCTATGGTGACCGGATCGATTGACGGCAGAACAACCGCAAAACTGAAAAGTACAGATCTCAACTCTGTGCTCACCAGCTTTTCACCCATATCCAAGGATCGAGACAGCCTTAATCCCAATGCGCCTGACATCGACGTACTGATTGCGACCGACTGCATCAGCGAGGGTCAGAACCTTCAGGACTGCGACTATCTGATCAATTACGATATCCACTGGAACCCCGTGCGCATTATCCAGCGTTTCGGACGTATCGACCGTATCGGCAGCCGCAATTCAGTTATCCAGCTCGTCAACTTCTGGCCGAACGTCTCTCTTGACGAATACATCAATCTGAAATCGAAGATCGAGACCCGCATGAAGATCGTCGATATGACGGCAACCGGTGATGACAATATCCTCAGTGACGAGGAGAAAACCGACCTCGAATACCGCAAGGCACAGCTGCAGAAGCTCAAGGATGAGGTCGTCGATATCGAGGATATGAGCTCCGGTATTTCTATCATGGATTTAGGGCTTAACGAATTCCGACTTGATCTTCTCGAATACATGAAAGAGCATCCCGACGTCGAGAGCGCTCCGCATGGTATGCACGCTGTAGCGTATGCAGGCGACGATGCGCCGAAGGGTGTGATCTATGTGCTGAAAGCGACCGATAAGGCAAAGATCGACGAGCATAACCAGCTCCATCCGTTCTACATGGTCTATATCGGTATGGACGGAGAAGTGATCTGCAACCACGCCTCTCCGAAAAAGTTGCTTGACAGTATGCGTCATATCTGCCGCGGTAAATCAGAGCCGATTCCCGAGTTGTACCGCGCCTTCAATCGCGAGACCGACGACGGCAGAGATATGTCGACCTATTCCGAACTCCTCAAGCAAGCAGTCGGCTCCATCATCGAGGTGAAAGAGACCGCTGATATCAACAGCCTTTTCAAGCCCGGCGGCACAACCCTGCTTTCCGATAGTTTCAAAGGCTTAGCTGATTTTGAATTGATAACCTTCTTAGTGGTGAGGTGAACATGGAACGCCTGTTTTATGCTCTGGATAAGTCAAGAGTCAATAAAAGATTGGACGCGGATACATTTATCAAAAAGGCAAATCTGACTGCTGCTGAATCTCGATTATTAAAGGAGTACCTATCCGAAGTAATCATCCGGTATCTAATTAGATATCCTAACAACTCAGAGCTGGTAGTCATCGAAGCGGTCGTGGGTTGTTACTACAAACAGTACACTTTCCAAAGAATCGCTGAAGCAATTGCGTCGTCAATTCCGAATAAGGTACTGGTTTTGGTCAGATATGAACAGCGCGCTAAAATAGCTGCATTTATTACTGCTGTTAACCGCGAAAATAATTTCAGAATGTCAATCAAACAATACGCCTGTTCCTCTTACTTTTGGTTGGATAAAGAGTACGAAGAAGAAAAGAAAGCACTGAGTGATATTGAGAGCATTATCATCAACAGTCAATCTGCGGATGTTTGTTGTCGGGATCTGGTTGATCGCATCACTCTATGGCGAAATCATTATCACACAGAGTGGCGTCCAGCACGAAGAATGGAACGCGAATTGGAACTCGAGCAAGATTTCTTCAGAGAAGAAGAAATAGAAATGCAAAGAAGAAGGTATTTTGATAGCTTTTTAATTGAAATAGAAGATTTTAACGGATGAGGCAAATATGGAGTTTTCATCAAAAACCATAGTAAATGTAAAAGTTCCGAAAAAGAGCTTTTATGAGAATCTGACGGTGTCAGCTGCGAACAAGCGGATATTCGTCGATCAGATCAGCGCGATCTACTGGCGCTATAAGCTGACGGCGGATACGCTCGGTGTTGCGACGAGTGAAACGATTGACGAGATCGAGATATTCGAGATCGAGCTGACGACCAAGAATTTTGACAGCAGCATTCTGCGGCTGATCGACCGCGGTATCCCGTATCATACGTTTTTCATCCTGACATATGGTGGGGAGAGTCAGCTCTGGATCGCCTATAAAGAAAAGACCTCCTCCGAGTCACTTTCGGTCGGCAATTACTATCATACGGATTTTGCGCCGAGTGAGAGTCTGAACCTGAGCGCAGACGGACTGTCGCTCGACGATATCTACGCCGCATTGTTCTATCAGGTTTCCGGCATACAAAAGGACTTCTCCAAACCGCTGAAAGATGTTATACTGGAGTATGAACAGCGGCAAAAGCTCGAACGGGAGATCGAACGACTGGAAAAACAGCTTAAGCGCGAAGCCCAGCCGAAGAAGAAATTTGAACTGCATCAGCAAATTATATGTTTAAAGGACATGAGATAAATGAAGAAATACTATTACCTTAACCCATTAATGCTTGCATTTACTGTATTCGTTTTTGTTTCCTTTATTGTTCATTTATTATCTCAAAAGTATAACTGGAATATAGATGGTTGGGACAAAATTGTGGCTGCAACAACGATTGCTACTTTTTGGTTTACCGGAGCGTCTCTGTCGCGTACCATGATTAATGCTCAAGAGCAGATGATGAAAAGAATAGAAAGCGATAAAAAAAGGTTTAATGAGATATCCTATTTACAAGAAAAAACTGCAACTATTTTGGGCTATCACGCAGAAACTGAATATGAAAAAGTAGTTTCAATTAGAGATAAATATATTTCTCAATTTAATAAACGTATTAATAAAGCGAAAAGGTATATTAAAGTTGAAAGGGCAATGGATTTCGTTTTAATATCTTGTGGTTTTTTGTCTTTTTTCTTGGTTATTGCATATGAGTCTTTTAATTCGAGAATAATTGCAAATCAAGATATCCTCACTATGGCAGCATTTCTTTCTTTTTTAGTGTCTGAACTGTTATCTGAATCACTCACTAATACAATGGTACAAACTGAAGAAAAGCACAACTTGGAATTTGATCAATTATTGGAAGATCAAAAAAAGACTTTAGACAGAGCAATTAATATAGTTTCATACAATCAGGAGGCAGAAAATGGACAAGATGAAGATGCAGAGTAAGGATCGGACTCAGGAGAATTATGAGAAGCTGGCGGCTTTGTTTCCGAATGCGGTGACGGAGACGATCACGGGATATGACGAGAACGGAAAGGCGATCATCGAGCGCGCGATCGATAAGGATGTGCTGCAGCAGGAGATTTCGGCTGTGGTGGTAGAGGGGCGCGACGAGCGCTATCAGTTCACTTGGCCGGATAAGAAGAAGTCGATCCTCGCGGCGAATGCTCCGATCCGTAAGACGCTGCGTCCCTGCCGCGAAGAGAGCGTCGATTTTGATAACACTGAAAATCTCTATATCGAGGGCGACAACCTCGACGTCCTCAAGCTCCTGCAGGAGACCTATCTCGGCAAAGTCAAGATGATCTATATCGACCCGCCCTATAATACCGGGAGCGACTTCGTATATAATGATAATTTCAAAGAGAGTGTCGACGAGTATATCGAAAACAGCGGTCAGATTGACGATGATGGCAACCACTTGTTCCAGAATACCGAGAGTAACGGTCGCTTCCATACCGACTGGCTGAATATGCTCTATCCGCGTTTGAAGATTGCCCGTGATTTGTTGTCTGATGATGGCGTGATTTTCATAAGCATTAATGACTATGAGGCTGAGAATCTAAAGAAAATTTGTGACGAAGTATTTGGCAGTAAAAGCTTTGTAGCGCAGTTAGTGTGGGAGAAAAAGAAAAAAGGAGCTTTTCTAAGCAAACACTATATTAACATGAAAGAATATGTTTTAGTCTTTTGCAAATCAAACAATTGTTTTGAGGGATTAGTTGGAGAGGTGAATACAGATCAAGAAACGTATCCATGCATAAAAACCACTAACGCAAGAGGAATAAGAACAATAAAGAAAGGAACCCCTAGCAAGTATAAAGAGAAAGATTACACTATATCAGCGGGGACAAGAATCAGTTCTGGTAACATGGAATTAATATACCTTGATGATTTAGAAGTAGTTGATGGGGTATTGGTTCGTGACGTAAGGGTTGATAGTAACTGGATTTATTCACAAAAAGCTCTTGACAATTATTCTGCTGAAGGATTGCTTTATATTACGCAGGATAATTATGTCCGTAGAATAGTAAATGAAAAACGCGTTAAAATGCTAAAGGATTTGCTTCAAAGGATCGGTGCTGACGGAGAATCTCTTTCTGAGTTTACGTATGATTACAATTTAAACAACGGTGGTTGGGGAACAAATGAAGATGCGAATGATGAATTGCACAAGCTACTGGGTCAACAGTATTTGTTTGATTTTTCAAAGCCAAGCCGCTTAATAGGAAAGCTTGCACAATCTATTGTTGGAAATGATTATTATTGTTTAGATTTCTTCTCTGGCTCTGCAACAACTGCTCATGCAGTTATGTATCTTAATGCTTCGGACGGCGGCAATCGTAAGTTTATTATGGTTCAACTCCCTGAACTATGTGATGAAAAGAAAGAGGCATATAAAGCCGGATACAAAAACATCTGCGAAATCGGCAAGGAGCGTATTCGCCGAGCCGGTAAAAAGATCACGGAAGAGAGTGGAGTGTTGAGTGTGGAGAGTGGAGTTGAGAAAACAAATAGCTCCACATTCCAATCTCCAAACTCCAAACTCGATATCGGCTTCCGCGTTTTGAAGCTCGATTCTACCAACATGAAGGACGTTTACTACAATCCCCACGACGTCCAGATGTCGATCCTCGACGACCTCGAGAGCAATATCAAAGAGGATCGCACCCCCGAGGATCTGCTCTTCCAGGTGATGCTCGACCTCGGCGTGCTCCTGTCGAGCAAGATCGAAGAGAGCACCATCGCCGGCAAGAAGGTCTTTAACGTAGCGGACAACTTCCTGATCGCCTGCTTTGACGAGAACGTCAGCGACGAGACCATCACCGCTGTCGCCAAGCTCCAGCCCGCCTACTTCGTCATGCGCGACAGCTCCATGAAGAACGACTCCGTCGCCACCAACTTCGACCAAATCTTCGCTACATATAGTCCTGATACAGTTAGAAAGGTGATATAAAATGGGTTCAATAAAACTCGGAATATATGATAGGGATTATTCTTCGTTATTTCAAGATGAGATTGATGAAAAAGAAAGATTGGATAAAGAGTATCATGTTGAAAGAATGTTTCATCCAAGTCCCTATACAAGTTATCCAAGTGCAGTTAGGCATAATATGAGTTTATTCCCTAATAATTATCTTGATCCTGTTGAGCTAAGAGATAAGCAGAGGATAAGCGATATTTGTAATGAGTATAAGGACTTGCTCTGTACGAATGATTTAAATGAAGCAAAAATACTACGTTTTATTAAGGAAAAACAGTATTATATGATACCTGCATCAATATTTACGTTATTTAGCTTCGGACATCATGATGCTTTTTTATTCAGAGAGTTTCCAATAGGAAACGACTATAGAGCCGATTATTTATTGATTGGCAGATCATCTGATGGATATAGTTTTGTGCTGGTAGAGTTTGAACACCCCAATTCAAATATAACAATTGAGGACGGAGAACTGGGAAAAGCATTCAGAGATGGTATTAAACAGATTAAAGAGTGGCAGCGATATTTAGAATTTGGTTTCAGTTCAATTACAAATGATTTAAAAAAATATACAAATGAACAGTTGCCGGATGAAATGTATACGTTTGATTCTACACGCTTTCATTATGTGGTTGTTGCGGGTAGAAGGTCGGATTTTACAGATAAAACATACAGGATACGTAGAGAATTCTTGAAAGACAAAGATATTGCGTTGCTTCATTATGATAATCTCTATGACTACGCAAAAACATTAATGGAGCATGGCAACTACTAAGGCGTTGGAGAATAAACATGAGTGCAACTTTTGATGAAATAGCTACCCCATTGGAGATAACAGTGAATAACGCAAATTCAAGTCCATGGATAACCTTTGGCATTACGTTGCTTAGCGGTGTTATAGTATTTATTCTAGGGCAAATTTTGTTCACTCTTTGGATTACTCCTTTACAGAAGTATAGGGAGATTAAACAAAAAATAGCTTATCACCTTACATATCAAGCACGTTATTATTCTGATCCTGCTCTTAAGGTTGATAAAGCCAATAGAGATGAGTTGGATAAAGCATCTAATGAATTACGTGACATAGCTTCTGAATTGCAGGGATTTATTGAGATAATGCCGTTTATTCATATAGGAATCCCTTCAAAAAATGACTTGTTAGAGACCAGCAAGAACCTTATCGGATTATCAAACGGATTGTTTGCATGGAGATCAAATAAAGACATTCAAATAGAACAAAATCGTAAACTGGTTAATGATATTAGAAAAAGAATAAAGCTTCAAGATAACAATATAGCTAAGTAACAAAGCAAATGCAAGGTGATCCTATGAATTTCAAATTCAAAATCCAACAGTATCAGACTGACGCGGTGGAGGCGGTTGTGAATGTTTTCAGCGGTCAGGGGATGGATACCGGTACGCGGTACACTCGTGACCTCGGCTCTAAGAAGTTCGAGAACATTCAGGCGACGCTCGACGGCGATGAGTTTGATGACAACTACATATATGATATCGGCTATAAGAATGAGCGTATCAGCCTTTCCGATGATCAGCTGCTCGCGAATATCCGCCGTATCCAGCAGGAGAACAATATCAAGACGTCATCCGCGTTGGTGGGCGATCTGGGACGGTGCAGTCTGGACGTCGAGATGGAGACCGGTACCGGCAAGACCTATGTCTATATCAAGACGATGTTCGAGCTGAACAAGCGTTACGGCTGGACGAAGTTCATTGTCGTCGTGCCGAGTATCGCGATCCGCGAGGGCGTGAAAAAGTCGTTCGAGACCATGGAGGATCACTTCATGGAGCATTACGGCAAGAAAGCGCGATTCTTCATCTACAACAGCTCGAACCTCAATCAGCTCGACTCCTTCTCCGGTAACTCGGGGCTGAATGTCATGATCATCAATACGCAGGCGTTTGCGTCCTCGCTCAAGGAAGGTGCGAGGAATAAGGAGAGCCGTATCATCTACAGCAAGCGTGACGAGTTCGGCTCCCGTCGTCCAATTGACGTCATCAAGGCGAACCGTCCGATCCTGATTCTGGACGAGCCACAGAAGATGGGCGGTGAGGTCACACAGAAGGCGTTGAAGAACTTTAACCCTCTGTTTTCTCTGAATTATTCCGCAACTCATAAAACACAGCATAACCTTGTCTATGTGCTTGACGCGCTGGATGCGTTCAATAAGCGTCTGGTCAAGAAGATCGAGGTCAAGGGCTTTGAGGTCAAGAACTTCCGCGGCACGGACAAGTATCTGTATTTGGAACAGATCATTCTGTCGAAGAACAAGCCTCCGATGGCAAAAATCGAGATGGAGATCGGTTATAACAAGTCGATCAACCGTGAGTCGCGCACTGTCGGCGTGGGTGACGATCTGTTCTTCCTTTCCAAAGAGATGGAGCAGTATAAGGGCTTTGTCGTATCCGAGATCAATCCGATCAACCATACAGTAACCTTCACTAACGGCGAAGTGATCAGCACGGGTAATGTGGTCGGCGACGTATCCGAAAAGGATATGCGCCGCATTCAGATTCGCGAGACGATCCTCTCGCACTTTGAGAAAGAGGAGCAGCTCTTTAACCGCGGCATCAAGTGTCTGTCGCTGTTCTTCATCGACGAGGTCGCGAAGTACCGCCTCTATGATGAGAACGGGGAAGAACAGCTCGGCGAGTACGGCAAGATATTTGAAGAAGAGTATAATAGTGTTTTCAATGATTACATCGGCTTGGAGCAGACTCCGTACCAGAAATATCTGCGCGAGAAATGCAGTGATCCGAGCAAGGTGCATAAGGGCTATTTCAGCATCGATAAAAAGGGTCATGCGGTTGATAGTAAGCTCAAACGCGGGAGTGAATTCTCCGATGATATTTCCGCTTACGATCTGATTCTGAAAAATAAAGAAAGACTCCTCAGCTTTGAGGAGCCGACACGATTTATCTTTTCCCATTCTGCCTTGCGCGAAGGATGGGATAATCCCAATGTGTTCCAGATCTGTACCTTGAAACATTCCGACAGTAATACTGCCAAGCGGCAGGAGGTTGGACGCGGACTGCGCTTGTGCGTCGATCGTAACGGCAGCCGCATTGATGTGGAGAGTGTCGGCGATCAGGTGCATGACATCAATATGCTGACCGTCATAGCCAGCGAGAGCTACAAGTCCTTCATCGGCGATCTGCAGAAGGATATCAAGGCGGAGCTGTATGATCGTCCCGAGACAGCAACCTCCGAGTACTTCAAGGGCAAGTATGTCAAGATGGACGGCGTGCCGACGCTGATTACCGACGATATGGCAAACAATATCGAGTTCTACCTGATATTTAATGGATATGTCGATATGCAGCGCAAAGTCACCGATAAATACCGCATGGACGCGCAGATGGGTACTCTTGCTGAATTACCCAATGGGATGGAGAGTATGGCAGAAGGCATCCACGGTCTGATTCAGGCGATCTATGATGACAGTGTGCTGGAGCGTATGTTTGTCGATGGCAGCGAGACAAAGGTCAAGGATAATCCGCTGAACGATAATTTCTATAAGAAAGAGTTCCAGACGCTCTGGAAGCAGATTAACCGCAAGTACGCTTATACGGTCGACTTCGACAGCGATGAACTGGTGCGCAACGCGGTCATCCATATCAATGACAAGCTGGTTGTCGCAGAGTTGCAATATACAGCGACCGTCGGTTCACAGAAGGATGATATGGAACGGCACGAGGTTGATCGCGGGGATTCTTTCAGCAGAGAACATACCAAAACAAAAGTATTGAAACATCGTGAAAAGAGCGCTGTCAAATATGATCTGGTAGGTAAGATTGCCGAACAGACGAAGCTAACCCGAAGGACGGTTGTACGGATTTTGAAAGGCATCTCCGAACAGAAGCTCAGTATGTTCCGCAACAACCCCGAGGAATTCATCACCAAGATCAGCCGCTTGATCAATGAGCAGAAGGCGACTGCAATCGTAGAGCATATCTCGTACAATCAGATTGATGGCGAGTATGACAGCGGAATCTTTACTGCTGAGAAGAATTCCCGTCCCATAGATCAGGCGTTTAAGGCGAATAAAGCGGTTCAGGATTATGTGTTCACCGACGGTAGCGCCGAGCAGAGTATCGAGCGCCGATTTGCCGAGGATCTGGATACTGCGGATGAAGTATGTGTCTACGCAAAGCTCCCGAAGGGCTTCCATATCCCGACGCCGGTTGGCAACTATTCTCCCGACTGGGCGATTGCGTTTTATGAGGGCACCGTCAAACATATCTACTTTGTCGCCGAGACAAAGGGCACCATGGAGAGCCTGAGTCTCAGACCGATTGAGCAGGCGAAGATCAAATGCGCCAAGAAGCTGTTCAACAATATCTCGACAAGTGAGGTCAGATATCACGATGTGGATAGTTACCAGAGTTTGTTGAATATTATGGATTCGATAAAATGATTTCATCTGGTAAACGTATTCGAATATATCATTAAAAATATCATATTCATTGACCTGTTTTACAATTATCTTTATCTTTCTTTGTCGATTATTTAGCTGGATATTGTAATCAAAATATGGTATTGTATTGTGCTTGTAAGGAGCGTGATACCATGACCACGTTAGAAGATTTCTTCTTCGGAAATGTCAATCCAAGCGAGTATAATCAGAGCAAAGGCACCAAGAAAAAGCTCTCAGAGATGGCGAAATTACTCGATGAGTTTCGATCAATAATCACTTCGGAGCAGCAGAAAGAGAAGCTGAATCAGATCGAGAACTGCCAGCTATCGGTGATCGCTCTGTCTGAGAAGGATGCTTATATCGAAGGCTTCAAGCTCGGCGTGAAGATCGCAACAGAGATTTATACAGAATCATAGCAGCGGTGAGATCAAATGATCTCGCCGCTGTTCTCGTTTCTGATGAGCAAATATGGAATGGTTTTCGTTACATTAATTGCAGAATAATTGCTCTGAGACTATCGGTTTTGAGATGCGTTTTTGGAGAAAAATCATAAGGTGATTGACCCTCCTATATCCTCGTTTATTGCTTTGGGACGGTGGGGACGATATTATTTCTACACACCTCCAAAACATCGAAAAGCGCTTAGATAAGCGCCATTTCAGTACAATGTATTGTCGTCCCTGCTCAATACCGTCCCCATTATAAATCCGGTTGGAACACCGATTAAGTGAAGCGAATTGTCCATTATGACGAATACGGTGTAGATTCGATTTTGAAGCAGGTGAAAAGGAAGTGGGTTGCTGTTTCAAATTATCGGGCATCACAACGGACGGCAACGCCGACCGTTAAGCCATTTTTGAGACATTCTTAGAGCTGGTTTTTAGGTGGGTTGCTATTGGCTCGTTTTCGATTTTGTGGGTTGCTGAGATTTTCTGATTACGAAATCAAGCCAAAAATGAGAGCTTAATGTGGGTTGCGAGTGATTTCGCGCAAAAATAGTGCACAAAAAGAGAAAAGATTTCTCCGCTTAGACAAAGAAAAAGTTGTCCGGTTTTACTGGGTGTAATCAAGAAAAAACCGTCCCGAAGGACGGCGATTCTTGTGGATTTATCAGCGTGCATATTCCTTGATAATACACAGCTCACCCTGCACATCATAGCGCATGGTGCAGTTATCATACTTGACCAGGCAAGCGCAGTGTCCGCCCGGAACGGCTGTATTTGCATACAGATTATATGTAACGATATGGCGGTCACAGTGCTGGGTTGCTTCACCGCCCGGATAGAGAAGCATGGATTCAAGTCCCAGATCTCTGGCGGCAAAGGCGGTCAAAACCGCTCCCTCAACGCACATGATTTGGTCATATGTATAGTGATCCCGAATGTATTCGGCAAAGGCTTTCATCTTTTCTCTGTCGGTCATGGACGAAGTCCAACAGGCTTTCTCAGCCGACCGAACGATGTTCAACGTCTTTTCGATAACCTCGGGAGTACGGTTGACGTCGACCTTGACAGTCACTCGTCGTATCAACTTGCCCTTGTAATACAGCTCGATCGGAAAGATTCCGTGCGCTTCTCCGATACAGCTGATTGTCGTCTGAAAAGGAAAGCACAGCCCGCTCCTGTAGTGAGCGTAGACGTAAGCCAGAGGATTATCCTCTCTGTCGGTCACTTCGCAGTCATAACCGTGAAGGATTCCGTTCTCCTTTTCGATCAGGTAACTCTCCTTGAAACGGCTGTCAGTGTAGTCAATCTGATTAATGTATTGACCGTTATTGACCACTGTCGTGATATCGTGGGGATCGATCTCACTCTTAGGCAAGAGCATCAAGGTAATGCTTTTATCTGTAAGAGTGATTTCCGAAGGAACTTTCTTCAAATCGAAGGTGACGCCCTCGACCGTAACATACCGATCAGTCGGCGACGGTTCATAGATAGGCTTCGAGATCGGACAGCTATCTGATACATTCACCATCCAGCGTTGCAGGTGTGAAGCATCCATCACGGTCACGGTGTGATCGCCGTCAATGTCGGCAACAGAAGAAGTAACAGCGACAGGCGTCTTGATACCGACCGTGTATCGCTGGATAATCGTTGCGTCGGTAATACTGATCTCGCCGTCACCGTCGACATCACCGAGCATTCGACTTTCTGCTTTGACGGATACGGACATCATCATCGCCATACAGAGTGATAAAGATAAAACAGATTTTACTTTCATAACAGAAACCTCCTTTACGGTTTGGTGTATTTTAGCTTAGGTTCAGAGGTTTTACAAGTAAAAGTTTTCCGTTTTTATTTGTTCGGTGTGACTCAAATCCAATGTCAAATATTGCGGCGCCATACAAAGAAAACGCCGAACGGCTCCGAAGAACAGTTCGGTATGCGGAAAGAATCTATCCCATGATGGCTCGGCACCAAAGGCTTGACAAATATGTTCGAATTTGTTATAATATCGAATAGAAAGATAATTGAATACAAATGATTCATAGTCTTGTGTGTCAACCTGCTTGACACATGAGGCTATTTCATTTTCAGTTACTCTTTCCAAATAGCAAAAGCCAAATTTCGGAGGAAAAATGAATTACAAATCCACCGCCCGATGGGCACAATCTATCTGAACTAAGAAGGAGGAATGACCGACAAAGATAGAAGCGTTGCCTTATGGCAACAACACGCAAGACAATCACCGAAGCCGACTTAATGGGATTACCGCCCGATCCCAACACCGAGTGCGGAATCCCGGAACATGTTCTTGAATCCATTGCACGAATGGTTCTCCCCGACATCATTGCCTTCTTTGAGACCGAGGAAGGACAAAGAGAGTTTGAAGCATGGAGACAGGCGCAAGAGCTTTTGAAGCAACAGGACGAAGAACAGAGCGAATGTGGGACGGTGATCGAACAGATGTAAATATCGCTGCGAGAGTAAAAAACAGGCAGGGAGCGTCAAAACTCCCTGCCTGATTCGATTATACGAAAACAGCTCACATTCAG
This sequence comes from uncultured Ruminococcus sp., assembly GCA_902785355.1. Taxonomy (GTDB): domain Bacteria; phylum Bacillota; class Clostridia; order Oscillospirales; family Acutalibacteraceae; genus Ruminococcoides. Next base: position 66,852 of record CACZYF010000002.1, on the reverse strand, counting down.
ACAAAATCACGGAAAATGAGAAATCCGAAACAGTCACCGACGATGACGATTTCGGATTTGCTCTGCTGTGGTGGGCCATCAGGGACTCGAACCCCGGACCGACCGGTTATGAGCCGGTTGCTCTAACCAACTGAGCTAGTGGCCCGCATTTGTTTTAACTTGATTATTATAGCAAGTTAATGGGTGTTTGTCAACACGATTTTCACCCGTTTATATGGGCGAATTTGCGGACATATTTCACCCGTAAACAGGGGTGTTTCGCCGGAGTGGATTTCATTCGCAAATATGGGCTTTCGGGAAGAGAGACCCGATGCGATTCTTGACTCTGTCGGTTTTGTGAGGTGTTCGGCTCGCTGTTATTGAGCTCGATTACAGCCTGTTTTCTCTGAAAACAATCGTTAAGAACACGTAAACGACCGGCTTGTTCGCGATTCTGTCCTTTGTTTTGCGGCAGGTTTTTCCTGTATCAAGCTTCATTCGTTTCATACGGCGCGCCATTATTTCGTGTAAGAATTATGCCGGATGATTTTGGTCAAAATGACCAGAAATTATGCACGATTCGCAGAATAAACCTATTTGACAGAACCCCCCTTCCTGTGGTAAAATACATTCAATAAATCTTTAAGGCGATACTGTGATATCGACAAGATTGGGATACGGGCAGGGATGCCCGAGTTTTTGTGTTATCAGCCTCGCCGTGTGTGAGGCTTTTTCTTTAAATAACGGTCAATCGGTTCGGATATCCCGAAACGATCCGTTCAGTCGAAAGGAGCGTTACCATGGGTGGTATTAAAACTCAGATTGTGGAAATCAAGAGAATGTTCGACTTTTTACCCTCGGCAGACAGCGCCTTTTTCTGTCCCGATGTCCTTTCGCAGCGCTCTGATAATCTTGTTGCCTTTCCCGGCTTTTGTGATGTGCATGTGCATTTTCGCGAGCCGGGATTTTCTTATAAAGAAAAAATTGCCACCGGTTCGGCGGCGGCAGCGCGCGGCGGATATACCACCGTTTGCACGATGCCGAACCTGAATCCCGTCCCCGACAGCGTCGAAAACCTCAGACAGCAGCTCGATATCATCGAACGCGACTCGGTGATCGATGTGCTGCCCTACGGCGCGATCACCGTAGGCGAGAGGGGAGAGGCGCTCGCCGATCTGGAAGGTATGGCGGCTGACGTCGTCGCGTTCTCCGATGACGGCCGCGGTGTGCAGAGCGAGAGCATGATGCGCGAGGCGATGCAGCGGGCAAAATCGCTGGGCAAACTGATTGTTGCCCATTGTGAGGACAACAGCCTGCTTCACGGCGGCTATATCCACGACGGCGGCTACGCAAAGGCGCACGGTCACCGCGGGATCTGCTCAGAGAGCGAGTGGGGTCCCATCAAGAGAGATATCGAACTGTGTCGTCAGACCGGCTGCGGCTACCATGTCTGTCACATCTCCACCAAGGAGAGCGTCGCGCTGATCCGTCAGGCAAAGGCAGAAGGTGTGAATATCACCTGCGAGACGGGGCCGCATTATCTTGTCATGGACGACAGCGATCTGATGGAGGACGGACGCTTCAAGATGAATCCGCCGCTTCGCGATAAAGCTGACCGAGAGGCGCTCCTAGAGGGGATCGCCGACGGTACGATAGACATGATCGCTACCGATCACGCGCCCCACAGCGACGAGGAAAAGGCGAGGGGGCTGGAGAAATCCGCCTTCGGTATCGTCGGTATCGAGACGGCGTTTCCCGTGCTATATACGAAGCTCGTCAAGACCGGCTTCATCTCCATGGAAAAGCTCATGGAGCTCTTGGTGTTTAACGCGCGTAAGCGCTTCAATATCCCGCTCGATCCAAACGACTACACCGTCTGGGATCTGGACAGAAGCTTTACCGTCGACCCGAAGGACTTTCTTTCGATGGGTAAGGCGACGCCCTTCGAGGGCTGGGAACTCAGCGGCGTATGCCTCTTGACCGTAAAGGGCGGCAAGGCGGTGTATGCTTTAAACGACAGTCAGCATTAAGATGGTTTTTAGAAAAGATTAAAATAGAATCGGGACGATGAAAGGCGACAAGCAGAAACAGGTGAGGGCGCAGCCCTCCCGATACTGCTCACCATTCAGCGTTCACCATTCACCGGCGGCAAAGCCGTCGTTATTTGGGAGGTATTATTATGGCAAAAAGAACTGATGTGAAAAAGGTACTTATCATCGGCTCGGGTCCGATCGTGATCGGTCAGGCTGCCGAGTTCGACTACGCGGGCACCCAGGCTTGCTTGGCGCTCAAGGAAGAGGGTTACGAGGTTATCCTGTGCAACTCTAACCCTGCGACCATCATGACCGATACCCAGATCGCGGACAAGGTCTATATGGAGCCGCTGACGCTGGAGTATATCGCGAAAATCCTCCGCTATGAGCGTCCCGACGCGATCGTGCCGGGTATCGGCGGTCAGACGGGTCTGAATCTCGCAATGCAGCTTGAGCGTAAGGGTATCCTCAAGGAGTGTGGTGTACAACTGCTCGGCACCTCGTCTGAGAGTATCGAGCGCGCCGAGGACAGAGAGCTGTTCAAGGAAATGTGCGAGAGTATCGGTGAGCCGGTCATCCCGTCGCAGATCACCTATAATCTTGATGAAGCAAAAAAGGCTGCCACAGAAGTCGGCTATCCCGTTGTGCTCCGCCCTGCGTTCACCCTTGGCGGTACAGGCGGCGGCTTTGCGGATAATGAAGAAGAATTGGTTGAAATAGGCAGACAGGCGTTTGCACTCAGTCCTGTGCATCAGGTCTTGATCGAGAAGTCCGTAAAGGGCTACAAGGAGATCGAGTTCGAGGTCATGCGCGACTCTAACGATACCGCGATCACCATCTGCGGCATGGAGAACGTCGATCCCGTCGGCGTCCATACCGGCGACAGCATCGTTGTCGCGCCGATCCTTTCGCTGAACGATAAAGACCTGAAGATGCTCAACGACAGCGCGATCAAGATCATCCGTGAGCTGAAGATCGAGGGCGGCTGCAACGTCCAGTTCGCGCTGAATCCGACCTCCTCTGAGTATTACCTGATCGAGGTCAACCCCCGCGTTTCCCGCTCCTCGGCGCTCGCGTCCAAGGCGTCGGGTTATCCGATCGCCCGCGTCACCGCGAAGATCGCGATGGGTATGGCGCTGGAGGAGATCCCGGTAGCGGGCGGTACGGCGGCGATCGAGCCTTCGCTCGACTATATCGTCGCGAAGTTCCCGCGCTTCCCCTTCGATAAATTTGCCGACGCGCCCAACACCCTCGGTACCCAGATGAAGGCGACCGGCGAGGTCATGGGCATCGGCTCCACCCTCGAGGAGTGCTGCCTCAAGTCTGTTCGTTCCCTCGAGACCGGTGTGTGCCACTTCTATCTGTCCAAGTTCGACGACTACTCCGACGACGAGCTGTTCGATTATCTCAGCGAGTTCAAGGACGATAACGTCTATGCCGTCTTTGAGCTGCTCCGCCGCGGCGCCTCGATCGAGAAGCTCCATGAGGTCACCATGATTACTGAGTTGTTCCTCGAATCGTTTAAGAAGATCGTTGACATGGAGAATACCCTCAAGGCGAACAAGGGCGATATCGAGACCCTCAGAGCCGCGAAGATCATGGGCTTCTCCGATGAATATATCTCCGCTCTCTGGAACACTCCCGAGATCGAGATCTACAATACCCGCAAGGCGAACGGTATCACCCCCATCTTTAAGATGGTCGACACGCTGCATACCGGTAAGTACATCGCCTATCTCTACTCGTCCTACACGGGTGAGAACGCTTCCCGCCTCACCGATAAGAAAAAGATCATAGTGCTCGGCGCGGGTCCCATCCGTATCGGTCAGGGCGTAGAGTTTGACTACTCTACCGTTCACGCGGTACAGACCATCCGCCGTGCGGGTTATGAAGCGATCATCATCAATAATAACCCCGAAACCGTTTCCACCGACTATACCACCGCCGACAAGCTCTATTTCGAGCCCCTCACACCCGAGGACGTCATGGCGATCATTGACTTTGAGCAGCCCGAGGGCGTTATCGCTTCTTTAGGCGGTCAGACTGCGATCAACCTCGCTCAGCCGCTGATGGACAGAGGTGTGAAGATCATCGGTACAGACTGTGCCGCGATCGAGAGAGCCGAGAACCGCGACAGCTTCAACGCCATCATCAAGGAACTCGGTATCCCGCAGCCCGCGGGCAAGGCTGTCACTTCGATAGAAGAAGGCGTCAAAGCTGCCGCCGAGATCGGCTATCCCGTGCTCGTCCGTCCGTCGTTCGTGCTTGGCGGCCGCGCCATGCAGATCGTAAGTAAGGAAGAGGATTTACGCCACTATCTGAAAACTGCTGTTGAGATCGATGAAGACAAGCCCGTTCTGGTCGATAAATACATCATGGGTAAAGAGGTCGAGGTCGACGCGATCTGCGACGGCGTTGACGTGTTCGTGCCCGGTATCATGGAGCTGGTAGAGAGAACAGGCGTTCATTCGGGCGACTCGATTTCCGTCTACCCGTCCTTCTCCATCTCCGATAAGGTCAAGGGTATCATTTTACAGTATGCTAAAAAGCTCGGTAAAGCCATCGGCATCATCGGTCTGTATAATATCCAGTTCATCGTTGACGAAAACGACGACGTTTACATTATAGAGGTCAACCCGCGTTCCTCCAGAACCGTTCCGTTCCTCTCTAAATCTACCGGCTATTCCCTTGCGGATATCGCGACCGAGGTCATCCTCGGCAAGAGCCTGAAAGAGCAGGGAATCTTCCAGCTTTATCCCGAAGAGAAGAAGCGTTATTATGTCAAGGTTCCGGTATTCTCGTTCCAGAAGATCAAGGGACTTGACGCTTATCTCTCTCCCGAAATGAAGTCTACAGGTGAAGCGATCGGCTATGATAAAAAGCTGTCGCGTGCCATGTACAAGGCGCTCGTCGCGGCAGGCACCAAGGTGCAGAACTACGGTACCGTTATCGTCACTCTCGCGGATGAAGATAAGGAAGAAGCGATCCCGCTGGTACGCCGTTTCTACAACCTCGGCTTCAATATCGAGGCGACCGACCTGACCGCAAAGGTCATGCGCGAGCACGGCATCCGTACAAGGACGCTCAGAAAGCTATCTGAGGGCTCTACCCAGATCCTCGACGCGATCCGCGCAGGCTATGTCAGCTACGTTATCAACACCAGAGCGATCATGTCGGGCGTGCACTATGAGGACGGCACCGCGATCCGCCAGACAGCTGTCGAAAACGGTGTGACCATCTTCACATCATTAGATACCGTTCGTGTATTACTTGATGTACTCGAGGAGACCACGCTGACGATCTCAACGATCGACGCATGACGCGCGCGTCTTTATCCCGCCTTTTACAAAGGGCAGCGATTTGCTGAATAATCCGTAACGGCGGGTCAAGCGTGAAAAAATAATTAACGTTCGGTGAACCTATGCAAGATTCGATTTTTACTATTATTGAAAATACAAAAATTGCGAAGGACGTTTATAAAATGCTCCTGCGCGGCGATACCTCGGCGGTCAAAAACGCCGGGGAATTCGTCAATATACAGCTCGACGGCTTTTACCTGCGCCGACCGATCTCCGTCTGTGACGTCGAGGGCGACGTGCTGACCCTGATCTACAAGGTGGTCGGCAAGGGTACCGCCGCCATGAGCGCAATGCCCGAGGGTACGCAGCTGCGGCTCCTGACGGGGCTGGGCAACGGCTACGACCTCACGCCTGCGGGGGATGAACCTCTGCTTGTAGGCGGCGGAGTCGGCGTACCGCCGATGTACCTGCTCGCCAAGAGGCTGCTCGCACAGGGCAGGACCGTACACGTCGTGCTCGGCTTCAACACCGCCGACGAGGTCTTTTATGAGGACGAGTTCAGAGCCCTCGGCTGTGACGTCACCGTGGCGACCGTTGACGGCTCGCGCGGGGTGAAGGGCTTTGTCACCGACGCGCTGCCCTCGCACTATACTTACTTCTACACCTGCGGACCGATGCCGATGTTCAGAGCGCTCTATAAGGCGACCGTGACTTCCGGTCAGTTCAGCTTCGAGGAGCGGATGGGCTGCGGCTTCGGCGCGTGCATGGGCTGCTCGTGCAAGACCATCACCGGCTATAAGCGTATCTGCAAGGACGGCCCCGTACTGAGGAAGGAGGAGATCTTATGGGCAGACTGAGCGTGAACCTCTGCGGTATCGAGCTCGATAACCCGATCATCCCCGCTTCCGGTACCTTCGGCTACGGCTACGAGTTCGCCGAGATCTACGATATCAATCTACTGGGCACCTTCTCCTTCAAGGGCACGACCCGCGACCCGCGTTTCGGCAATCCTACCCCGCGTATCGCCGAGTGTACCGCGGGTATGATCAACGCCGTCGGACTGCAAAATCCCGGCGTGGATAAAGTCATCTCGGAGGAGCTTCCGAAGCTGAAAAAATGCTTTCATAAGCCCGTGATGGCGAACGTCAGCGGCTTCTCGGTCGAGGACTACGCCTACACCTGCGCTTTATTGGATAAAGAGCCGCAGGTCGGCTGGCTGGAGGTCAATGTCAGCTGTCCCAACGTTCACGGCGGCGGGATGAGCTTCGGCACCGACCCTCAGGCGGCGGCTGAGGTCGTCGCTGCCGTCAAGGCGGTCACCAAGAAGCCGGTGCTGGTCAAGCTCAGCCCCAACGTTACCGATATCGCCGCGATTGCCAAGGCGTGCGAGGCGGCGGGTGCTGACGGTATCAGCCTGATCAATACCCTGCTCGGTATGCGCATCGACCTGAAAACGCGCAAGCCCGTCATCGCGAATACGATGGGCGGCTTCTCCGGCCCCGCGATCTTCCCGGTCGCGCTTCGGATGGTGTACCAGGTCGCGAACGCCGTCAATATCCCGATCGTGGGCGGCGGCGGCGTGAGTACGCCCGAGAACGTGCTCGAGATGATGCTCGCCGGCGCAACGGCAGTTGAAGTCGGCGCACAGAACCTGATCGATCCCATGGCGTGCAAAAAGCTCGTCGAAGAGCTCCCCGCCGCGATGGATACATATAAAATAGAAAACCTGAAAGACCTGATAGGAGGCGTTAGTAATGGGTAAGGACGTCATCGTAGCATGCGACTTTTCGTCCGCTGAGGCAGTCTTTGACTTCCTCGACAAATTCAAGGACGAGGCGCGTAAGCCCTTCGTCAAGATCGGCATGGAGCTGTATTATGCCGAGGGTCCCGAGATCGTGCGCGAGATCAAGCGCAGAGGTCACAAGATCTTCCTCGACCTCAAGCTCCACGATATCCCCAACACCGTAAAGAAGGCGATGGCGGTACTCAGTCGCCTCGACGTCGATATCACCAACCTGCACGCAGGCGGCACCAAGCGCATGATGCAGGCGGCGCTCGAGGGACTCACCCGCGAGGACGGTACCCGACCCCTCCTGATCGCCGTGACTCAGCTGACCTCCACCGATCAGGAGGCGATGGAGAACGATCTGCTCATCCGCGAGCCGATTGACAAGGTCGTGATGCATTACGCCAAGTGCGCCGAGGAAAGCGGACTCGACGGCGTTGTCTGCTCTCCCTTGGAGGCGGGTAAGGTACACGATACCTGCGGTAAGGACTTCCTCACCGTCACCCCGGGCGTACGCTTCGCGGACGGCGATATCGGCGACCAGAAGCGCGTTATGACTCCCGCCGCCGCGAAAGAGATCGGCTCCGACTATATCGTCGTCGGCAGACCGATCACCCAGGCGGATGACCCCGTAGCGGCATACAGACGCTGTGTAGAAGAATTTGTAGGATAAGAATAGATAACAGATTACAGGTAACAGATAAGAGAGTACAGATATTTGATCGGGTGCGGGTATTCCGCCCTTCACTGTTCTCTTTTCTCTTTTCTCTTTTCTCTGTTATCTGAAAAGGAGCATATTATGGAACTGAATGTAAAGATCGCAAAGGATTTATTAAAGATAAAGGCGGTATTCTTCCGCCCCGAGGAGCCCTTTACATGGGCGAGCGGCATCAAGAGCCCTGTCTACTGTGACAACCGTCTCACTCTCTCGGATAAGGACGTCCGTACCGACGTCGAGGAGGGCTTGGCACAGCTTATCCGTGAGAATTACCCCGATGTCGAGGTGCTGATGGGTACCTCCACCGCGGGTATCGCCCACGCCGCCATCACCGCCCATATCATGGGCCTGCCGATGGGTTATGTCCGCTCCGGTCACAAGGATCACGGCAGACAGAACCAGATCGAAGGCAGACTGGAGAAGGGTCAGAAGGTCGTCGTTGTCGAGGATCTGATCTCGACCGGCGGTTCGGTGCTCGAGGTCGTCGACGTGCTCCGCGAGGCGGGCGCCGAGGTTCTGGGCATCGTGTCCATTTTCACCTACGGTATGCAGAAGGGTCTCGACCGACTCGCTGCAGCTGATGTGAAGAACATCTCTCTGACCAACTTCGACGTGATCGCCGATGTCGCCGCCGAGGACGGTTATATCCGTCCCGAGGACGTCGAGCGACTGATCAGATTCCGAAACAATCCCTCTGATGAAAGCTGGATCGGAGCAAACGCATGAGAAGTGTACTCGATATCGTTGATCTGAGCGTGCAGGAGCTCGAGGAGCTTATGCAGACTGCCTGCGACATCATAGACAACCCCGAAAAATATCAGGAGGCGTGCCGCCACAAGAAGCTCGCCACCCTGTTTTTTGAGCCCTCGACCCGTACCCGCCTGAGCTTTGAGGCGGCGATGTACGAGCTGGGCGGCAATGTGATCTCGGTCTCCTCGGCGGGCGCAAGCTCCGCCGCCAAGGGCGAGTCCGTCGCCGATACCGCCAAGACCGTTTCCTGCTACGCCGATATCATCGCTATGCGCCATCCCAAGGAGGGCGCGGCGCTGGTCGCCTCCCGCGCGGCGAGCATCCCCGTCATCAACGCGGGCGACGGCGGTCACAACCACCCGACCCAGACTCTCGCCGATCTGCTTACGATCTACCGCGAGCGCGGCGATATGAACAATATGACCATCGGTCTGTGCGGCGACCTCAAGTTCGGCAGAACCGTCCATTCGCTGATCAACGCGATGTCCCGCTATGAGGGGATCAAGTTCGTCCTGATCTCGCCCGAGGAGCTGAAGGTCCCGAGCTACGTCAAGAAGGATGTGCTCAAGAAGAAGCGCATCCCCTATGTACAGACCACCGATCTCGAGGGCGCGATGCCCGATCTCGACATCCTCTACATGACCCGCGTCCAGCGCGAGCGTTTCTTCAACGAGGAGGATTACCTTCGCCTCAAGGACAGCTATATCCTCACCCCCGAGAAGCTTAGGAACGCGAAGAAGGATCTCGCGATCATGCATCCGCTGCCCCGCGTCAACGAGATCAGCGTCGCGATTGACAGCGATCCCCGCGCCTGCTACTTCAAGCAGGTCTTGAACGGCAAGTACATGCGCATGGCGCTGATCTTAAAACTCTTGAAGGAGGCGGGCACGATATGAACATCGACTCTATTCAGAACGGTATCGTGATCGACCACATCACTGCCGGTAAGGGCATGAAGCTCTATGATCTCTTGAATCTCGACGAGCTCGACTGCTCAATCGCGATCATCAAGAACGTCCAGAGCAAGAAGATGGGGCGTAAGGACATCATCAAGATCGACGCGGATATCCCCGTCAATATCGATGTGATCGGCTATATCGACCCCGGCGCGACTGTCAATATCATCAAGAACGGCGAGCGTGCCGAGAAGATGAACATCCGCATGCCGTCGATGCTGACAAACGTCATCCGCTGCAAGAATCCCCGCTGTATCACCACCACCGAACAGGAGCTTGACCACGTGTTCAAGCTGACCGATAAAGAGAACAAGGTATATCGCTGTATCTACTGCGAAACCAAGGAAGAGAGGATCATCTAAATGGCAACCTTTATCAATGAACCCGCACATACTTTTAACGAATATCTGCTGATCCCGGGCTACTCGTCATCGGAGTGCATCCCCGCGAACGTCACCCTCAAGACCCCGCTGGTCAAGTATAAGAAGGAGGAGGAGAGCGTGATCACCATGAATATCCCGCTGGTCTCCGCGATCATGCAGGCGGTATCCGGCGACCGCCTCGCCGTAGCCCTCGCGACCCAGGGCGGCGTGAGCTTCATCTACGGCTCCCAGAGCGTAGAGGACGAGGCGGCGATGGTCAAGAGAGCCAAGAGCTATAAGGCGGGCTTTGTCCAGAGCGACAGTAACATCCGTCCCGACGCGACCCTTGCCGACGTCATTGAGCTGACCCGTCGTACCGGTCACTCCACCCTCGCCGTGACCGAGGGCGGCGCTCCCGACGGCAAGCTGCTCGGCGTCGTCACCAGCCGCGACTACCGTATCAGCCGTATGGATAAGTCGGAGAAGGTCGCTGACTTCATGACCCCGTTCGACAAGCTGATCTACGCTTATGAGGGCGCTACCCTCAGCGAGTGCAACGACATCATCTGGGATCATAAGCTCAATTCCCTGCCTGTTATCACCAAGGACGGCAGAATGCGCTACTTCGTATTCCGCAAGGACTACGACAGCCATAAGCAGAATCCTGACGAGCTCCTCGACGAGCATAAGCGCTATGTGGTCGGTGCCGGTATCAACACCCGCGACTATGCCGAGCGTGTCCCCGCCCTGATCGAGGCGGGCGCCGACGTGCTGTGCATCGACTCCTCCGAGGGCTTCTCGGAGTGGCAGAAGCTGACCATCGACTGGATCCGCGAGCACTACGGCGACAGCGTCAAGGTCGGCGCGGGCAACGTCGTTGACGCCGAGGGCTTCCGTTATCTCGCCGACTGCGGCGCCGACTTCATCAAGGTCGGTATCGGCGGCGGCTCCATCTGTATCACCCGTGAGACCAAGGGTATCGGACGCGGCCAGGCGACCGCGCTGATCGAGGTCTGCGCCGAGAGAGATAAGTATTTTGAAGAAACCGGCGTGTACATCCCCGTCTGCTCCGACGGCGGTATCGTTTACGATCATCATATCACGCTGGCGCTGGCGATGGGCGCTGACTTCATCATGCTGGGCCGTTATTTCGCCCGCTTTGATGAAAGCCCCTCCAACAAGGTCAGCATCAACGGAACCTATTATAAGGAGTACTGGGGCGAGGGTTCCCAGCGCGCGCGCAACTGGCAGCGCTACGACCTCGGCGGCGACAAGAAGCTCAGCTTCGAAGAGGGCGTCGATTCCCTCGTGCCTTATGCGGGTTCCTTAAAGGACAACGTCGCCCTGTCGCTCTCCAAGGTCAAGTCGACCATGTGTAACTGCGGCGCGCTGACCATCCGCGAATTACAGCAGAAGGCGAAGCTCACCCTCGTTTCCGCCACCTCGATCGTCGAGGGCGGCGCTCACGACGTTATCCAGAAGGATAAGAGCTCCGCGATGAAGTAAGAAAAGCTGAGAATGAGGAATTAGAGTTAGGAGTCGGTTAGAGTTAGGAGTTAGGAGTTAGGAATTTTGTGAAAGCCTGACGGCTTTTGGATTGATACAATGTCTGCTTTTCAAATGTATGCGGCTCATTATAGGGTTGCAGGCGGTATTGTTTTATCAAATGTATTACACAAATCGGGGGCGGGTGTCCCGCCCTTCACTCCTCACTCCTCACTCCTCACTTCTCACTTCTCACTTCTCACTGAGGCAATTTGGAGGTAACTATGAAGAAAATCGGTATTATCATGGGTTCGGACAGCGATCTGCCGATCGTCAAAAAGGCGACCGACATGCTGACGACCCTCGGTGTACCCTACGAGGTACATGTATATTCCGCTCATCGCACACCGGTTGAGGCGCGCGACTTCGCGCTGAACGCCCGTGAGAACGGCTTCGGCGTGCTGATTGCGGCGGCGGGCATGGCGGCTCACCTTGCCGGTGCGATCGCCGCCAACACCACCCTGCCCGTCATCGGTATTCCCTGTAAGGGCGGCATGATGGACGGTCTTGACGCGCTTTTATCCACCGTGCAGATGCCTACCGGTATCCCGGTCGCTACCGTCGCCCTCAACGGCGCTGCGAACGCCGCACTGCTCGCCGCTCAGATCCTCGCTGTAGAGGATAAGGAGCTCGCAAAGAAGCTTGACGATAAGCGCAGAGCTGACGCGGCGGTCGTCTTAGAGAAGGACGCGGGCATCGCGGACAGATTATAAAAACGGGTGAACAGCGAACGATGAATGGTGAAGGGCGGGCGCTGCCCGTACCCGAATTATAGAAATCCGGAACGCGTCAGCGTTTCTCAATACCATTCACCGTCAGTCATTCATCATTCACCGATTATTTGGAGGTAATTATGGGAGGCTTTTTTGGTATCACATCCACCGAGGATTGTATGATGGATGTGTTCTTCGGCGTTGACTACCACTCCCATCTCGGAACCCGTCGCGGCGGTCTTGCCGCCTACGATCCCGAGATCGGCTTACAACGCAAGATCCACAATATAGAAAACGCACCTTTCCGCACAAAGTTTGAACATATTTTTGAAGAGATGCAGGGTACCTCGGCGATCGGCGTTATCTCCGACACCGATCCCCAGCCGATGCTGATCCGTTCGCACCTCGGCACCTATGCCATCTGCAGCGTCGGTATCATCAACAACGCCGATGATCTGATCGCAAAGCACCTCAAGCATTCTTACGGCCATTTTGACGCGATGACCGGCGGCAGGGTCAACACCACTGAGCTGCTCGCCGCGCTGATCGACACCCAGTCGAGCTTTGCGGAGGGTATCAAGTTCGCTCAGAACATCATCGACGGTACACAGAACATCCTGATCATGTGTGAGGACGGTTCGCTGATCGCCGCGCGCGATAAGGTAGGACGACTGCCTGTGTGTATCGGCAAGAGCGAGTACGGTTACGCGGTATCCTTCGAGAGCTACGCGTACCGGAAGCTCGGCTACGAGGACGAGCGCGAGCTCGGGCCCGGCGAGATCGTTCGCCTTACGCCCGACAGCCTCAAGCAGCTCTCAAAGCCCGGTAAGAAGAAGCGTATCTGCTCCTTCCTCTGGAGCTATTACGGCTATCCGACCTCGACCTACGAGGGCGTGAACGTTGAGGTCATGCGCTATCGTAACGGTGTGATCATGGCACAGCACGACCGTGAGAATCTCGGCGACATCGACGTCGATTACGTCGGCGGTGTGCCCGATTCCGGTACGCCTCACGCGATCGGTTACGCGAACGCAAGCGGCAAGCCCTTTGCGCGCGCGTTCATCAAGTACACCCCGACCTGGTCGCGTTCCTTTATGCCCACCAACCAGAACGACCGCAACAAGATCGCGAAGATGAAGCAGATCCCGGTCTATGACCTGATCAAGGACAAGGATCTGCTGTTCGTGGACGACTCTATCGTCCGCGGTACCCAGCTGCGCGAGACGGTCGAGTTCCTGTATGAGAACGGCGCCAAGAGCGTTCACATGCGCTCCGCGTGCCCGCCGATCATGTACGGCTGTAAGTTCCTCAATTTCTCGCGCAACACCTCCGATATGGATCTGATTGCCCGCAGGGTGATTTTGGAACTGGAGGGAGAAGAGGGCTTCGACCATATCCGTGAGTATGCCGACGGCGCTACCGAGCGCGGTAAAAGGCTCAGAGAAACGATATGCGAGAAGCTGAAGTTCGATTCTCTCGACTTCCAGTCCCTTGACGGTATCGTCGAGGCGATCGGTCTCGATAAGTGCGAGCTGTGCACCTACTGCTGGGACGGCGAAGAATAGCGGCGAATGCGCGCATCTTTATAAAATCGTCATTGCGCGGCTCCCAAAGGAGCCGCGGCAATCTCAACCGATTAGTATTAGTATCATTATTCCTGTAAATGCTCTGGCATGAGCAGAAAGGTAGAATTATGAATTTGAATTCCAAATCAGAAGCTTACGCCGCGGCGGGCGTGGATATCACCGCCGGCTACAAGGCGGTCGAGCTGATGAAACAGCATGTCGCGCGTACCGCGACGGAGGGCGTATGCTCCGACGTAGGCGGTTTCGGCGGACTCTTCGAGATTGATCTGACCGGTATCACCAAGCCGGTTCTGGTCAGCGGTACCGACGGCGTCGGCACCAAGCTCAAGCTCGCTTTCCTGATGGATAAGCACGATACCGTCGGTATCGACTGTGTGGCGATGTGCGTCAATGATATTATATGCGTCGGCGCGAAGCCCCTCTTGTTCCTCGACTACATCGCCTGCGGCAAGAACGTTCCCGAGCGGATCGCCGATATCGTCAAGGGCGTTGCCGACGGCTGTGTGATGAGCGGCGCGGCGCTGATCGGCGGCGAGACTGCCGAGATGCCCGGCTTCTATCCCGAGGATGAGTATGACCTCGCGGGCTACAGCACCGGCGTGGTCGATAAGGATAAGATCATCGATAATACGAAGATGCAGGCGGGCGATGTGATCATTGCGCTGCCGTCCTCCGGCGTTCACAGTAACGGCTTTTCGCTGGTGCGCAAGGTCTTTGACGTCGAGAACGCCGATATCAAGACGCCGGTAGAAGCACTCGGCGGCAGAAGCGTGGGTGAGACCCTGCTCACTCCGACTAAGATCTATGTCAAGCCCGTGCTCGCGCTGCTTGAGAAGTGCGACGTCAAGGGTATCTCCCACATCACCGGCGGCGGCTTTTATGAGAACATCCCGCGTTCCATCCCCGACGGTCTGTGCGCGAGGATCCGCAAGGCGGACGTCCGCGTGCTGCCGATCTTTAAGCTGATCCGGGAGAAGGGCGGCATATCCGAGCGCGATATGTTCAATACCTTCAACATGGGTGTCGGCATGAGTATCGTCGTACCCGCTGATCAGGCTGACGAGGCGCTCGCGATCCTGCGCGCTCAGGGCGAGGACGCTTACCGACTCGGCGAGATCGTCACCTCCGATAACGGGGAGAAGATCGAATTATGCTAAAGGCAAAGATAGCCGTGCTCGTGTCCGGCGGCGGCACCAACCTGCAGGCGATCATCGACGCGCAGCACAGCGGCGTGATCCGCAGCGGCGAGGTCGTGCTGGTCATCTCAAACAACGCGAACGCCTACGCGCTCACCCGTGCAGAGAACGCCGGTATTGAGCACCTGTATATATCGAAAAAAGAGTTGAAGACCCAGGAAGCCTTTGAGGACGCGATCATCGCGGCTTTAGAGGAGCGGGAGATCGACCTGATCGTCCTCGCGGGCTTTATGTCCATCCTGTCGGAGCGCTTCACGGCGCGCTTTGACCACCGGATCCTCAACGTCCATCCGTCGTTGATCCCGTCTTTCTGCGGACAGGGCTACTACGGACTGCGCGTTCATGAGGCGGCGCTCGAGAAGGGCGTCAAGGTCACGGGCGCGACCGTCCACTTCGTCAACGAGATCCCCGACGGCGGCGAGATCATCGCCCAGAAGGCGGTCGAGATTCTCGACGGCGATACGCCCGAAGTGCTGCAAAAGCGCGTCATGGAACAGGCTGAGTGGATTATCCTCCCGCAGTCTGTGGAAAAGATCGCAAAACAGATATTAGATAACAGATAATAGATAACAGTTATGGAAAACGCTTCGCGTTTCGGATTCATATAATTGTCCGAGCGAAGCGAGTCTGAGAAACCGTTCTCTGTTCTCTATTCACTATTCTCTATAATAAAGGGGTAATTTGGAATGAATATCTACAAAATCAACGACATCACCGAACTGCTGGACGGCAACACCTATCCCGGCCGCGGTATCATCATCGGCAAGACTGCCGACGGGACGAAGGCTGCCACCGCCTACTTTATCATGGGCCGCAGCGCGAATTCCCGCAACCGTATCTTCACCGAGCGCGACGGTGCGGTTTATACCGAGCCCTTCGACGCTTCCAAGGTCGAGGATCCCTCGCTGATCATTTATGCAGCGATCCGCGAGTATGAGAACAATCTCATCGTCACCAACGGCGACCAGACCGACACCGTCTACGATGGCCTTGAAAAGGGGCTGAGCTTCAACAAGGCGCTCGAGAAGCGCGAGTTCGAGCCTGACGCGCCCAACCTGACCCCCCGTATCAGCGGTATGCTGACCTTTGAGGACGGCGACTTCTGCTATCAGATGTCGATCTTAAAGTCGATCGACCCCGAGGGCACCGACTGCGCCCGTTACGGCTTCTCTTATCCGTCTAAGGCGGGCTTGGGTCACTTCATCCACACCTACGTCTGCGACGGCAACCCGATCCCGACCTTCCAGGGCGAGCCTGAGCGCGTAGCGATCCCCGACAGCATCGACGCGTTCACCGATAAGCTGTGGAACGCCCTCGACGAGAATAACAAGATCTCCCTCTACGTCCGCTACATCGATCTCGAGACCGGCGAAGAGGAGAACCGATTGGTTAATAAGAATGTGTAAGTTCCCTGCTTCTGCGGCATGAATCGACCTTCGGTCGTGATTCGGATTGAAGCAATTCATTATAAAGGAGATAACATCATGAAAGAATTTGAGTTAAAATACGGCTGTAACCCTAACCAGAAACCCGCGAAGATCTTTATGCACGACGGCTCCGATCTGCCCATCGAGATTCTCTGCGGCAGACCCGGCTACATCAACTTCCTCGACGCGTTCAACTCCTGGCAGCTCGTCAAGGAGCTCAAGGAGGCGCTGGGACTCCCCGCCGTCACCTCTTTCAAGCACGTCAGCCCCACCTCGGCGGCTGTCGGCGTTCCGCTTTCCGATAAGCTGAAGAAGGCTTGCTTCGTTGACGATATCGAGGGTCTGGACGACAGCCCCCTCGCCTGCGCTTATGCGCGCGCACGCGGTACCGACCGTATGTGCTCCTTCGGCGACTGGGTCGCGCTGTCCGACGTCTGTGATGTGACCACCGCGCTGATGATCAAGCGCGAGGTCAGCGACGGCATCATCGCTCCCGGCTATGAGCCTGAGGCGCTGGAGATCCTCAAATCCAAGAGAAACGGCAACTACAATATCGTACAGATCGACCCCGACTATGTTCCCGATCCCGTAGAGCACAAGCAGGTCTACGGCATCACCTTCGAGCAGGGCAGAAACAACTTTGAGATCAACCGCGAACTCCTTCAGAATCTCGTCACCGCGAACAAGGAGCTGCCCGACAGCGCCGTGCGCGACCTGATCATCGCCCTGATCACCCTCAAATATACCCAGTCTAACTCCGTCTGCTACGCGGTCGACGGCCAGGCGATCGGCGTCGGCGCCGGCCAGCAGAGCCGTATCCACTGCACCCGTCTCGCGGGAAGCAAGGCGGATACCTGGTTCCTCAGACAGAGCGATAAGGTACTGAACCTACCCTTTAAGGAGGATATCCGCCGTCCTGACCGCGACAACGTCATCGACGGATATATCAACCGTAACGAAGAGGACGTTACCGCCGACGGCAACTGGCAGAAGTACTTTACCGAGCAGCCCGCTCCCTTCACCGATGAGGAGCAGCGCGCTTATCTCGATACGGTCAAGGACGTCGCGCTCGGCTCCGATGCGTTCTTCCCCTTCTCCGACAACATCGAGCGCGCCTATAAGAGCGGCGTCAAGTATATCGCCGAGCCCGGCGGCTCCATCCGTGACGATCTCGTCATCGAGTGCGCCGATAAGTACGGTATGGTGATGGCGTTCACCGGTATGAGACTGTTCCACCATTGATGGTTTGACCGTATCGAAAGAGGGTTTGGATATGTATTGCAGTAATTGCGGCTGTCCTGTAGAAGCGGGAGAAAGCTTTTGTCCTCAATGCGGCGCGCCGGTCGAGGTGCCTCAGCAGATGATGGATCAACAACCGTATCAACAACCGTATTATCCGCAGGAGCCTGTTTATATGCAGGCTCCCGTGCCGCCTCAGCCGCCGCGTAAAAACGTCCGCTCGGTAGTGATCGGCTCGATTGCCGGCGTGCTCTGTGCCGCTGTGGCGGTCGGTGGGATTTTTGCGGTTGTGGCACATCCGTGGCAGAAGAAGCTGACTACCGCACAGGCGTTTCGTGAATACGGAGAACTCCTGTTGAATTCAAAGAATGAGATCGGAAGCTTTGCCTCGGAGCATGAGGTACCGCCGGTCGCGGTTTATGATATCAACGGCAGCGGGATCGAGGATCTTGTCTTTGTCGAGAAGGACTCGCAGAGTAACGCCGTAAGAGTCTGTATCGCCGTTGACAGCGACGGCAGGATCGTTCGTAATACTACCGACAATGCCGAGCATTTCGTCCTGTTTACCAACCGCTCCGACGGTTCGTTGTATCGCTATACGATCATTGATAACACCGAGACCTTCAGCCGGCTCGTTCCCGAGGACGGGAGTACGGCTGAGAAGTTTGTCTGCGTGTTCGATGACAGCTCCGGCAGCGCGTCGTATGCGTATTATCCCGACGGCAAAACCGAGTCCGGCAACGCGGATGACGCGAAGCGGCAGTATGATCAGTTGATCGATCGTCTGAACACCTCTGATAAGGATATCATTGTTTCGGATCGAACATTGGATGAGATCGACGATCTCTTCCGTGATAAAAAAGATATCGCGTCCACCAGCTATGATGACGCGGTCGATTTGATCGGCAGCGAGGATAGCGATTCCGGCAATGATCCCACAACGCCTTCCGATAAGAATGATACCGACACCGCAAGCTCCGATGAGCGTAAGCAGGAGACCGAGAAGCCTACTCAGGCAAGGCCTACCGAGGCTGTCGAGGTCTACGGCGAGTTTGCCGGTAACTACATCTTTACCTCCGGCGCCGGCGCATGGGGGAGCAGTATCGAGCTCAAAAGCGACGGCAGCTTCACCGGCTCCTTCCATGATTCCAACATGGGAGAGAGCGGCGACGGTTATCAAAGTACGATGTATGTGTCCGAGTTCAGCGGAAGCTTTAAGAATCCGAAGAAGATCAACGATCATACCTATTATTTTGAGCTTGCGGATATCAGCTATGAGCGTAATCCCGGTGACAGGGAGATCCGTGATGACGGTAACGATCATTACACCCTGCTTATTTATTCCGAAGCTTATGGTCTTGATAAGGCGGATAAGGGTGTCTATGCCTATACCGCCGATGCTTCGTGGAGCGAGCTCCCGGAGGGCTTCAGACAGTGGTCAAGCGGGATGATAAGCAGCGATGTTGAGAATGACAGATTGGGCAGAAAATGTCTGTATGTGATCGAACCGAAGTATCCGTGGTTCGGAGAGAAAGAAAAAGCAGGTGACTGATATGAAAATAATGGTTGTCGGTGGCGGCGGACGTGAGCACGCCATCATCAAGAAACTGAGAGAGAATCCCGCGATCGAGACGATCTATGCCCTGCCGGGCAACGGCGGTATCGCCGCCGACGCCGTGTGCGTGAATATCGGCGCAACCGATATCGACGGTATCGTCAGATTCGCGGTCGAAAACAAGATCGACTACGCCGTCGTTGCTCCCGACGATCCGCTGGTGCTGGGCTGCGTCGACGCGCTCGAAGAAAAGGGCATCCCGTGCTTCGGCCCGCGCAGTGAAGCCGCGATCATCGAAGGCAGCAAGGTTTTTTCAAAGAATCTGATGAAGAAGTACGGCATCCCAACCGCCGCTTACGAGGTCTTTTCGGATGCCGAGGCGGCTCTCGCGTATGTTGAGACCGCTCCCATCCCGACCGTCGTCAAGGCGGACGGTCTGGCGCTGGGCAAGGGCGTCATCATCGCGATGACCCGCGATGAAGCGCGTGACGCGGTCATCTCCATCATGAAGGATAAGAAGTTCGGCAAGAGCGGTAACAGCATCGTCATCGAGGAGTTCCTCGAGGGGCCTGAGGTCAGCGTGCTGAGCTTTACCGACGGCAAGACCGTTGTGCCGATGATCTCTTCGATGGATCATAAGCGTGCCGGCGATAACGATACGGGGCTGAACACCGGCGGTATGGGTACCGTCGCCCCGAATCCCTATTATACCGACGCTGTCGCGAAGGAATGTATGGAAAAGATCTTTCTGCCGACCGTTGAGGCGATGAACGCCGAGGGACGAACCTTCAAGGGCTGTCTGTACTTCGGTCTGATGATCACTGCGGACGGTCCCAAGGTGATCGAGTATAACTGCCGTTTCGGCGACCCCGAGACCCAGGTCGTTCTGCCTCTCTTGGAGTCCGACCTCTATACGATCATGAAGGCGACTACCGACGGAACCCTCGCTCAGACTGAGGTGAAGTTCTCCGATAAGCATGCCGCCTGCGTTATCATGGCGAGCAAGGGTTATCCTACCGCTTATGAGAAGGGCTACGAGATCACCATCCCCGCTGAGATCACCGACTGCGTATTTGTCGCCGGCGCTGCCGAAAAGGACGGCAGGCTCCTTACCTCGGGCGGCAGAGTGCTCGGCGTGACCGCGATCGCCGATACCCTGCAGGGCGCGATCGACAGCTCCTATAAAATGGTAGAGCAGATCAGCTTCGATAACGCCTACTACCGTCATGATATCGGTAAGCGGGCGCTTGCTGCCGAACCCGAGGCATAATTGGAGGAAACCATGGTATATAGAATCTATGTAGAAAAACGAGAAGGACTGCAGAATGAGGCGAAAGCCCTGCTCTCCGATATCAATAACCTTTTGTCAATCCGCTCGCTGACCGACCTGCGCGTGATCAATCGCTACGATGCGGAGGATATCACCCCCGAGCTCTTCGACTATGCCGTCGGTACGGTCTTTTCGGAGCCGCAGTTAGATATAGCGAGCGAGGAGATCGACACGACCGGCGCATACACCTTTGCTGTGGAGTTTCTTCCCGGTCAGTTCGACCAGCGTGCGGATTCCGCCGCCCAGTGTATCCAGATCATCTCTCAGGGTGATCGTCCCATCGTCCGTTCGGCGAAGGTCTACGTCCTGTACGGCGACCTGACCGAGCCTGAGATCGCCGAGATCAAGAAGTACGTCATCAACCCCGTTGAGGCACGCGAGGCGGCTCTCGAGAAGCCCGCGACCTTAGCGGTTCAGTACGATATCCCTACCGCCGTCAAGACGCTCGACGGCTTCAACGAGCTTGACAGAGAGGGGCTCGAGCAGTTCGTCGCCGACTACGGTCTCGCGATGGACGCCGATGATATCGCCTTCTGTCAGCAGTATTTTCGGAGCGAGCACCGTGACCCGACCATCACCGAGATCCGCATGATCGACACCTACTGGTCGGATCACTGCCGCCACACCACCTTCCTGACCACCATCGACAGCGTGAAATTCGAGGATGAGCTGTTACAGCAGGCGTATGACGAGTATATCGCCGTTCGCAAAGGCTTAGGCAGAACCAAGCCGATCTGCCTGATGGATCTCGCGACCATCGCCGTCCGTCAGCTCAAGAAGGACGGCAAGCTCCCTAAGCTCGATGAGAGCGAGGAGATCAATGCCTGCACCGTGAAGATGGAGGTCGAGGTCGACGGCAAAAAGGAGCCGTGGCTCCTGCTCTTTAAGAACGAGACCCATAATCACCCCACCGAGATCGAGCCCTTCGGCGGCGCCGCGACCTGTATCGGCGGCGCGATCCGCGACCCGCTGTCGGGACGCGCTTACGTCTACGGCGCGATGCGCGTGACCGGCGCGGCTGATCCCACCGTTCCCGTCTCACAGACCATCGAGGGCAAGCTCCCCCAGCGCAAGATCGTTACCACCGCTGCGGCGGGCTACAGCTCCTACGGTAACCAGATCGGTCTCGCGACCGGTATCGTCGACGAACTGTATCACCCCGGCTACGCCGCGAAGCGTATGGAGATCGGCGCGGTCATCGCCGCCGCTCCCGCTGAGAACGTCCGCCGCGAGGTACCCGCTCCTGGCGACGTCGTGATCCTCTTGGGCGGCGCGACCGGACGTGACGGCATCGGCGGCGCGACAGGCTCCTCCAAGGCGCATAACGCCCATTCGGTCGAGACCTGCGGCGCTGAGGTGCAGAAGGGTAACGCTCCCGAGGAGCGTAAGCTTCAGCGCCTGTTCCGCAACGCCGAGGCGACCCGTATGATCAAACGCTGTAACGACTTCGGCGCGGGCGGCGTATCCGTCGCGATCGGCGAGCTCGCCGACGGTCTGGATATCGACCTCAACGCCGTGCCTAAGAAGTATGAGGGCTTGGACGGTACCGAGCTCGCGATCTCCGAGTCACAGGAGCGTATGGCTGTCGTTGTCGAGCCCGAGAACGTCGACGCGTTCATGGCGCTCGCGAAGGAAGAGAACCTCAACGCCTGCCCCGTAGCGGTCGTCAAGGCGGATCACCGCCTCACCATGACGTGGAACGGCGCAAAGATCGTGGATATCTCCCGCGAATTTTTGAATTCTAACGGTGCTGAAAAGCACATTGATATCACGCCCGCGAAACCCGAGGCGTATGATAAAGAGATCAGCGGCGGCTTCGCTGAGAATATGAAGAAGCTCGCCTCCGATCTGAACATATGCTCCAAGCGCGGACTCTCCGAGCGCTTCGACTCTACCATCGGCGCGGGTACTGTGCTCATGCCCTTCGGCGGAAAGCACCAGCTGACCCCGATCCAGGCGATGGTACAGAAGGTCAGTGTCGAGAAGAAGCACACCGATACCGTCTCCCTGATGGCGTGGGGCTACAACCCCCTGATCGCCGAGAAGAGCCCCTACCACGGCGCGTATCTCGCGGTCATCGAGTCGGTCTCCAAGCTGATTGCCACCGGCGCGTCCTTTGAGGATGTGTATCTGACATTCCAGGAATACTTCGAGAAGCCCGGCACCGACGGCAAGCGTTGGGGTAAGCCCCTCGCCGCTCTGCTCGGCGCGTTCAAGGCGCAGATGAACCTCGGTATCGGCTCCATCGGCGGCAAGGACAGTATGAGCGGCAGCTTCGAGGATCTCGACGTCCCGCCGACCCTCGTCTCCTTCGCCGTTACCACCGATAAGGCTGAGAACGTGATCTCGCCCGAGTTCAAGGCGGCGGGTCACAGGGTCTACCTGCTCACCCCCGATTATGATGAGAACGGCCTGCCCGAGACCGGCAGTCTCTTGAAGCTGTATGATAAGGTCACCGACCTCATGCGCGGCGGTAAGGTCTATGCCGCCTACACCCCGACCCTCGGCGGCGTAGCCGAGGCGGTGATGAAGAGCGCATTCGGCAACGGCTTCGGCTTTGCGTTTGATAAGGACATCGATCCCGACACCCTCTACGGTTATCGTTACGGCTCGTTCATTATCGAGACCGACGGCGAGATAGAGGGTACCCTGATCGGTACCGTGACCGACGACGGCGCGTTCACCCTCGGCGGCGAGTCCGTCAGCGCCGATGAGCTGCTCGGCGTTTATGAAAACAAGCTCGAGGGCGTCTATTCCTGCAATATTCCCGATACAAAGGCGCCGGTCGAGACCTTCTCCTTCACGGAAGAGACCGTCGCTCCCACACCTGCGATCAAGACCGCTAAGCCCAAGGTGCTGATCCCCGCCTTCCCCGGTACCAACTGTGAGTACGACTCCGCCAAGGCGATGGCTGACGCAGGCGCCGACGCCGAGATCATCGTCATCAACAACCTCAGCTCCTCCGGCATCAAGGAGAGCATTGAGCGGTTCGCGAACGCCCTGAAAACCGCCCAGATGGTGTTCATCCCCGGCGGCTTCTCCGGCGGCGACGAGCCGGACGGCTCCGCTAAGTTCATCACCGCATTCTTCCGTAACGCGGCGGTCAAGGAGGGCGTCACCGACTTGCTCGACAACCGTGACGGTCTGATGTGCGGTATCTGCAACGGCTTCCAGGCGCTGATCAAGCTCGGCCTCGTGCCCTACGGTAGGATCATCGATACCGATGAGAATTGTCCGACCCTGACCTACAACACGATCTCCCGCCACCAGAGCCGTATTGTACATACCCGCGTCGCCTCTAACAAGAGCCCGTGGCTGAGTCTGACGAACGTCGGCGACGTCTACACCGTCCCGATCTCTCACGGTGAAGGCAGGTTCTATGCCGGTGAGGAGCTTATCAAAAAGCTCGCCGAAAACGGCCAGATCGCGACCCAGTACGTCGATCTCTCCGGCAACGCGACCACCGACGTACACTTCAACCCGAACAACTCCGCTTACGCGATCGAGGGCATCACCTCGCCCGACGGCAGAGTCTTCGGTAAGATGGGTCACTCCGAGCGCAAGGGCAGCTTCCTGTACAAGAACGTCCCCGGAAACTACGATATCCGTATGTTCGAGGCTGCTGTCAAGTATTTTAAATAAGCATTTTGCTGATCGTGAGGCTGTCGCTGCTGCGGCAGCCTTTCTTCGTTTTGCATACGCATTTGTCGTGCATATTTTTTTCTTGCAAAACGTTTAATAATATAGTATAATGCAGTTATCTACGTGAAGGGAGTGATGATGTGAAGAAAGCCGCGAACCCACCTTCGGAGAAGGCCAAGGCGAGGGCAGAGAAGCGCGCGAAAACTGCCGCAGAGAACGAAGAGATCATGCGCGAAGTACTGTCCGAGACGCCCGACCCCGATCAACCTCTCGAGAAACCGAAGGGCGCGAATAAGCTGACCAAGCGTATCGGCATCATTCTTTTCGTCATCATCAACGCACTGGTCATCTACTTCACGGCGGCGAGGGAGTTCACCCGAAAGGAGCTTCCGCCGATTCATTTTTCATTTACGAATGTCCTTTTCCTCTTGGGAGGACTTGTCTGCCTCGCAATTGTGTTGGGCTGTGAAACCTTCAAGTATATCTTGATGATGCGCCATCTGGGCGAGAAGGTCTCGTGGCGGCACGCGTTCTCGACTGCCGCTCTCGGTAAGTACTACGACTGTATCACCCCCTCCGGCGCGGGCGGTCAGCCCTTCCAGATCTACTACTTACATTCCAACGGCTACAGCTCCGGCGCCGCCTCGGCAATGCCGCTGAGCGGCTTCTTTACGATGCAGTTTGGCTTTGTTATCCTCTGTGTTTTCACCTTCATCTTCGGTAACAGTGCAATGAATGCGACCGGTTTGACCGGTATCAAGATCACCGCGTATATCGGCGCTGTCGCATATACCCTGGTTCCCTTGATGATCATTATCTCCGGCGTCGCGCCGAAGATCGCGATGCGCATCGTGGCGTTCTTCGTCCGTTTGGGCGCAGCGATCCACCTTGTAAAGCGTCCGAACCACGCGATCATGAAGGCGGTGCGTTCGCTGAATAATTACAGCGTCAATATCAAGAAGATTACCAAGGATCGTAAGCTGCTCGTAAAGCTTCTTGTCCTCTCTACGATCTTCCAGCTCGCAATGTGCAGTATGCCGTTCTTTGCGGTACGTACCTTCGACGGCAAGCTCGGTTACTTTGAGGCGCTGTTCATGTGCGTATTCATTCAGGCTGCTGTCTCGCTGATCCCGACTCCCGGTAACGCCGGCGCGGCGGAGGGCTCGTTCTATATTGTATTCAGCTCTCTGGGTACGGCGGGTACCTTCTGGTCGATGCTTCTCTGGCGCTTACAGTGCTACTATTCCTTTATCATCATCGGCGTGCTGATCTACGGATATATCGCCGTGACGAAAATGCGTGAGAAACGCAGACAATTGAAACAAACGACAGAACAAGCGGAGTAGTCCTCCGCTTTTCTTTTGGAGGAGATCTATGATGAATCCCAAAGATATCCGCTCCGCACAGTTTCTGGACGCCTACTATCCGATCGTTGACGGCGTCGTGACCACAGTACATAACTATGCCGAGCTGATGAACCGAACCGCCTACAGCTGCGTTGTGACGCCCCGTCCCATGCTGCCGTATGACGACAGCGGGCTGAGTTACGAGGTCTACCGCACCAGCGCCTTGAAGATCCCGATCGCCGAGTACGCGACCCCGGTCCCGAAGCTGGACGGCAAGGTCAGGCAGTTCCTGCGTAACCGGAATATCGATATTTTTCATGCACACAGCCCGTTCATGGAGGGTACCTTCGCCTCGTCTTATGCGAAGAAGCTGGGAATCCCCAGCGTTGCGACCTTCCACTCCAAGTATTATGACGACGCCGTCAACATCACCGGATCCAAGACGCTCGCCAAGATCGTCGCCGCAAAGGTGGTCCGCTTCTACAACAGCGTCGACAGCGTGTGGGCATGCTCGGAAGGGACGGCGAACACACTGCGCAGCTACGGCTATCGCGGTGATATTTTCGTAATGGATAACGGTACGACCTTTGAGATGCCGCAGAATCCCGACATTTTGCGTAAGAAGGCGGCAGAGGCGTTCAAGATTCCCGAGGACAAGCATATCCTGCTGTTCGTAGGCCACCAGATCTGGCATAAGAACCTCAAGCTGATCCTCGATACCTTCAAGCTGCTGGATGAAAACAGCGATGATTACCGCCTTTTCATCGTCGGTAACGGCTACGACGCTCAGGCGATCCGCAAGTATGCCGATGATCAGAACTTCCGCGACGGTCACGTCAACTTCGTCGGTAAGATCTCCGACCGCGACGTACTCAGCGGTCTGTATCTCAGCGCCGATCTCTTCTTCTTCCCGTCGGTATATGACAACTCGCCGCTGGTGGTGCGCGAGGCAGCTTCTATGGGCGTCCCCTCGCTGCTCACGGAGGGCTCGAACGCCGCCGAGGCAGTGATGAAGGACGTTTCCGGCTTTACGGCGAAGGAGAACAAGGTCGCCATGTTCCGCGAGATCCTCCGAATCTTCGGTACGCCCGGACTGCTCGAAAAGGTCAGCGACGGCGCTCTGCATCATGTCGCCAAGACATGGAAGGAGATCGTCCCGCTCGTCCAGGATAAGTATGCCGAGATCATCGAGGAATATCGCTTTAAGCATAAAAATGATTGATTACCCTGCGGTACAGCGCGTCTGTACCGCTTTTTTTCACCAAAAACAGTTGGAATCAATTTGATTACATTTATCGTGCGTGATTGGTGAAAAAATTGTAAAAATTATGGCATCAATGTTACATTTTCCCTTGATTTCTCTATGCATATAGGTTATAATGGGTGTACCGGTGGCGTTCTGTGACATATTGTGACAGAATAAAACCGAGATCGCACAGAGGAGGCGGCAGAATGTTCTTAGGTACCAGCGACCATAACCTTGACAGCAAGGGCAGAGTGATTCTGCCGGCTGAGTTCCGCGAGGAGCTCGGCGAAACCTTCTATCTGACCATGGGCTTCAACCGCTGTTTGCAGGTGATGTCCGTGGCGCAGTTCGACCGTCTGCGCGATCAGATTCGGCAGCTGCCCGTCGATAAGGCGCTGGCGCTGCAGTATCTCCTGATCTCACCCGCCAAGCCGGTCTCGCCCAACGCACAGGGCAGAATCAGTATTCCCCAGAAGCTCCGTGAGGATCTGGGGCTCAACGGCGAGGTGACGGTCGTCGGTATGGATACCCGAGTCGAGATCTGGGATAAGGATACTTTTTCAGCGTTCATGGAGCGGCAGAAGCAGGCTTCCGTAGCGGAAGCGCTCGAGCTGCTGAGACTGTAAAGCTCATTGGAGCGATAGAGCGACCGTGTGATTTCAACCTAATTCAAAGGAGGCAGCTTCATTTGGAGTTTATGCATGTGACGGTACTGCTCCGTGAAGCAGTCGACGGACTGAATATCCGCCCCGACGGCGTGTACGTTGACGGTACCGCAGGGGGCGGGGGACACTCGGCAGAGATCCTCTCGCGGCTCGGTAACGGCTCGCTATACAGCATCGACCAGGATCCCGACGCCATCGCGGCGGTAACGGAACGGTTCAGGGATGATCCCCGCTCACATATCGTAGAGGGCAACTTCGGCGATATGAAGCAGCTTTTGAACGACCGCGGCGTGTTGCATGTTAACGGCGTTTTGTTGGATATCGGCGTATCCTCTCATCAGCTGGACGACGGCTCACGCGGCTTCTCATATCATGAGGACGCTCCGCTGGATATGCGTATGAGCCAAAGGGGCATGAGCGCCGCCGATTTAGTCAACACCCTCGAGGTCGGCGAGTTGAGCCGTATCATTTCTCTCTACGGTGAAGAAAAGTACGCCTATTCCATCGCAAAGGGCATTGTTCGCAGTCGTGCCGAGAAGCCGATCAAAACGACCCTGGAGCTCGCCGAGATCGTCAAAGAGAACGTACCTCAGAAGGTGCGCCGCGACGGACATCCCGCGCGCAAGACCTTCCAGGCGATCCGTATCGCGGTCAACCGTGAGCTCGACGTGCTCGAGAGCGGCTTACAGGGCGCCTTTGAGCTGCTCGATAAAGGCGGAAGGCTGAGCGTAATTACCTTCCATTCGCTGGAGGATCGCATTGTTAAGCAGTTTATGCGCGACAAAGCGCAGGGCTGTACCTGCCCGAAGGACTTTCCCGTCTGCGTCTGCGGGAAAAAGCCGCAGGTGAAGATCATCACCCGAAAACCGATCTTACCCTCGGCGGAGGAGCTTGAAAGCAATCCCAGAGCCAGATCGGCGAAGCTACGTATCTGTGAGAAGCTTTAATTATTCTCTGAGAGAATCAAAGAAACGTATTTTCGGCAGATATGGCAAATTATATTGCATTACCGCCTATATTTGTACAGTTTCACTATGGACATATGCGGGCGGATATAGTAGAATGATAACAACATTGTAATAATTACAATTTACTATAAATAGTTCAAAAAGCGCTGTTTAGCACTATATCCTGTGCTTACCGCCTGCATTCCGCGGCTAATAGTTACCGATTGATTACAGAAAGATTACAGCGCATGATTCCGAAGCGTAATACACGGCTGAAAAACAGAAACCAAAATGCTTGGAACGCCGCTTCGGTATAGATAGATTTGAGGTGCAGTATGGCTTATTACTCACACAGCAGCCTCGCCTATGACCTGAGTCTCTTTGAGGGAGATCCCGATTCGGACGCGGAGGTCATCGAGGATCTGCCTGCCGAGCAGAATGGCAGCTCAAAAGAGAATAATGATGACAGAGAACGATTCAAGCGTTCCGGACGAAAGGCACGTTCAAAGAGCAAGAAACGCCGTACCGGTGTATTACGTCTTTCATTGATCGCTGTTTTCGGTATCGCGATCGCGTTCATCGTTGTATCTATCATTCACGGTCAGGTTCAGCTGACGGAGCTGAACCAGGAGATCGTGAACGCCAAGGCGAAGCTCGCCGAGCAGCAGAGCGTGTACACTCAGCTGGAGATGAAGGTCGATTCCTCGATCTCGACCCCCGTGGTGGAGGAATATGCGCAGAATAAGCTGCATATGTCCAAGGCGACCAACGCCCAGAAAGAGTTTATCAATTTGTCAACGGGAGATAAGGCGGAGGTCACCATGACTTCCGACAAGAGTATTTTCGAGTCCATCGCCGAGGCGTTCGCTTCACTGTGGTCATAGCTTACCCGCTGACTGCATACAATGATTTGAGATAAGAGTTGAGATTTGTCTTAACTCTTATTCGTGTTTTTTATGAACAGTGGGTCGTGACGTTTTGATATATAAAATCAGGTTATACTCATTTCCGATAAAACCGACCGCTGATTGTTTATTACTGAAGAAAGGAGTGTCGCTCATTGGGCGCTAATCAAAAGCTCAGAAGAAGAACCGTCTGGCTCTTGGTCATCATTCTCGCGCTGGGCTTCGGCGCGGTCATCACGCGACTGGCGTTCTTGCAGTTGGTACAGGGCGAAGAACTCCAGCGCAGGGCGATCGAACAGCAGCTTTCTGACACGCCGATCTCCGCAAAGCGCGGCACTATCTACGATACCAACGGTAAGATCCTGGCGCAGTCCGCTTCGGTATGGCATGTCGTTATGGCTCCCGCTTATTTTGACGACGGACCCGAGGGCGATGAGCAGCGCGCATTTGTCGCGAAGCGCCTCTCCGAGATACTCAAGCTCGATGAAAAGGAGCTTCTTGAGGAAACGAAGCAGAACACCTACTATGTTTCCGTCAAGCGTAAGATCGAGAGCGAGGAGAAGGAGCAGATCTTAAAGCTCAAGGAGGAGCTCGCCGAAAAGTATCAGAAGTCGGGTATCCTCTCTCTTCTCGATGACTATAAGCGCTATTATCCGTATAACGATCTCGCGTCTTCGGTCATCGGCTTCACCGGCTCCGAGGATCAGGGCTTGTCGGGCGTAGAGTACCAGTACAACGACGATCTGTCCGGAACGCCCGGCCGTATCGTGTCGGCTCAGAACGGTATCCAGACCGAGATGCCCTTCGATTATAACCAGAACATCGGCGCCATCGACGGTAACTCCCTCGTACTCACCATTGATGAGACCGTCCAGAGCATTACCGAGAAATATATGAAGCAGGCTGTCATCGATAACGACGTCAAGGAGCGCGGCGTATGCGTAATCATGAACGTCAATAACGGCGAGGTGCTCGCCATGGCGACGGTCAACGGCTTCAATCCCAACGATCCCTATACCATCAACAAGGATCAGAAGGAAGAGATCGACAAGATCGACAACGACTATCTGATCGAGCATGACTATACCGAGGATCCCTCCCTTTTGTCAAAGGAGGAGCGCGACAAGCTGATCACTCAGGCAAAGAACGAGGCGGAGAGCGCCGCTTTGGCGCGTAATTGGCGTAACAAGGCGATCTCCGACACCTACTATCCCGGTTCGGTATTTAAGATGGTCACGCTTTCCATGGCGCTCGAGGAGGGCGTCGTCAATAAGGACAGCCGCTTCGTCTGTACGGGCGCGTTCCAGCTGTACGACGATACCATCCACTGTCACAACACCGCCGGTCACGGCTCACAGACCTACGCGGAATGTCTGCTCAACTCCTGTAACCCCGGCTTCATCCAGATCGGCCAGCTGGTCGGCAAGGAAAAGTTCTGGAACTACTATCAGGCGTTCGGCTTCTCTGAAAAAACCGGTATTGACCTTCCCGGTGAATCCGACGACCAGTTCTTCATCCATGACGGCATCGAGGGCAACATGCTCGATACCGACTTGGCGGTTGCTTCATTCGGTCAGAACTTCTCGATCACCCCGATCCAGATGATCACCGCGGCGAGCGCGGTCGCGAACGGCGGCTATATCGTACAGCCGCATGTTGTCAAGCAGATCCTTGACGCGGAGGGCAACGTCGTAAAGAATATTTCCACCGAGACCAAGCGGCAGGTTATCTCCGAATCTGTCTCTAAGGAAATGTGCGGTATCCTTGAGGAGAACGCCACTACCGGTTCCGGCTCTAACGGCTATGTCGCGGGCTACCGCGTCGGCGGTAAGACCGGTACGTCCGAGAAGCTGATCGACGTCAACGGAGACGGCGCGGATGACTATATCGCGTCATTCTGCGGATTCTCACCCGCTAACAATCCTCAGTATATTGCGCTGGTATTCTTTGACGCGCCTACCGCGGGCAACTACTACGGCTCCGCGGTCGCGGCGCCTGTATTTGTCAGCATTATGAGCGAGGTCCTTCCGTATCTGGAGGTCGTCGCCCAATATACCGACGACGAGGCATCCAACATCGACGCCTCCGTCGGCGCCTATACAGGTATGAGCGTCGAGGATGCGCTCAAGGCGGTTGAAAGCGACGGCTTCACCGCCCAGCTCAAGGGCGAGGGTACGACGATCGTATCCCAGAACCCGCCCGCCGGCACCGGCGTACCCTCCGGCGGTACCGTTGTGCTGTACACCGATAATTCCGCCGAGACCGATAAGGTTACGGTACCGAATTTCACGGGCTACAGCGTATCCGACTGTAACTACATCGCGGCGACCTACGGACTCAACGTCAGCGTGACCGGTATGGTTTCATCCGGCAGCTCCGCAGTATCTCAGAGCGTGCCCGAGGGCACCGAGGTCACGCCCGGTACGGTTATTACCGTGACCTTCACCGGTACCGGTATCGCGGATTAGCGTAAAGCTCAAAGCATAAAGCTTTGCTCAGTGTAATAAATGCTTAAAAGTGTGGTTGTAATTGATCGCTGATCATTAACCACGATAGAAGAGGTGTAACCATGGAAACAGGCTTATGGGCGTTCGGCGCGGCGATCGTGTCCTTCGCTATATCTGCCGTCGTAGGTAAATTTCTGATCCCCTTTCTCCACAGGCTGAAGTTCGGCCAGACGATTCTGGAGGAGGGTCCCAACTGGCATAAGGATAAGCAGGGTACTCCCACAATGGGCGGTATCATGTTCATCATCGGTATCGTGATCGCGACGACCGCGGGCGTATTGCTGTATGCTATCGGTCACGGCGGGCTGGATTCCGTCAGCCGCTTTGTGTTTATCGGTCTGCTGTATGCGCTTCTCAACGGCGGTATCGGCTTTATCGACGATTATGTCAAGGTTGTCAAGAAGCGCAATCTCGGCTTGACCGCGAAGCAGAAACTGATACTCCAGTTCATCAGCGTAGCGCTGTACCTGTTTTTGATGTATATCTGCAAGGATGACACCCGTATCATCGTTCCCTTCGTCGGTTATGTCGATCTGGGCTTTTTCTACTATATCATCATGGCGGTTGCGTTGGTCGGAATCGTCAACTCCGTCAACCTGACCGACGGGATCGACGGTCTGGACGGCTCGATCACCTTCTTCTGCTGCCTGTTTATGATGCTGATCGCGAACGTGCTCGGCGGCCATCAGGCAAACGTTATCTATGCCGCGGCAGCCGCAGGCGGTTGTCTGGGCTTCTTGATCTGGAACTTCCACCCTGCGAAGTGCTTCATGGGCGATACAGGCTCGCTGTTTTTGGGCGGAATGGTGTGTTCCCTCGCGGTCGCGATGGATATGCAGCTGATGCTTCTCCTGCTGGCGCTCACCTATATCCTCGAAGAACTCAGCGTCGTTCTGCAGGTCAGCTACTTCAAGCTAACCCACGGTAAACGTCTGTTTAAGATGTCGCCTATCCACCATCATTTTGAGATGTGCGGCTGGTCGGAGATGAAGATCGTCTGTGTATTCTCGGCGTTTACCGCACTGTGCGGTCTGACCGCCCTGCTGCTGGTCATCTTCGGCTTGACCTGATTCCTTAAACTACGAAAGGAGGAGGCATATGACTTCATTAAAGGATATTTCTCGCCGTAGGATCGAAGCGTTCAAGCGCGAGAGGGATGCCTCATCCAACGGAGGCAGACGTAAGATAAAGTTCTCCCTGCTGTCGATCGGCAAGGGAATCGATATTCCGTTTATTATCATTATGCTCGCTCTTTTGATCATCGGCATCACTATGATGTTCAGTGCGAGTTATCCGGTCGCCTTCTACGAGATCGGCGACAGTTATTATTACCTCAAGCGACAGTTGATTTTCGCCGTTATCGGTCTGGTGATCATGTTCGCGGTATCCTTTATTGACTACCACTATTATCACCGTTTCGCGGTAATTATCCTTGGCGTCAGCTACTTTGCGCTGATGCTGGTACTGGTACTGCCGTCTCAGGCGGGAGGCGTACATCGGTGGATCGGCGTCGGCGCCTTCGGTATCCAGGCATCCGAGATCAGTAAGTTTGCGATCATCCTGTTCATGGCTCACTGGGGCAGCCGATATTATGATAAGATGGGAACGCTGAAATACGGCGTTCTTCCCGGTGCGGCGGTCTTCGGCTCTACGGCGGCGCTGCTGATCCTCGAGCCGCACTACTCCTGTATCGTTATCTGCGCGATGCTCACCGTTATCATGATGTTTGTTTCGGGCATCAAGATTAAGTGGCTCGCGATCGGCGCGGGTGTCCTCGCCGTTATCATCCTACTGCTGTGGGTCACCGGTGCGCTGACCTACGCGATGGAACGTATGGACGGTTGGGGTCAGGCGCTCAACGACGACCTCGACCGCGATATGTGGAACGCGACCTGGCAGACGCGAAACAGCCTTTACGCGATCGGTTCGGGCGGTCTGTTCGGTCTCGGACTCGGTCAGAGCAGGCAGAAGTATCTATACCTGCCCGAACCGCAGAACGACTTCATCTTCGCCATCGTGTGCGAGGAGCTCGGTCTGGTCGGCGCGGTCGTGATTCTGCTGATCTTCGCACTTTTGGTCTGGCGCGGCGTTATCATTTCGCTGCGCGCACGCGATCGCTTCGGCAAGCTGCTCGGAATCGGACTGATCAGTCATATCGGACTACAGGTTATTTTGAATATATTGGTTATTACGGACTGGCTGCCGAACACAGGTATCTCCCTGCCGTTCTTCAGCTACGGTGGCTCGTCGCTGCTGACGCTGATGTTTGAGATGGGCGTTATCCTCTCGGTATCCAGAACATCGAATATAGAGAAATCTTAACCGGATAACGGATAACAGATAACGGATAATGGTTGTGGGAAACGAATTTATCTGTCCGAGCAAAGCGAGTAACCTACACCGTTAACCGTTAACCGTTAACCGTTCTCCGTTTTTCGGAGAAAAATATGAAAGTATTACTCGCCGGCGGAGGTACCGCCGGACATATCAACCCCGCGCTTGCGATCGCGGGCTATATCAAGGAGCAGGAGCCCGACGCGGAGTTCCTCTTTATTGGCAACCGCGACGGTATGGAGCAGCGCCTCGTTAAGCAGGCGGGCTTCCCGATCGAGTCGGTTGTCATCAGCGGCTTCCACCGCAGCTTTGCTCCTAAGGAGATCATCCATAATATCAAGACGGTGCATTACTCATTCTCTTCCCGCCGCACGGCGAAGAAGATCATCCGTGAGTTCGACCCCGATATCTGTATCGGAACCGGCGGTTACGTCAGCGGTCCGGTCATCCTCGCCGCCTGTAACCTCGGTTATCCCGCCGTTATCCATGAGCAGAACGCCTATCCCGGCGTGACCAACAAGATGCTTGCCGGCAATGTCAGCCGCGTGATGCTCGCGAACGACGACGCGCGTCCGCGCTTTACCGATAAGGCAAGGTTTGTTTTGACCGGTAATCCCATCCGCCCCTCTATCCTTGCGACCAAGCACGACGAGGCGAAGAAGCGGCTGGGACTCGACGACAGCAAGCCGATCATCCTCTCCTTCGGCGGTTCACTCGGCGCGAAGTGCATCAACGAGGCGATGGCTGAGTTGATCGCCCGCTCCGCGAAGGATAAGAAGTATTACCACATCCACGCTTACGGTCAGCAGGGCACATGGATGCCCGACCTTCTGAAGGAAAAGGGCGTGGATATCGAAAAATGCGATAACCTCGATATCCGTCAGTATATCGACAACATGAACGACTGTCTCGCCGCATGTGATCTGGTCGTATCCCGCGCGGGTGCGATCACCTTATCCGAGATCCAGGCGAAGGGCAGACCCGCCGTGCTGATCCCGTCGCCTTATGTTACCGAGAATCACCAGTATCATAACGCGATGTCGATGGTCAGGAAGAAGGCGGCGAAGCTGATCGAAGAAAAGGATCTTGACGGAAAAACGCTTATCGAAACAGTAGACAGCATCCTTACCGATCTCTCCACTCTCGGAGAGTATCGTAAGAACGCCCAGAGCCTCGCGATCACCGACGCCAACGAGCGTATATATAAGACCATTAAGGAAGTCCTCGCCGAAAAATCGAGGAGTGAGAAGTGAGAAGATGCGAGAACGCTGTGCGTTTTCTTTCCCTATCATATCTGTAAAGTATTTTAGCTTCTAACTTATATCGCACCTTTCACCCCGAAAAGCATAGTATAAAGAGCAATGACTTTTGGAAAGGGTGTTTGTGTGTCGGTATTTGTGGTTGACGGAGGCAGAAAACTAGCGGGAGAGGTCAGCGTACAGGGCTCTAAGAACAGCGCTTTACCGATCTTGGCGGCGACCCTGCTGTGCGGGGGAGAGTGTGTGTTGTATAACTGTCCGCGCCTGAGCGACGTGGAGGCGTCGCTTGCGATTCTGCGCTATCTCGGCTGTACGGCGTACCGCGAGGGCTCGACCCTCGTCGTCAATACCGACGGCATGGACCGCTGTGATATCCCGCCCGAGCTGATGCACCGCATGCGCTCGTCGATCATCTTCCTCGGCGCGATCGTCGCTCGCTTCGGCAGAGCCCGCATGAGCTTCCCCGGAGGCTGCGAGCTCGGTCCGCGTCCGATTGATCTGCACCTGAGCGCCCTGCGCGAGATGGGTATCTCCATCAGCGAGGAGCACGGTATGCTCGACTGCGTGGTCGAGGATCGACTCAACGCTGCTAAGATCGCCTTGCCGATCCCTTCGGTCGGCGCGACGGAGAATACGATGATCGCCGCCGCTGTTGCCGACGGTACCACCGTGGTCGCGAACGCCGCGCGGGAGCCCGAGATCGTCGATCTCGCGGATTTCCTCAACGCCTGCGGCGCGAAGATCAGCGGCGCGGGTGAGAGCACCATCATTATCGAGGGCGTAGAAAAACTGACTCCCGCCTGTCATACGATCATTCCCGACCGTATCGTCGCGGCAACCTTGATGTCCGCTGCTGCCGTGACCGGTGCATCTATTCGTTTAAAGCATGTGATCCCCGCCCATTTGCAGTCCGTTCTGCCCGTATTCCGTGACAGCGGCTGTGAGATTGATATAAACCCCGACGGGCTGCGCATCAGCGCGCCCTACCGCTTACATAGTCCCAAGCTGATTCGCACTATGCCGTATCCCGGTTTCCCGACCGACGCTCAGGCGCCGGTGATGAGCATGGCGGCTGTTGCCGACGGTATGACGGTCTTTGTCGAGAACCTTTTCCTCAGCCGCTACAGCCATGTCAGCGAGCTGTGCCGACTGGGCGCGGATATCCGCGTCGAAGGCAAGGTCGCTGTCGTTGACGGCGTGCGCCGTCTCCTATCGGCTCCGGTAAGAGCCCACGATCTGCGCGGAGCCGCCGCGCTGGTTGTCGCCGCGTTATGCGCGAGAGGCGAGAGCGAGATTGGCGGAATCGAATATCTTGAACGCGGCTACGAGGACTTTGAGCTGGTACTCAGCTCCCTCGGCGCCGACGTGAAGAAAATATAAATAACAGGAAGTTCCTTTCCCGCGGGAAAGGAGGAGAAGAAGATGGCAAAAAAACCGACAAAAAAATCATCGCCTGCGCCCCGCAAAGCGCCCGCTGCACAGCGCGGCAGAAACAGCAGAAAGCCTGTTTCCCGCAACGCCTCAAAGGCGCCTGTCGGCAGAGCTGCACGGCGTCAGCACCCGCGCAGCCGCTATGAGGAGCGCGACGACCGCTATTACGAGCTCGATACCTTTGCTGAACGTGAGGTGTACAGCGAGCCCGAATACAGCGAACAACCGGGCGACGAGATGCTCAGCGAGTTCTCGCACGGTGATGAAGACTTTTTTGTAGATGAAAGTCAAAAAGGCGACGAACGCCGACGCAAACAGAAGAATATAAAAGGCGCCAAAATCAAGAAAAAAACAAAGGATCGGAAAAATCGTTCGCAGAGACCTGAGAAGCCCGAGCGTGAGCGTAAGCCGATGTCGCCCGCCCGCCGCAAGCTGATCCGTATCCTCAGCTATACGGCGATCATCACGGTGGTGCTGATCGTCGGCGTGGTGCTCTCTCTGACGGTGCTCTTCAAGACTCAGGTCTTTGAGGTGACCGGTACCGAGCGCTATGATCGGAACGCGATAGCCGCCGCGACCGGCATCAACTCCGGTCAAAACATCTTCATTGCGCCGAAGCACCTCGCCGAGCGCCGTATCAAGAAGGAGTTCCCCTATGTGGAGGAGGCGCGCGTCGGCTTCCGTATCCCCGATACCATCACCATCGATATCGAGGAAGCGGTTGAGGGGTATCTGCTCAAGCAGACGGATACCGACTATCTTGTCATCAGCACCAAGGGCAGGATCCTTAACAAGGTGAACAACGCCGCCGATTATAACCTGCCGACCTTTATCGGTCCCAACCCGACCTCCGGCGAGATCGGCGACTACGTCAAGTACGAGGACGATAAGGTCGTCTCGATGATCGAGAGCATCACCCAGACCTTTGCCGATAACGGCTACACGGGCATCACTGAGATCGACGCGACCAACATGGCGGTCATCACCTTCACCTACGAGAACCGCATCAAGGTCAAGCTCGGTTTCCCCGAGGATCTGAGCTACAAGATCCGTACCGCGATGACCATCATCAGCGAGAACCTCGACAAGAACGGCGCGTCCGTTACCGGTGTGCTGGATGTCTCCCGTTGTAACACGACCAAGCGTTCCTACTTCAACGAGGGCTCGATCAATCCGACCGTTGCGCCCACACAGGATCCCTCCGCTCCTACCGAGGAGGCGACCGAAGCAGATACTGTTGATGATATCAGCGGAGATTACGTCTGGACCGAGGGCGATTATACCGCGGAGTAACGATCTATTAGGTATGGTTACTATTAGACGACAGAAATAATGACATTTTTGATGTGAATATTCATAATTTTTCAAAAAATTCAAGAAAAAGATTGAATTTATCATGTTGTTGTGTTAAATTATATATTGATAGTTTAGAATTATAAAATCGATAAGTATGTTCGGAGCTTTCAGCGCCTTCATACGACAAGGAGGATATAAAATGGCTTTTGAATTGGAAAAGAACCCTGCAAGCGGCTTACCGGTTATTAAGGTTATCGGCGTAGGCGGTGGCGGCGGTAACGCTGTGAACCGCATGATTAAAATGGACGTTAAGAACGTAGAGTTCATCGCCATCAATACGGATGAGCATGTTCTGCGTTATTCACAGGCTCAGGAGAAGATTCAGATCGGCGAGAAGGCGACCCGCGGCAAGGGCGCCGGCTCCATGCCTTCTGTCGGACAGGCTGCCGCTGAAGAGAACCGCGAGGAGATCGCGGCGATCCTGAAGGATACGGATATGGTATTCATTACCGCAGGTATGGGCGGCGGTACCGGTACCGGCGCGGCTCCCATCGTTGCAAATATCGCGAAGGATATGGGTATTCTGACCGTAGCGGTCGTTACTAAGCCCTTTGCCTTTGAGGGTAAGAAGCGTATGGCTCAGGCTGAACAGGGTATTGCGGAGCTGTCCGCGTGCGTTGACTCCCTGATCATCGTTCCCAACGAGAGATTAAAGCACGTTTCCGACCAGACCATCACCCTCCAGAACGCTTTCCTGATCGCCGACGACGTACTCCGTCAGGGCGTCCAGAGCATCTCCGACCTGATCGTTGTTCCCGGTCTTGTCAACCTTGACTTTGCCGATGTATCCGCGATCATGCGCGACGCGGGCTTTGCGCATATGGGTATCGGTAAGGCGACCGGCAAGGATAAGGCGGCTGTCGCTGCCGATATGGCGATCTCTTCCGCTCTGCTTGAGACCTCCATCGACGGCGCTACCGGCGTTATCATCAATATCACCGCTTCTCCCGACATCACCCTCGAGGATATCGACACCGCGTCCACCATGGTTCAGCAGAAGGCTGCCGAGAACGCGAACATTATCTGGGGTGCTGTGATCGACGAGGATATGAAGGATGAGATCAGCGTGACCGTTATCGCTACCGGCTGCGGCGGCGCTAACGACAATTCCGGCGCGTTCCCGACCTCTTCTCCCAAGTCAGCTCCCTCGCTGACCCCCGATCCGCTTGAGACTCCCGCAGCTCCTGCGGTAGAGGTTGAATCCACCGATGACGACGATTCCTTCTACGACATCATGTCTATCTTCAATTCAAAATAAATCAATAAGCAGATTGAAAGCCCATCCGTTCGGATGGGCTTTCCTGTGTCTGTATGAGTTTTATTCCGCCAAACCGGTGGGGTTGTAGCCCGCTTCGGTGATGACGGCGGCTACCTTGTCGTAGTCGAGCGCCTCGGGCGAGGTGATCTCTACGCTTTTCTTTTCATGCGAGGCGGTTACGCTCTCGACGGAAAAATTCTTCTCGATCGCTTCTCTGACGTGCTTCTCGCACATCGGGCACATCATGCCCTCAACATTTACTTTCATTTCAGCCATTTTCGGTTCTCCTTTTTCGGTGATATTTGTATTTTCGGCGGCTGCGGGCAGTTCCACAGCCGTTTTCTTGCTTTTCTTATGCTTGTGCGGGTCAAAGAGATTCAGCCGCAGGGCGTTGCTGACGACGCAGAAGGAGCTCAGGCTCATCGCCGCCGCGCCGAACATCGGGCTCAGCGAGATTCCGAAGATCGGGATCCACAGTCCCGCCGCCAGCGGGATGCCGATGATGTTGTAGATGAACGCCCAGAACAGATTCTGGCGGATATTCCTAAGCGTTTGGCGCGAGAGGCGGATCGCCGCCGCCGCTTCACTGAGGCGCGAGCCGACCAGCACCACGTCGGCTGAGTCGATCGCGATATCCGAGCCCGATCCGATCGCTACGCCGGTATCGGCCGCGGTCAGCGCAGGCGCGTCGTTGATGCCGTCGCCCACCATCGCGGTCTTGCCGTAGTGCTTGAGCTCGGTGACGATGTCGCTCTTGCCCGCGGGCAGAACATCCGCATATACGCGGTCGACGCCTACACTGTCTCCGATCGCCTTGGCGGTGTGGGCATTGTCGCCGGTGATCATCACGACCCTTACGCCTAGCTCGCCGAGCTCCGTGATCGCCTGCCTGCTGTCGTCCTTGACGGTGTCCGCCGCCGCGATGATACCCAGCAGCTTTTCACCCTTGATGAACAGCATCGGCGTTTTCCCCTCATCGGCAAGCGCGTTGATCTTTTTTTCAATATCCGGACTCAAAGCGGTCTTTGTGCGGATGAATTTCGCCGAGCCTCCGTAGACCGTTTCGCCGCCGATCGTACCCGTCAGCCCGTGACCCGATAGATTTTGGAAATTGTCACAAGCAGCAGGGGAGAGGTGCTGTTCCTCCGCGCAGGCTGTGATCGCCTCCGCCAGCGGGTGGGCGCTCATACGCTCTAAGCTGAAGGCGGTCATCAGCAATTCGTCAGGGCTCACTCCGTCAGCCGGCAGGATATCCGTGACGGACGGCGTACCCTTTGTTACGGTGCCGGTCTTATCCAGTGCGATGATTTCCGTTTTACCGGCAGTCTCCAGCGCTTCGGCGTTCTTGAAGAGGATGCCCGCCTTAGCGCCTACGCCGTTGCCGACCATGATCGACACCGGGGTCGCAAGCCCCAGCGCGCACGGACAGCTGATGACCAGTACCGAGATCCCGCGCTCCAGCGCTTCTGCGAACGCCGCTCCCGTCAACAGCCAGATAATGAAGGTCACGACTGCGATGCCGATGACCGTCGGGACGAAGATCCCCGATACCTTGTCGGCGATCCGCGCGATCGGCGCCTTGGTCGCGCTCGCTTCATACACGGTGCGGATGATCTGACTGAGGGTCGTATCCTCCCCGACCCGGGTTGCGCGGCATTTCAGAAAGCCGCTTTGGTTCAGCGTTGCGGAGTAGACCGCGCTGTCGATCGCTTTGTCGACGGGGATGCTCTCGCCGGTCAGCATACTTTCGTCGAGTGTGCTCTCACCCTCGATCACGACGCCGTCCACCGGTACGCTCATGCCCGGTCGCAGGATGAAGATATCGCCGATCTGTACCTCTTCGATCGGCACTTCCTTTTCAGCACCGCCGCGTTCGATGACGGCGGTTTTCGGTGACAGGTCCATCAGCGCGCGCAGTGCGTCGGTGGTCTTGCCCTTGCTGTGGGCTTCCAGTATCTTGCCCAACGTGATCAGCACGAGGATCATCGCGGCTGACTCGAAATACAGTCCGTGAAGCAGGCGCATCTGTTCCGCCTGATCGGCAACGGTCATCGCGAACAGCTCGTACACGCTCCAGATGAAGCTCGCCGCCGAGCCGAGCGAGACGAGCGTGTCCATATTCGGCGCACGGTGGATGATCCCCTTGATCCCGCTGACAAAAAAGCGCTTGTTGATGACCATGATCGTCGCGCTGAGGATCAGCTGTACCAGCGCGATCGCGATGTGGTTGTGTTCAAAGAACGCGGGAAGCGGGAAGCCCCACATCACGTGACCCATCGAGAAGTACATCAATACCAGTAACAGTATCAGCGAGATCACGAACCGCTGTACCAGCGGTTTCACCTCGTTCGGCTTTTCTATTTTGATCTTCGGTTTCTCGTTTGCGTGGGAAGTCTGCGGTCTCGCGGTATAGCCCGCTTTTTCTACGGCGCTGATGATCTTATCGGCGCCGGCGCTGCCCTCGACGGTCATCGAGTTTGTCAGCAGACTGACCGAGCAGGAGGTCACGCCCGGGACGCTCCCGACAGCCTTCTCCACCCGCGCCGAGCACGCCGCGCAGCTCATCCCGCCTACGTCATATCGTTCCATAAATTCACCTTATTTCATCAGCTTGCCGATGATGTCCATCAACTCGTCGAGATCCTCCTCGCCGTTCTTGATATCGCGCACGACGCAGCCCTCTATATGACGGCGGAGCAGCTCGCGGTTAAAGGCGGAGAAGGCTGATTTCGCCGCGGCGCTCTGGGTCAGAATATCGACGCAGTAGGCGTCGTTCTCGACCATCTGGCGGATCCCGCGGATCTGTCCCTCGATGCGCGACAGACGGTTGATCAGCTTCTTCTTCTCGCTCTCGGAGCGTTCGGTTCTTTTCTCGGATAAGCAGTGTTCACACGGCATGTTGTTTCCCTCCGTATAAGCGGTTGAGATTTGTAAAATAATACAATTTCATATACCCCATAGGGGTATCTCTGCACTTATTATATACCCTAATGGGGTATATGTCAAGCGTCTTCATCATAATTATTATCGGCACAGGGCTTTACATTTTTCCATATTTGCGATATAATACCGATGTATATTATCGCGGGGCACATCCCCGCAACAGGAGGTATATTATGTCTATTGATTTAACCAAGTACGGCATCCATGACGTCGCTGAGATCGTCTACAACCCGTCTTATGAACAGCTTTTTGAGGATGAGATGAATCCCGCACTCGAGGGCTTTGACAAGGGTCAGCTGACTGAGCTGGATACCGTCAACGTTATGACCGGTATCTACACCGGCCGTTCGCCTAAGGATAAGTTCATCGTTATGGATGATACTTCCAGAGACACCGTATGGTGGACCACTCCCGAGTATCCCAACGATAACCACCCCGCTACCAAGGAAGCGTGGGACGAGTGCAAGAAGCTCGCTCTCGACGAGCTCTCCGGCAAGAAGCTCTACGTCGTCGACTGCTTCTGCGGCGCGAACAAGGACACCCGCATGGCGATCCGCTTCATCATGGAGGTGGCTTGGCAGGCTCATTTCGTCAAGAATATGTTCATCCAGCCCACCGCTGAGGAGCTCGAGAACTTCGAGCCCGATTTCATCAGCTACAACGCTTCCAAGGCGAAGGTCGAGAACTACAAGGAGCTGGGTCTCAACTCCGAGACCGCCGCGATCTTCAACGTCACCTCCCGTGAGCAG
Organism: uncultured Ruminococcus sp.; assembly: GCA_902785355.1. GTDB lineage: Bacteria > Bacillota > Clostridia > Oscillospirales > Acutalibacteraceae > Ruminococcoides. The sequence continues at coordinate 23,790 of CACZYF010000002.1, read as the reverse complement.
GTCATCCTGAACACCTGGTACGGCGGCGAGATGAAGAAGGGCATGTTCTCTATGATGAACTACTATCTGCCCCTGCAGGGTATCGCGTCGATGCACTGCTCCGCCAACACCGATATGGAGGGCAAGAACACCGCGATCTTCTTCGGTCTGTCCGGTACCGGTAAGACCACCCTGTCCACCGACCCCAAGCGCCTTTTGATCGGCGACGACGAGCACGGCTGGGACGATAACGGCGTCTTCAACTTCGAGGGCGGCTGCTACGCGAAGGTCATCGGTCTGGATAAGGAATCTGAGCCCGATATCTACAACGCCATCCGTCGCAACGCGCTCCTCGAGAACGTTACCGTAGACGAGAACGGCAAGATCGACTTCGACGACAAGAGCGTCACCGAGAACACCCGCGTCAGCTATCCGATCGAGCATATCGAGAAGATCGCGAAGAAGGTCAACGGCATCTCCTCCGGCCCTGCCGCTGAGAACGTCATCTTCCTGTCCGCGGACGCGTTCGGCGTACTGCCTCCCGTTTCCATCCTGACTCCCGAGCAGACCCAGTACTACTTCCTCTCCGGCTTCACCGCGAAGCTCGCGGGTACCGAGCGCGGCATCACCGAGCCGACTCCCACCTTCTCCGCCTGCTTCGGTCAGGCGTTCCTCGAGCTGCATCCCACCAAGTATGCCGAGGAGCTGGTCAAGAAGATGAACAAGAGCGGCGCGAAGGCGTATCTGGTCAATACCGGCTGGAACGGCACCGGCAAGCGTATCACCATCAAGGATACCCGCGGCATTATCGACGCGATCCTCGGCGGCGATATCAAGTCCGCTCCCACCAAGATGATCCCGTACTTCAACTTTGAGGTACCCACCGAGCTGCCGGGCGTTGATCCCGCCATCCTCGATCCCAGAGATACCTACACCGATCCCGCTGAGTGGGATGCCAAGGCGAAGGATCTCGCCGAGAGATTCATCAAGAACTTCAAGAAGTATGAGACCAACGAGGCCGGCAAGGCGCTGGTCGAGGCGGGTCCCAAGCTCTGATAGCTTTCATATCTTAACGTAATCACCCCTGAGCAGAACTCAGGGGTGATTTTTTACTGTTGATTGCAGTTCATTCTCTGTTGTCGCAAGGTACGGTTATAACAACACGGTGTTTTCTATTCCTCGGAGGAGTTGAGGGTAAAGCGGTTAATGACGCTTTTTCCGGTTTCGGGTTCATAATCCAGCTCTATCGTGCAGCCTCCGTCAGAGATGTGATGGGTCTCCTCGTGGGTATGGAAATTGGTGTTTACAAATTGGCCGGTGGATTTAAAGCTTTCATATCTGAGGCTGATATGGGCATATGAAGTGTCGGCGATCTCCAATTCGCTGAGACTGATCTCGATCTCGGAGGGGGATCCTAACGCCTTGATAATATCCTGCAGCGAAGATTCACAGGTGACTCCGTGATAGCTGAAGTCTACATGGATACGCCTGTCATCAGAGCTGAAATCCCGGTTCTGAAACTCAAGTGTTTCGATCTTGCTTTCCTCGATGGGAACATCCTCGCCGCTGTCATCCTTGAGTGACGCGGTGATCGAGTCGCCGTTCTTATCCTTGAGCAGAACGTGTTCGGCATATTTGATTGTTTTCTTAGCGGCGCTGTCCTCATCCATCTCGAGCCCGGTCTGCCTGAGCTTGTCAAAGGAGTCGGGGAGCGTTATATCTACGCCGCATAGGGTGATATCGGCGCCCGGATGTTTGTAAGTGAAGCGGTTTTCGTCGTTAAGCTCCAGATACAGGCTGTAGTCATGTCCGTCGTAGGTCTTGTTGTCGGATTGCAGGGCGGATTTTTTGTAGAGGCTCATGTCCAACCCGTCCGTCACCGTTTGATAGATATCGTATTCCGTTTTGTTGCGCGTCAGGTTATTGCTGCCGGATAACTCGATCTCAGAGAGCTCGGTGTCTTTGTGCTTGTTGGTAAGCATATTGTCCTTGACGGCAAAGTAGAGGTTTTTATCCGAGATATTGATCGTGCCGAATCTGCTGCCGCCGAGGATACGGAAGCCGAGCCTTCTTAGCTTGCTGCCGAAGGTTAGGTTGTCGACAACCTTCAGGTCATGATTGGAACTGACGCCGCAGTCGGTGAATGCGAGGTTGCCGATTTCCTCCACGCCGTCGGGAAGGATCAGTTCGTTGAGATTCTCGCCTTCAAAAGCGTGGTAGCGGATATACCTCAAGGATTCGGGAAAAATGATATGAGAGAGGGAGTAGTCGGGCGTGAGGTATTCGCCCTTTCCGTCGGGAATAAGATATTCGCCGCCCTTGTGAGCATAGGGAAGGATCTCCTCTACGCCGTCGGGAATCGTGAGTTCGGCAGCTTTGGAGGGGAATACGGTGTGCAGCTGTTTTCCGTCCTTACTCAGCAGCATACCGTCGCGGATGACATAATTGTCGTTATTTCCCTTGAACGAAACGCCTCCGCTGACGGGGCTATCGCAAAAGGCGCCGTAACCGATATGCGTGACTCCTGCGGGCAGTTCCAGCTTTTTCAATGAATTCATATTCGCAAAAGCATGGTAACCGATCTGACTGACCGTATCGGGAATCACGATTTCTTCGACTCTATCCGCGCTTCTGAATGCCTGATTCGGTATATCGGTCATCCCTTTGGGCAGATAGATCCTGCGAATACCTGAGAAGTCGACGCTCCTAAGCTGTATCTGAGGATTCTCAATGGTCAGAGAAGCAATTGTTTTTGAACTTCCGCTTTTCTGGAAAGCGTTGGTTTGAAACGGTCTGTAGGAAATCTCGGTGACGGGCAGATTTTCGACCGTGTCGGGGATGATAAGATCGTTGTCCGTTCCCTCGTATTTTTCCAGCTTTGCATGGTCGGGGTACAGCGTGTATGTGTAAACGCCCTTCGGAGATTTCTGTGTAACCTTTGTTGTTTCAAAGGCTTTTTTGAACTGAATCGGTTCGCCCCATTGCCGGTTGCCGCTGCTGTCCTCGATGACGACCTGATAGTAAAAGTTGTCGGCGGTGTATCCGGGAATCTCATTGATGGACAGCATAGATAAGCCGACGACCTCACTCAGCGGGTAATCGCGCCATAGGTAGCTGCCGTCGCTGTTCCAATCCGAAAACGGCAGTACTTTTCCGTTATCATCTTTCGTGAGTTTAGCTGACAGACACGGAAATGCCAGCGCGTCCCACATGCTGACGTCGACGGTGCTTTTTCCCTGAGGGCCGCGGGCAATATCCTCCTGCGCTTTTTCACCGGTTTTTTGATTGTTGTACTCGATGCTGTTGATGGTGATCTCGTCACTGTTATCTTCCAGTGAGCACCTAATTGTGACATATTCGCCGCTGAACACGTCGCCTTCCTCATATACGACGCAGGTACCGAGCGACTCGTAATAGTTCACACCCTCGGCTGAGGAACGCTGCGCCAGGGCGATCGGATGTCTGCCGTTGATCGCGGGAACCTTCTGATCGGCGCTGATCAGGAGGTCGCCGCTATCGTCGGGATAGAGCGGGGAGCCAAGCAACAGAAGCTCGTAGCCGCTTGCGTCCTTTTCCTTGGAGTAGAGATTCAGATACGCTTTGCTGAACGTCTTTTTCTGCTCCTCGGTCAGATGATAGGTCATGGAGTCGTCAGAAACATCCGTTTTGGGTACGGCTGCCGCTCCGGTATCGTTGTTCTTACGCGCTTGCGTCCATTCCTTGATATAGCCTTCCAGATAGCTGTGGTAATTCTCGGAGTCGGTGAGGCTTTTATATCGTTCGCTGGCCTCCCGTTCATATAAGTCGGTGCCGTAGTAAGGATAGTAGAGCGAAACGCCGGAGGCGTCGGACAGATTGGTTTGATTGAGAATGACGAAGCTTTCGAGAGCGCTTTGCAGTTCACCGGATTCTTTTTTGAAGGAAGACGAACATTCCCTTGCAAGACTGCCCGCGTCTACCAGATCAAGGCTGACGCCGCGGTTGCTGTAGGAAGCGTCACCGAAGGAGCGCGCACGTGAGCGTTCGATCGCACGATGATAGTAATCGCCCTTGTCAATCGAAGCCGCCATCGCGCCGAAGAGATCGTCCATCGCCTTGCTGACCGCTCCGATCTTCGACAGATCCAGGCAGGCTAGGGTCAGGTTGGGGTTAAAGGTCGCGGAGCGCTTCGCTTCATAGTATTCGTTAAAGCGGCTCAGGATCACTTCGGCGAGGCGCGGAACATCAATCGGGTCGTTCAGTTCCTTGAGGAAGGAGTAGCACCAACCGTCACCCGGTTCAAGATCCTGAGAGGCAATCATATAATCGGCATAATCACTGAGCGTACTTGCTACCTCGAGCGATGACATAAGGCAGGCGTCAAAGCCGATAAAATCGAGCTTGTTCTCAGCGTTAAAGGGAGAAGAAGCCATCGCCTTCTGCATTTGAGCCAGATCCATCTTGTCATCGTCGAACAGTGAGTCTTTACCAAAACCTAAGATCGGACCGTTACCGTGATCCCAGCAGATCAGTCCGTATCGCTCGGCGGAATAGTTTGTGTATCCGTAATTCAAGAAGGCGGAGAGAGTTTCCGGATCTGCCATGTTCTTCAACTCATCGGTCCGGTCGACCTGCTCGAGCGTCGGTGTGCCGTCGGTATCGCCGGTCAGCAGGTAGGTGGCGTTGGTGTCACAGGGAATATCGTAATACCACATCGTCGATCCGCCGGTATGGATCAACAGGTTGACCTTGGATGGGTCGAGTCCGCTGTCGAGGATCTCTGTGATATCGTTGCTTGCCGCCATATGCTTGCTCTCAAGGTCGGATCCGACCATGTAGATCATCAGGGTGAGTTTTCCGTTGCTCCGTGAGTCGGGCGTCGATGAGCCGGCGCCGCAGGAGCTCAGCATTACAACCGAAATACAGATGATCATCAAAGCTGAGATGATTCGCTTCATCATAGATTCTCCCTTCTGTAAAATCTTAACAACATTCATTATAGCGGTTCTGTATGTTTTTTCAAGATAAACAAAGAATAATGTTGCGTAAGTGTAAATTATTTGTCGGGCGGACGTATCTGTATTGACAAAGAAGAGCTGATTTTGATATAATAAACTATATATTATTATCATGGGTAACTATGATTGCCGATACAATAGGCAAGTATAACAGGCAAGGAGGAAGTGTATTGGCAGAGTTTAATAACGACAGTCAGAACGAGTTTCGGCCTGTCGACGTCAGTGTGCCGAGAGAAACGCTCAAGGAAGCGGACATTCTCCGTGAACAGGCAGCTCTCAGACGATACGAATGGATCCGTTCGCATACGACGCTGATATTCGCGGTTATCAGTATCATACTGGTGGCTGCTATTGTATTTGGTATCCTGATGTACTCCCAAAGGGCGAATCCTATAAGCCGTATGACAATGGCCGCCGCTAAGGATTTCGGAACAAGCTTTGATTTTGATGTGACGTTTACTGCGAAGGGAACCCCTTCGATGCACTATACGGGGAGTATCGACTCCGACCGCGGCGCTCATCAGCTCAGCGCTTTTTATAACGCTGATTACGGTACCTATACGTACTCCGGCGCAGTGAGTTCCGTTCAGAACAAGGCGTATAAAGGCGCTCTTTATCAAGAAAAATGGACGATAGAAGATTGTTCCGCACAGATGCAGAACTTTTTCGACTTTGAAGTTGATTTCAGCCGCGGCGAGTTTGACGGAGGCGCTCTGCTGCGATTTCTCGGCTTGACCTCCGATTTCTCCGCAAAAGAGCTCAACCGCTTTGAATCGTGGCTTCGTCAGCGTATGTCGACGAATAGCACGATAGCGACAGTCACTTCTTCCGGGGTTGAGGGCGGTACGCAGACGACCTTTGATATCCGGCTGGAAGAACTGTTCAGCGAGATCGCTGAGAACGGTGCGCCGATGTTCTATCATTCTTCCGATTACGATACCTTTAAAAAGCGATATGAGGCTAACAAGCCCGCTCTGGAGCGTTCGCGCTGCATTATGAGCTGTGTGGTTGATAAGAGCGGCTATCTGTCCCGGTTTACGCTGACCGTAGCCCCGGGCGTCGGTGACGAGAGCTACGAGGTCGATTGTAAGATGAGCAATTTCGGTAAAGCTGAGGTGGAGGTTCCCGAAGCATTTATACAGGCGATTTCTGCTCAAAAAGATTAGTAATCCTACGGAAAGGAAAGAGGTGACCGCATGCGTAACAGAAGAGTCGAGTATGCCTGCCTGAGCAGCGTCGGCAGACTGCGCCGCAATAACGAGGACAATTTCTGCTGTGCCGGACATATCCGCGACGATGTGAGCGGTACCGAGGACGTCGCTGTCAGTGGTACGGTCATCTCTGATGATAACGCGCTGTTCGCCGTTTTTGACGGTATGGGCGGCGAGGCTTGCGGCGAGGTCGCCTCGCTGATTGCCGCACAGGAGAGCGAGCGATTCACCCGCGACCGCGCCCGGTATGAGGAATACCTCTATGAGCTCGCTGAACTTCTCAATAAGCGCGTGCGGGAGGAGACAGAGGCACGTTCGCTCGTGATCATGGGTACGACGGCTGCGATGCTGCAGGTGTCGGGCGACGATATCTATATCCTTAACGCCGGCGACAGCAGGATCTATAAGCTAAGCCGTCATGAGATGCGCCGGATCTCCGAGGAGCACATCACCCCGGTTTCGGGCGGTAAGGCGATCACTAAATTTCTCGGTATGCCCGAGGGTTATTCTCTGCGTCCGTATATCGCCATGGGTAATTATAAGGTCGGGGATATGTTCCTCTTGTGCTCTGACGGCGTGACCGATATGCTTACCGATCGGGAGATCGCCGAGATCATCGACGATAAGCGTGAACTGAGCGTATTGGTGCGCGAGCTGGTCGACGCTGCGCTTGAGCGCGGCGGCGTCGACAACACGACCGCGATCCTACTGAGATTTACCAAGTAAACGATCCTGTCATTTGACATATCATATAACAGAAACCAAAATAAGGGATGTCTATGGAATATAAGAACGACAAAACGGCTAACCGCAGGAGATATAAATCCCGCTATCACAGCCCCCATAATTATAAGGCAAAATCGCCCGGTAACGGTACCCGCGCGCCTATCCTGATCGGTGTAGCGACGTTTCTGGTGCTCGCGTCTCTGGTACTGATCTTCACCTTCGGCGACAGCATCTATACCTTCCTCGATAACGTGCTCCATCCGACCCTCAAGCCTGAGGAGGCGACCCTCGGCGTTGTGATCGCGACCGAGCCCGCTTTGCCCTCCGAGGCAGAGCCCGAGCCGATGACTGAGGCGCCGACGCAGAATCCGAGCGTTACGCCGAGCGAGGGCGCGTCCGAGGCTTCTGCGGTACAGAGCAACGAATTCAACCGTCTGCTCGCCGCTGCGGGTCTGAAGGCGGAGAGCCTTACGAACTCTCAGATGATCTTTGTCGAGAGCGCCGGAACTTCTGCAAAGGTTTATACCTACGAGAAGGGTTCCGACGGAATTTGGAAGCCGAAGTTCGATACCATTGCGGGCTTCGTCGGCACAGGAGGCAAGGCGGCGACTGTCGGTCCCGAGGACGATACGACTCCGATCGGTACTTATGCGATCGAGTACGCGATGGGAACCAATGCGGATCCCGGCACCGCGCTGGACTATACGATGATCTACGACGGTCTGCAGTGGGTGACCGACCCCGCTTCACAGAACTATAACCGTCTGGTTGATCTCGATACTCCCGTCGATTATTCCACCAGCCAGGATCTGTCGATCTATACCCGCTCCTATCCTTATGCGGTGGTGTTCAACTATAACCGCGATCCCGTAAATCCCGCTCTGGGCTGTGCCCGCTTCCTGCATGTAGCGGAAGGCCCCACCTACGGCGGCGTCGGTATCGCCGAGAACAGCCTGCAGGAGATCTTGCTTTGGCTGACCCCCGAAGCGAATCCCACGATCTCGATATTCTGAGTACAGCAAAGCCCTGCCGATCGGCAGGGCTCTTCTTTTCGGTCGATTGTATCCGGTACCGGAATGAGGATACCGTTTATTTCAGGCGGCTTTCTTCTTGAATATATCCTTCGGCAGCTGGGCGATGATGATCGCCGCGAACATCAGCGCGCAGCCGATCCATTCATTCACCTTCGGAATCGCGTGTAGGAAGATCATGCCGCCAATTACGGCGAACACGCTCTCCATGCTCATGAGGATGGAAGCCAGAGCGGGGGAGGAGGCGTATTTCTGTCCGATGATCTGCAGGGTATAGCCTACGCAGCTTGACAACAGCGCGAGGTACAGCAGCGGCTGCCATCCCGCGAGGATCGCCGAAAAGACGGGCTTCTCGAAGATCAGCATGAGGATCCCCGACAGCACGCCGGTCACGAGGAACTGGATGGAGCTGAGCTTCACGCCGTCGACCTTATCGATGTAGCGGTCGACGCAGAGGATCTGTACCGCGAACGAAGCGCCGCAGATCAGTACGACCACATCGCCGAGGTACAGCGTGCCAAAGCCCTCGTACAGACAGAGGAAGTACAGTCCGACCGTCGCCAGCACGACGGCGATAACGATGGATAATCCGGGCTTTTTCTTGAGGAACAGCCCGAAGATCGGGACAAAAACGATGTACAGCGCGGTCAGGAAGCCGCTGTGTGCCGAGGCGGGAGCGCCCTCGGGATAGAGCGCGATACCGAACTGCTGGAGGTTGACGGAGATACACAGCATCACGCCGCAGATCACGCCCGCCTTGATCAGCGTTCTGCGTTCGGCGGGATTCTCTTCTCTGAGCCGCTTTCCCTGCATACGTCGGGTGATCGCCGCGACGGGGATCAGCGCGACCGAGGCGATCAGCGAGCGGATCATATTGACGGTGAAGGGCGGGATCGTGTCGGCTAGCTTTTCCTGTGCGACGAACGCGAAGCCCCAGATGATCGCCGCCGTCAGAAGCAGTGCCGACGACAGCAGGCTTTTGCTTTTCATCCAATCATATCCTTCCGTTAGACATATCGGGAATTATGTGTTATAATCTGTTATCATAAGGATTTCGGAGGTACTGTTATGGAGCTCAAACCACTCGATTATCAGCTGACCGTGTGTAAGGTCGGGTCATTGCGGGACATTTCGCTCGACGACGATTTTTTCTTCATCGGTAAAACGGACGAGGAGCTCTCGCTCGTCTGCCGTACGGAACATGCGCCGCAGCATACCGCGGAGCGCGAGGACGGCTGGCGCGGCTTTCGGATCGAGGGCGTGCTCGATTTCTCTCTCATAGGGATTTTGTCCAAGCTGACCGCCGTTCTGGCGGAGGAGGGGATCGGCGTTTTTGCTGTTTCTACTTACAATACCGACTATATCTTAGTAAAAGAGGAGCGCTTCACCGAGGCGTTGGAGGCGCTCGGGAACGCCGGTTATACCGTAGCCGGCTGACCGAAATCACCTGATTATCATACAGGAATTGCAAAAATATGTCAAGAAACGGTCGAGCTCTCTGAGCCGATTCGTGAAATTGTATGAAAATTCTCTATAATTCTAATGAAGCAACAAACCGCTGTGTAAAAGGTGTATGATACCAAAAGTAAACTTTTAAGTCGGTACAGAGATGCCGACAAGGTTTCGGCACAGTATTGTTATGCGTGTAGTATGCCTTGTCCGCGTCGGACAGGGCATTTTTTGCGGCAATCGAAGTGTTACCGGCTGTTTCGAGGGTAGCTATGAAGTATAAGGCTGCGCTGATGTCCGCTGAGGATATCGACAGAGCGCTCAAGCGTATTGCGCACCAGATCATCGAGAAGAATCACGGACTGCAGAACGTCTGCCTGATCGGTATTCATACCCGCGGCGTGCCGCTGGCACAGCGCCTCTCGGCACATATTTGTGCGATAGAGGGTACCGCTCCGCCCGTCGGTGAGCTGGATATCACCCTCTATCGCGACGATCTCTCCCGTATCGGCGATACGCCGACCGTAAAGGGGAGTAAGATCGATTTCTCGATCGAGGATATGACCGTTGTGCTGGTCGATGACGTGATCTACACCGCCCGTACCGCCCGCGCGGCGCTCGAAGCGGTGATGAAGCTCGGCAGACCCGCCAAGATCCAACTCTGTGCGCTGATCGACCGCGGTCATACCGAACTGCCGATCCGCCCGAACTACGTCGGCAAGAACATCCCCACCTCTGTCGACGAGGTTGTAGCGGTACGGCTTGAAGAAACTGACGGCGAGACGGCGGTCAAGCTCTATTCTCATTAAACAGTGGAGAACGGTTTTTCTTAGCGAATCCGCTCTTCATTAGAATAAACCTAATTCAAGGGGGAAATCTAACATGCAAATGATTTACAACGTAAAAGATAAGCCCAAGTTCGGTCAGCTTATCGTATTTGCGTTCCAGCAGCTGCTCGCGATCATGGCGGCGACCATCGCTGTCCCTATGATCGTAGGCAACGGTATGAGCACCTCGGCGGCGCTGTTCGGCGCGGGCGTCGGTACACTCGTCTATGTTCTGTTCACCAAGGCGAAGAGCCCCGTATTCCTCGGCTCGTCCTTTGCTTTCCTCGGCTCCATGGCGACTGCCTTTGCGGGAGCTGCCACCGCGGCTCTGGGCTACCTCGGACTGATCATCGGCGCTGTGCTGGCAGGTCTGGTGTACGTTGTCCTTGCGGCTGTCGTTAAGGGCGCAGGCGTCAAGTGGATCAACAAGCTCATGCCCGCCGTCGTCATCGGCCCGACCGTCGCGATCATCGGACTGTCGCTTGCCGGCAATGCTGTCGGCGATCTCCAGGCGTCCAACATCGAGGGCGGCTCCAACTATGTCGCGATCATCTGCGGTATCGTGACCCTTGCGGTCGTCATGCTCTGCTCCGTTTACGGCAAGAAGATGGCGCGCCTGATCCCGTTCATCATCGGTATCCTCGCGGGCTATGCCGTCGCGACCTGCTTCTATTTCATCGGCAAGGCGACCGGCAATACCGCGCTGATGGTCATCGACTACTCCGCTTTGGTCAACAACTTCAAAGAGATCAGCTTCTCGAGCTTTATCTCTGTTCCCGACTTCACCTTCCTGACCGCATTCGGCGGCTTCAAGGGGATCACCGGTTCCTATATCGGCACCATCGCTGTCGCGTATATCCCGGTTGCGTTCGTCGTATTTGCCGAGCATATCGCCGACCATAAGAACCTCAGCTCCATCATCGAGCACGATCTCTTAGAGGATCCGGGTCTGAGCCGCACCCTTCTGGGCGACGGCGTAGGCTCCATGGTAGGCGCCTTCTTCGGCGGCTGCCCCAACACCACCTACGGCGAGTCTGTCGGCTGCGTCGCGATCACCAAGAACGCTTCCGTTACCACCATCATCTGCACTGCTGTTGAGGCGATGCTGATCGCCTTCATCACACCTTTTGTCGCGTTCCTCTCCACGATCCCGCACTGTGTCATGGGCGGCGTGTGCATCGCGCTGTACGGCTTCATCGCGGTATCCGGTCTGAAGATGCTGCAGAAGGTCGATCTCGACGATAACCGCAACCTGTTCACCGCTTCGGTCATCCTGATCGCTGGTGTCGGCGGTCTTGCGCTGAATTTCGGCAACGTCACCATCACCGAGGTCGCCTGCGCGCTGATCCTCGGCATCCTGACCAACGTCATGCTGAGCAAGAAGTCTAAGGATGCGAAGAAATCCAAGAAGTAAGAGAATTCCTATTTGAAAATATACTGCAAAAAGAGTCGGAGCGGGTACGCTTCGGCTCTTTCTGTATGCAGATATATATGGAAAAAGCCCTTGAACCGCTGTCCAAGGGCTTTGATGTTGATTACATTAGTCATTCAGGAACGTTTCGACGATGAAGCGCGGGCGGTGCTTACTCTCGAGGTAGATCTTGCCGATGTACTCGCCGATGATGCCGATCGCCATCATCTGCAGACCGCCGATCGCCCAGATCGAGACCGCCAGCGACGCCCAGCCGGTCTCGGTGGCGCCGGTGAAGAAGCGGATGATCGAGTAGATCAGCATGACGATACTGATCAGAAAGATGATCAGTCCCAGTCGGGTGATCATCTTGATGGGCTTGGTCGACAGCGAGGTGATGCCCTCCCACGCCAGCGCGAGCATCTTCTTGAGCGGATATTTGCTCTCACCCGCGAGTCGCTCGCTGCGCTCGTAGGTGACGATCGCGCTCTTGAAGCCGATCATCGGTACCAGTCCGCGCAGGAAGAGGTTGGTCTCATGGAATTCGGAGAACGCCTCCAGCGCCCGCTTGCTCATCAGGCGGAAGTCGGCGTGGTTGAAGATGACCTTCGCGCCCATCTTGTCGAGCACCTTGTAGTAGCCCTCGGCGGTGAAGCGCTTGAAGAAGGTGTCGGTCTCGCGCTTGGAACGTACGCCATATACGACGTCGCAGCCGTCCTGACAGCGCTCGACCATCTCGTCGAACACTTCGATATCGTCCTGCAGGTCGGCGTCGATGGAGATCACGGCGTCAGCCTGATCCTTCAGGGTCATCAGTCCGCACATCAGCGCGTTCTGGTGGCCGCGATTGCGGCTCAGCTTAATGCCGCTGTAGATGCTGTCGGCGTTGTGCAGTTCCTCTATCAGCTGCCAGGTCTTATCCTTACTGCCGTCGTCGATGAAGACGATACGGCTGTCGTAGCTGATCAGACCCTTATCCATCATGCTGCGTAGCTTATTACGCAGCTTTTCCGCACTGTCGGGGAGCACTTCCTCCTCGTTATAGCAGGGGACGGCGATATATAGCTTTGTCATGCAGATCCTTCTTTCATTTATCCGAATATTTTCATCAGCGCCTGAGCCAGCGGCGGCAGGTAATACCTCGCGTAGCCTAAGGCGGTGGGGTGGATGCTATCGTGTGTCAGCACCTTTTTTCTGGTGTCGACAGAGGTGTAGAGACCGTTCATTACCCGGTCCTCGGTGTTCAGCTCGCTGTCGTTATACAGGTCGATGGTAACGGCGCTCCATTTCTTCGCGAGCTCGATGCCGCGTTCGCCGTACTTCTTCTCTTTATCATCGGCGGCAAGCGCCATATTATGCGAGCGGACATAGACGACGGGAACGTCGCCCCAGTACTTGCGGATCATCCACATGGTTTTCTCAAAACCACCGGAATAATCCGTCTCATCCGTCTTTGACATATCAAAGCCCTCGGCGATATTTCCGATCTTGGTGAAGACCATATCGTTTGTGCCGCCGTTGAGCAGAATGACGTCCGCGGTACGGTGCTCGCTCTTCGCCTGACGGATCTGATCGGGGATATGTCCGTGTTTGTTGTATATGCCCATGGTCGCGCCCGGTACGGAGTAATCGGTACAGTTCATCCCGTATTTTGCGGCGATCATCGAGCCCATGCCGTCGTTGTTGTTGCCGCTGCCGTGCATGATGCTGTCGCCGAAGGTCAGGACTGTCTTACCCTTGAGGATACGGCGGTATTTAAGCTCGTTCTTGAGATTCGCGAATTCCTCGGCGGTGATGCGCGCTTCGGGATAGATGCGGTTGATCCTGTCGGGGAAGTAGCCGTAGTAGGCGGCGACGGTCATGTAGTCGTCGTATTTGCTGACGTCCGACGGACGCTCCGCGTCCTTGGGCAGCTCATAACCGAACGCCTTCACCATCGTAGAGCAGACGAAGCGGCGCGTCAGGGGCTGAACGATCTCGGTATCGGTATAATAGCTGAGGATACCGTGCTTTACCGCGGATTCAAAGACCGCTTCGCTGTCGTAGCGGTCGAGCTTCTCGTCGGGATATTCCGCGCTGATCAGCTCATACAGCCAGCTGCTGCGGGATAATCCCACACAGGCGATTTTCTCGCTCAGACGGTCGGCGAGAACGGCGTCGGTATCGCTCTCGGAGGCAGTCGCGGAATTCTCTCGGGTCTGATGACCCTGCGCGGAGACAACAAAAGCACAGCACAGGCAGAGAACCTGTACCGTGACCAGTATCGCTATAAAGAATCGGGGTTTTCGCTTAACGGCGCGTATCACGCGCTCTTTGAATCGCTGCAACTGTATCAAGCCTTTGGTATAATGATTTGAAACGCTTTGGGTACGACGGTGATCGTCGGGTCGGTCATCACGAACATTTCGCCGTCGATGCCGATCTTGATCTCGCCGTGGTTGTCGAGCCGGAGCTCGCGGCATTTTTTATGTATGATAAAGTTCTTTCCCTTGGGGTGGTCGATGTGCTCGCCGCGGGTGAACGGTCCCATCATCCAGGTGAAATAGCTGATGGGTACGGTGGGGATCGCCATAAAGTCGATCAGCCCGTCGTCGAGCGCGGCGTAGGGCGTCGCTTTGATGCCTCCGCCGTAATACATGCCCTTTGCGGCTACGGCGAGCATCTGGGTCTTGAAGCCTCCGGCGATGGGTATCCTCTCGCCGTCGGCATAAGGAATGAAGGTGTGCTTTCTTTTTGTCAGCAGGCACTGTACGATCGCCAGCTTGTAAGCGAGCGGACCGGACATCAGCGGCAGGCGCTTGTTCTTCTGCGCGCGGTCGGCGACCTCACAGTCATAGCCGACAGAGATAACGTTCAGCGCGTAGCGGTCATTACACTTGAGCAGGTCTACGGTGATCGTACTGCCGCTTATCATTTTCTCCATATCGAGGAAGTCCTCACCCGGAGCCGGAAGCGAGCGTATATAGTCGTTGCCCGTGCCGACGGGGATCAGGCCCAGCGCGGTATTTTCATGCCCCAGCAATCCGTGAAGCGCTTCGTTCGCGGTGCCGTCGCCGCCGTAGGCGTAGACGCGCAGGGGTTCTCCCTTTTCGGCATATTCGCGGGCGATCCGCTGTGCGTCACCGGCTTCTTTGGTATATTCGATGACGACGTCCGTGCGACCGAGCGCCTTGATCTTAGCGTGCGTCTCGGGAGTTGTATCCTTGGTTCCCGCGTTGCGGTTCAGAATGAACAGGTGTTTCATCCGACGTTCCTCTCCGTGATTATTACTCACCGGTAAAGTGTTCCAACTCGCGTTTCAGCCTTGCGACCGGGAGCCCCATAACGTTGAAGTAATCGCCCTCGATACCCTTGACCAGGAGCGAGCCCTGTCCCTGGATACCGTAGGCGCCCGCCTTGTCGAACGGTTCGCCCGTGGCGATATACTCAGCGATTTCCCTGTCGCTGAGCTCATAAAACTCGACCTGAGTTTTTGACGAGAAGGTGAGCCAGCGTGAGTCGCAAATGATGCAGCAGCCCGTGATGACGGTATGTTTGCGCCCCGAGAGCAGGCGCAGCATCCGTTCGGCGTCCGCTTGATCCTTTGGCTTGCCGAGCACTTTATCATCGACCAGTACCACGGTGTCGGCGCCGATGACGATCCGATCCCGATGATTCACGGCGACGGAGCCCGCCTTGTATGACGCAAGGAACACGGGCGTTTCCTCGGGCTTGACGTCCGAGGGTAACTCGGTCGGTTCCTCGGCGACGATCACCTCGAAGTCCTCGGTGATGCGCGCGATCAGTTCCTGTCGGCGGGGTGATTGTGACGCTAAAATAATGCTGCTCATAATGATCTGCTTCTTTGTATCGGATTGTCCGATCACGGCGTTTGTAATACACCGCGTAGCGAACGGTGGAGAATGGTGCTTCTTTTACTTCTATATCATACCACATAATTCCGAAAAAAGGAACAGATTTTTACAAAAAAATTGCACAACCTCCATTCTTTACGGCGGAGCGAACCGAAAATCCCTTTTTGTTCGCCCCGTAAGCTCAGTGTAACAGAAATTCAGTCCGATAAACGGTACTAAAGAAAACCGCCGTTGCCCGGGCGGGCGGCGGCGGAGTCGTTTTATGTTATGAATACTGTTTTTGTACGCTGTTAAGGTAATCGCAGAAGCCGTCCTTTGCGGCCTTGGGCGATTCGATCCTGACCTTGTCGCCGAAGGAGAACAGCCAGCCGTAGAACTGCGGCGAGAGCATGACCTCGGCGCTCGTGGTGAAGGTGCCGTCGCTGTGCGGCATGATGAACACCTTATCCGAGAAGCGATCGACCACCACGCCGATCAGGCTGTCGTCAAAGCGGAGCTTGACGTTGACGGTCTCGCCGCCGTACATGCCGAACACCCGCTTGGTGTAGACCGCGAGATCGAACTGATCCACCGCTTTTGCGCTGTCGGCGCGAATGTCCTCGACGGAGATATCCTCCATCTTGTCGACGCGGAAGTGCTTGAGCTTATCCGCCTCCTTATCGTAGGCGATCATGTAGTAGTTCTCGTCGTCCCATGTCAGCGCCTTGGGCGTCAGCAGATAGCGCATTCCGTCATGGCGGCGAACCCTTACCAGCTTGCGCGCGCCGGTGCGCGAGACCTGCCAGTTCGTGTAGTAGAAGCCGATCTTTCGCTTCTTGTTGATGGCGCGGTTGATGCTGTCGATATTGCGGTAGATCTCCTCGTTCGAGTGCTTGACGCGGTTGGCGACGATCACCTGACGGTGCAGCTCCTTCGCCTGATTCTCGGAGGTGAGGCGCTCGATCTTACGGATCAGGTCGCGGCTCTTCTTTACGGTGATGAACTTCGAGCTCTGTACCGCGTCGATCAGCAGCTTGATCTCCTCGAGGGTGAAGTCGCGGGACACCAGACTGAACAGCGAGATCTTGCCGACCTTGGTCTTGACGATATCGAAGCCGAAATCACGCAGGCACTCGATATCGTTGTAAATGCTCTTTCTCTCGGCGGCGATGTCGAACTCCGCGAGGTAGTCGATGATGTCTGCGACGGTCACGCCGTAGTCGTCGTCGGTCTTTTCCATGAAGAACTTCATGATATACAGCAGCTTTTGCTTTTGTTTCGGATTTTTTGCCATAGCTTTTTCCTTTCGGTCTCTGTTTTATGCGAGGTGGGTAACGTACTGCGCCAGCCCCACGACCAGCGGCATGGTCAGCAGAGAGAACAGCGCCGACGCCGATACGATCCCCGCACTCAGCGCCGTGTCACGCCCGTACTTGGTCGCCATCATGGTGGTGAAAGCGGCGACGGGGGAGCTGACGGCGATCACGACGGATACGGTGATGACCGGGTCGATATGCAGCGCCGTCATCACGCCCAGCGCGATCAGCGGCAGGACGATCAGCCGCAGCGCCATCGCAAAGTACGCGCCCTTATCGGTGAGCACGCGCCTGAGGTCGGAGCGGGTCAGGTGGTAGCCGATGACCAGCATCGGGATCGGTGTATTCAGCGCCGCCATCATGCTGACGGGCGAGCCGAGTACGGTCGGCAGCTTGATCGAGCACGCGAACAGGATCACGCCGATCACCGTACCGATGACGCCGGGGTTCACGATCGCCTTGATCGCGGCTTTCGCGTTTTTCTTTCGGCTCATGGTCAGCAGTCCGTACGTCCACATGAAGATGTTGAACATCGCGACGAACGCCGCGCCGTAGAACACGCCGTCGTCGCCGAGGATCGCCTGCTGGAGCGGCAGCGCCATGAAGCCGCAGTTTGAGAACACAACGGCGAATTTCAGCACGACCGCGCGGGATATCTCGGTCTTTCGATACAGCAGCTCGGCTAGCAGAACGGAGAACAGCAGGGAGAGGAACGCCGCGAGCAGCGCCGTGAGCAATCCCCACAGCATCTCGGGACGATACTCGCGCTGGAAGGCGTTGATGATCACGCACGGCGTCACCGCGTACAGCACGACGTCCGTCATCGTTCGCGAGCCCGCCTCGGTGATCAGTCCGAGCTTCGTCAGCAGAATCCCCGCGCCGATCAGCACGAACAGCACCAGCACCTGTGTGCCGACGTCCGTGAAAGCGTTCAGCATGTCATCCCTTCCTTTCGATAAGATATAAAGGTCTTTATACGGGACTTTGACGGATGATAGGTCAAAGTCCGTGTTTTTGTACTCCGTCATTATAGCAGAGATTCGATAGGAACGCAAGGCGGAGCATGGTAAAAAGAAATAGTTTTTTCACAGATAAAATATGCAAAATGTCTAAGTCCCGTATAATACCCTGTGAAAATGCACATAATACTACCGTGGATTTTATGAAATATGCAAAGCAAAAAACCGCCATTCACCCGTTTTGTGCAAATATTTTCCGTCAACAATACCTACAAAACTCTTGCGCTCTCCCGCTCATTTGGTTAATCAACCAAAATTTGCATTATCATTTGACAAGTTCCGTCGGGAAAGCTATAATACAGATTGTAAGCGAAAAGCGCTTAAACAGTATATTTTCGAAATATAAGAAAGAAGGATTTTTATTATGGCAACCGCAAAGAAGACTACCGCTAAGGCGGAGACCAAGACCACCGCTAAGAAGACCGCTGCCAAGAAGGCTGACACTGCTGCTAAGGCTGAGACCAAGGCTGCTGCAAAGACCGAGACCAAGGCTGCTAAGAAGCCTGCTGCTAAGAAGACTGAGCCCAAGTTCGATCTTTACATCCAGTTCGGCGGCGCTACCGTTTCCGTAGCTGACATCGAGTCGAACGTCAAGAAGGTCGTTAAGGATAAGAAGGCTTACACCGTTTATGTCAAGCCCGAAGAGAGCAAGGCTTACATCGTAGCTGACGGCGAGACCACCGGCATGGATGTATTCTTTGTTGCTGACTGATTATAGTTTTGCTGATGCGGCGGGGAGCTTTTGCTCCCCGTTTTTCGTCCTTTTATGCAAATCAGAAAGAGTTCGTTGTAAACAGAATATTAAATCGTGTAAAAAACTATAGCATTTTGTAAACGGATATGCTATAATGATGATACTCAATTTTTAGGAGGTAAAAGAATGAAGACAATTTCCAGAGTTCTCGCCGTCGTTATGCTCGCGGCGATGCTGGTTTCCGTGTTTGCTGCATGCGGCAGAGTAGTCGATGAGCGCATCCTCGGCTCCTGGAAGCAGGAGGACGAGATTGACGGTAACGTTACCTGGACTTTTGAGAAGGACGGCAAGTGCAGCCTGACCAACAACGATACCGGTGCAGTCGACGAGGGAACCTACAAGCTCGAGGCTGAGAACAGCGGTAAGATTTATATCAAGCTGAAGAGCTGGGATAAGGAGAAGCTCTGCACCTATGTAGCGACCTCTAAGGTCATGGATATCGAAGAGATGACCTTCAGCTTCCACGGCTACAAACAGTAATTTCAACAGAACAGAGCTTCGGGAGCTGCCTTTAGGCTGATTCCGAAAAGGCGATTTCAGAATAATGCAGTGCTCTATGCGTAGGCGGACAGTTCAGGCTGTCCGCCTTTTGTTGTTTTTTTACTTTGAGCAGATGAAAAGGATTGAATAATTCTAATTTGTAAATTTAATCAATACATTGTATGATACATTATAATAGAATATATATGTAGTTTATAGAAAGGGCTTGACACGGATGACGGCTGGAGCGATAATGCTGAAAGCAAGCAAGCAAGCAAGCAAGCAAGCAAGCAAGCAAGCAAGCAAGCAAGCAAGCAAGCAAGCAAGCAAGCGCTGACCGCGCTTTCTTTCGTGCGCCCTTTTTACAGAAGAATCACTCTTATCAACTGACACAGACGCAGTGTATCACCGCGCCTGTGCTTTGTTTTACCAGATTGTCATTGCGAGGGTAAAGGCTCCCTTTGGTAAAGGGAGCTCCCGCGGGAGCGGGTGAGGGATTGTATAAATGGAGCAAAGCGACCAACCGATTATTATAGCAATCTCAACCGATACGTTAACAATTTGCCGATTTGCTTGGAGTATTCCAATACCCGGTATTATCACAATACGCGGTCAGCGGGCAGACCCAAACCGGCAGTGTTATATAGTTAAGGCAACACCGCATGATCCACAGGCAAAAATGCGGATTGCAAAGGGCGAGCGCCGTGGGCTATGCGGCGTTGCCTTAATCAAATTTTAAAGGAGGAATTACTATGATTTCAAAAATCAAAAAACCCGTGAGCATACTGTTATCACTCATCATGGTATTCAGTGTGTTCGCAATCGTGCCGCTCTCGGCGAGCGCGGCATATGGGTACTCTAATTTAGCTCGGGGAACCCTTATTCAGCCGGGAGATTCTTTTTATTTCGAGAATATTGGCTCTTTTAAGTTCGCGGACTATGACGATCCCACGATCATTCACGAGGTGAAAGGTTCCGATTTCTCGTATAATAAGGCAATCCTGTCTGTAACTGACGGGTATTACAGCTTTGGCAGCACCAAGCTTCTGCCCACAAGCGTCTCTCCGGGCGGTCTGCTGATCGCCGACTATGATTCGACCACCAAAATGGCAACATTCGGCGTACAGAACATCACCCATAGTTTCGATGAAACGACAGGGACGCTGACAATTGGCGGCTCCGGCGTTGTTCCGTGTCATTATGCGATGACAGGCAGTAACTTTTACGGTGTTGTTTTTACTCAGAGCAATCTTGTAAAGCACCTGATCATTGACGCTACGGATATGATCGCCATACAAAAGGATGCATTTATGGCGTATAACGGCGGCTGTGTTCTGGAGGATGTTAAGATCAACTCCACTTCCTCAACGCCGTTGATTATCGAGAAGGAAGCGGTTTTCTATCGATCCGGCAATACCGTCACGGTCACAGTCAACGCGGTGAAGCTTGCGACTGTAACCAACAGCCCGGTCAACAACTATGGCACTCCTGTTAATTTGATTTACAATGTAGAGCAGCCTATCACATTCAATAAGAATGCCCTTACCGATCCATCGCGCTACTTAACAGTGACATTTCCCACGCACTGCAACATTTTTATTCCCGGAGGAGCGCAGTTCACGAATTCGCGGCTGCAAAAAGAATATGATAGTCTTGCAGAAGATGGATATGAAGAATATTTCTGGCGCCGGCATTCCGATCTTGTTGAAGGTACGGATTATGTTTTAGGAGATGCGCGCTATGAAGAACTCACTCCGTTAAACGCTTCCCTTGTTGTCGGAAATAATAATACGGCGCTTTTCTCCGCTTACACCATCACAGACGAATCCGTGAACGGCACTGTGACCGCAAGCGTGAACGGCACTGATGTGACTGAGGCAGCGGCAGACGCTGACGTTCTTCTGACCGTCGCTCCCGCAGAGGGCTATCAGTTCGTGTCTATCTCCGCAGGAGACGTCTCGCTGACCACCGTAACGGAAGGCTCACAGTATTCCTTGACCATGCCGAGGAAGTTTATCACCGTAAAGGCTGAATTTGAAGCTATTCCCACCTACACCGTCACATGGAAGAACGGCGACACCGTGCTCGAAACCGACACCGATGTAGCCGAAGGCACCACCCCGACCTATAACGGCGAAACTCCCTATAAGGCGGACGGCGCGGACTGCATCTACACCTTCTCCGGCTGGACTCCCGAGGTATCGGCTGTCACCGGCGACGTGACCTACACCGCGACCTATACCGAGTCCGAGAAGCCCGAGGCAATCAAGGACTGCAATAATAAGTATGGAGATTTCAGGCTTTATTCCAATGTTCCGATTGTAAGTTTTTCAGATGTAAATGATTTATTGACCGGAGCTATTATACCTATTACGTACGGAGACAACAATACGATGATACCCGTACAGGACGCAAAGGGTTATTCGTATAAGTTCTATGACCAGACCGGTACCGAACTTACGACTGAGATCACAGATTCAAGTACTGAGCCCGGTTCCGCTTTTGGATTTGGTGACGATGTAACCGTATATACCAATGTTATCAACTTTACTCGTCTCGCAGGCACTAAAGCGATCTACATCGTAGCCACCGAGCCCACTCCCACTCCCGCTCCCGCAAAGCTTATCCTCAATGTCGGCGAGAACGGCAAGGTCGTGATGGACAACGGCACCTTCGGCAACGCGACCAATGCAAGCAATATTACCGGAATATCCGCTCCTTATGATGTTGTTGACGGCGCCAATGCCCTTATTATTGACGGTCACTCCGTTAATATTGTTGCAGGCGGCTCGATCAATATCGCCACAGGCGGCGTGGTTTCGTTCTATCCCTCTGCTGACAACACAGGCAAGATCACCGCGATACCCGACGAAGGCTATATCTGCACCGGCTGGTACAACGGCGATACCCGTTACACGACAAAGGATACGATTGACTATCAGGAAATCAGCGAGAATATGACCCTGACCGCGAAGTTTGCTCCCAAGGTCTTTACCGGTAACTCCATCACCCTCGACGGTAACATCAACCTCAATTTCTACATCGACCCCAGCGCGATCCCGAATTATGCTGACGCTGAGAGCGTTACCGCTACCTTCACCTGGGACAGCGCAAGCATAGCGTCCGGTAATCACTACGGTAATGACCGTTACGAAGTAAATCTGAAGAATCTTCCTCTCGAAGATAACGGCTGGGTCAAGGCTCGCGTTCCGGTCAACGCCGCTCAGATGGCGAACCGGGTTCACGCGGTAGTATCCGTTGACGGAACGACGCTCGAGCAGACCGACGATTACAGCGTTAAGGAATACGCCGAGACCATCATCGCCGGCGATTATGACGCAAAAACCAAGACTCTGGTCAAGGAAATGCTCAACTACGGCGCTATGGCTCAGATCGTATTTAACGACCAGCTCACGGTCAAGCCCGCAGAGCTTGCAAACGCAGGTCTCTCTTCAGATGATCTTACTGCTATCGCAAACGAGATGAATAACGTCACCAGCGATAATATCATCGGTGCAGTCAAGGCTGCGAACGGCGACAAACGCGGCGCTACTGTAGAAGAACTGCAAGAAATCGGTACAGCGATCGGCGGTAAGTGGTACACCACCAGCGTTATCTTCCTGGACGGCAACACCATCAGACATTACTTCGACGACGTAAACGATACCCGGAAGTGGGAAGACGCTGACGGCGTTCAGGATAACTACTTCTACTATAAGGAAAAGGCTGGTATCGCTGCTGCTGACCTGGATACTCTCTATCAGTTCACCATCGGCGGCAAGACGTTCAGCTACTCTGTCCTCGATTACGCTGCTGCGGTAGTTGAAAGCGGCATGGGCGATGACGCGAAGGACCTCGCAAAGGCTCTGTACCTCTACAATCAGGCGGCGAACGCCTACTTTACTCCGGCTCCTGTAGAGAACGTCGTAGACCTCAGCACCCTGACCGCTAACTATGAAGCGCAGGACGGCGACGTGCTGACCGGTGTGCTTTCCGGCGACAAGTCTCTATCGCCGACGGCGCGACCATCACCCTCAGAGACGCGAATATTACCCTGAGCAGCAGTGCACAGTATGCCGGTATCACTCCCTTGGGCGACGCAACCATCCTTTTAGAGGAAACCAACACCGTAAAGGGCGGCAATCGGAATTATCCGGGCATTTATGTTCCCGCAGGCAAAACCCTTATCATCGACGGCACAGGCTCGCTTAACGCTTCGTCCCACGGCTGCGGCTGCGGCATCGGCGGCGGTTTTGAAAAAGCAGCGGGCAATACTGTCATCAACGGCGGTACAATCACTGCTACAGGTGGAGAGTTTGCAGCCGGTATCGGAAGCGGACAATACGGCTCCTGCGGCAATATCACTATCACCGGCGGTACGATCACAGCCAACGGCGGTGATGATGCAGCCGGTATCGGAAGCGGAGATGACGGCTCCTGCGGCAACATCTTGATCACCGGCGGTACAGTCACAGCCAACGGTCGTTATACTGCAGCCGGTATCGGAAGCGGATATGAAGCAACCTGCGGCAATATTACGATAGCCGACACCGTGACACAGGTCACCGCGACAAAGGGTAAGTATTCCCCTAACTCCATCGGAGCAGGCGATGACGGCACCTGCGGCACCGTGACCATCGCGCCCGGCGCGAATGTTATCCAGAACTGACAGAAAGGACGTGCATGAATATGAATAAAGAAACTTATGAGCGTCTTTTGATGGACGTAACCGAATTTGACACAGAGGACGTTATCAC
>CACZYF010000001.1 GCA_902785355.1 uncultured Ruminococcus sp. | reverse complement strand
AGAAAACAAGTGTGATTGGACTGATAAAAAATATATCGATCCTATTCTCAAATGTATTTAGCAACTTGTACTGACGCATATTTAATGAATTTGACCTTGGTGGATTCGTTTTCATCAAGGTCTTTTTGTTTTTTCAGGGAGATAACATCTCCCTAATAACTCCCTTTACTTTAATATTCAAGTGGCAAAATCGAAAATGGCTTAAATAAAGGGCTATGGATGGTTATGAACGGTTTTTCGCATGATGTATCGGAAGTCCCGACAATGAAATCCTGATCGTAAGGAATGGCGCAATATCAGCAGTTACAAGTAGGTAATGTCGAAACTTACAACCAATTTACGACCAAATAAGAGAACACGTTCATAAAAACGAATATATAATGTTTCAGAAGATTCCATATGCATTTATGGAATCTTTTGTTTTTTAAATTCGCATTGTTACTTATATCCCGTTGTTATAAAGTCCGTGTGCTTATATTATTACAGAGTGGAGGTTGAGGTATGGTTACAAGGAAACTCGGAAATCGAATTCAGGTGTTAAGGAAACAAAAAGGGTTAAGTCAAGAGAAATTTGCACTTCATATTAACATGGACAGGACTTATTTTGCATCTGTTGAAGCTGGCAAACGAAATATTTCTATTAATAATATTAAAAAGATAGCAGATGGCTTAGAAGTAAGTTTAAGTGAACTGTTTGAGGGTATAGATTAACAATAGGTGGAATTACTATGTCAAACGAACAAAAGTATTTAGCAGTTGAAACAGAAAGAAAGTTTCTAGAAGATAAGCTAAACCAGCTTATTAAAAATATAGGGGATATTCCGATTGCGAATAATAAAATTATGCCGTATGGGTGGAGAAAAGCGGCAAAAGGAAGAACGGTATGGCGAATAGTAGAAGAAGTAATAAGTCAAGGTCTTGAATCACAAGTAAAATCGTTGGGATTTGATAGCGTTGCTCCAGCGGATTCGGAAGTTGGAGTATATGATTTTAAATTTCAATATGATGGGAATAAAACGTCATATGTAAATATAAAATCATCTGTAAAGGGTGGACGTACAAATAAGGATGATATTTCAAAGGCGGTAGGATTAATTGATTTCTATAATTCAGAACCGAACGCAAATCTATACGTTACCACTTTTGTAATTAGTTTTAAACCTAATATGACAATTGGTTTAGAAAAATGCATTGTTTTTCCTACTGCATGGATTCCTGATGTATATGTTAATCCAAGTAATAATGGTAATCTGCAATCATCGCAATACAAAGAATTATCTAATGCTGTTAAAAGAACGCCGCAGGAATTTTTAATTGTTTTAAAAGAAGCAAATGAAATAGCGTTAGTTAAGAAAAAAAATAAAAGTAGGGGGTGATCTAATGACTATTACATTTCAACAATTGATAGAAATGTTCCTTGATGGAGAAACGGATGCAATTTCAGGTACTCCTAAGAATCCGGGCACTTTAAGAATTGTGGGTAATCAGCTGATTCATTATAATACACCAATTCTAGAACGACTAGATTCAAAATATATTTTTAATGTGACTCGATACTCGTTGCAAACAGGGCAAGTGCAAAAAAAGATAAAAGCTATTATTCCAGAGGAAAGTCTTATTCTTGTAAAAAAAGTTCCCTCGGATCAGGATATTTCTTTAAAGGAATATATTGTACAGTAAAAAAGCCATCTTTTACGTTGATGGCTTTTATCTTATTAATTATGCACATAAATATTTTTCAAAAATATCATTTAATGATTCTATGTATGAATCATTTGGTTTATCTATCATCATATGATAAATATTGATTATTTCTTGCTTATCTTCATCGGATATTATTGTAATATCAAGCATTTTTGCCGTTTTTAAATCATTTGGTTGGAATTTTTCTAAACCATTACCTAATTCTTTCCTGTTTTGACGTATTATCTCTTGTGCGATAGGAGTCAAAAAATAGCAAAAAATGATGTCAATATCAGCTTCGTAATTTTTATTAATAAAAATAGAATGGAATGTTGTTAAAGATTTTACTCCTGCAATGTTTCTTATGAATTTTATCTTATCTCTGCATGCAGAAGAAACCCAAATTGGTGCAATTGGTTTTTGTTCCATAGAATACCAGGGCTTCCTACGGGATAATAGATATTTTTTATTGATTTCCTTTTCCTCACCGTTTGTAATATATTTCTTTGTTGTGATGCTGTTTATGTCTTTTATATCAAGTAAAAAAACAGTTTTGTCAGCGTCGGCCAATTTAATAAAATCATCGTGAGTGAAGATTATGTTCTTGACATCGGCAGACCTACATATACACTCATCAATATTGGTATATGGTAGTTCGTTTTTTTCTATTTTAGATTTAGATAAACAGAAAAACTCATTAGCACCGGTGGCGATTCCTCTAGATATATTGCAAAACTCTGAAATCTCTTTTAAATTGCAATACACTATTGCTTGTTCGTGCTGGATATATTCTCGCCATTTTTTTTCGGGAGATAGATTTTTATAAAGGACAAGATGATATCCATTGGCGCTGTTTAGATTTATCTCAAATAATTGGGAAATGCATTCTAAATTATAGAATTGTACGCCATCTTTTTCTTCTTTATCAATTAATAATATGCAACAAGTGGTTGTTGAATTAAAAAACATTTCTTGGTCGTTTTTGAAATTTATAATGGCACGTAATAGTTTTTCGTTAACAAGTTTTTCCTTTATAGGTGTGCCATATTTGGAATTTAAAAATTCTGTTGGTACTATATAAGCGAGTTTTCCTTTGTCTGATAATTGATGAAGGCTTTTCAAAAGGAAAAGAATATAGAGATTTGTATAACTGCTATATTTGATTCCAGTGTGTTTCTCAATTTCTCTTATTATTTCATTTCTGTTTGCAACTGCCTGAAAACGGTTATAGGGGGGGTTACATATTATAGCGTCGTATTTATCTTCCCAACCAGTCATTAGGTAATCTTCGTTTTTGAGCGAAGCATTTGTTGGATTTCCAAAAAAACCAAGAATGTTCGGGTCGATTTCATAACCAATTAAAGTACAATTAGGATTTGATTCTTTAGCGTATTTGAGAAATACACTATTGCCGGCTGCAGGATCTAAAAGGCTTCCTGCAGCTGTGCAAACCCACGTAGCCATAAATTTTGCTACGTCAAAATTTGTAAAGTATTGACCATATTCTTTAATATGGTTATTGTCTGTCGTTAATGTATATTCTATCTCTTTTTCCATTATTATTTCCTCATATTCGATAATTTGAATTCTTGTTCTGTGATTTCACCTATATAATCAATGTTGTTTAAATCTTTTTCGTCTTCATACAAAGCTTCTCTTCGTATAATATCGAGTGCTTGTTTTATAGAGTCAGCCATTAAAAAAATGGAGTACCCTTCTTTACTATCATTATCTATATGCATATGAACATCAAAGTACTTCTTCGTTATCATCATAATTTCCTCCAGAATCATTGTATTTATCGAATGTAATTTCAATCACATCGCCGATTCCACATTCCAATACAAAACAAATTTTTGACAAGGTATCTAAAGAAACAGGTTCATTTTTGCTCATTTTTGCAACAGCGTTTGTGCTTATATTAGCCATTTCTTTTAATTGTGTTTTATTAATGTTTTTATCAATCATTAATTTCCATAATTTAGCATAGCTTAAAAGAGCTTTTTCATTCATTATAATAAGCCTCCATCCTTTCATATAATACCCACAAGATGTTTAAAAGTCAAGATATTCTTGATATATATCAAGAATACTATACGTTTAAATATAGAATAATGATTTTGAAGTTCAAATCAGAATACCAGTTAAACTGCTCATATTATCTTTAACTATTGAGGTTTATTGTTATCTATCTTTGGCAGGGCGATATTACTACGCTGAAATGCGACGTGACTGTCAACGCCGCTAACGCGCAAATGCTCGGCTGTTTCGTTCCCTGTCACGGCTGCATCGACAACGCGATACCTTACTAAATCACACACAAACCTATCACATCATTCAAGGCAAGTGCCTGATACATTTAATATATACTTTCAATCCGTTACTACGGCAAAAGGATTATTGCCATATTCTTCGGCATTACCGTGAGGCGCACGGTATGACGAGAGAGCAAATGAACGCGGCGTGTGATCCCCGACAGGGAACACTTCGCCAAGCTGTATGACGCATGAAGAACAACGTATCTGGTTGATCAAAGAACTGCAAAAGGATCGTTCCCAACTCAGCCATTACAGAATCCCGAATGATGAGCAGGGGCAGAAGGATCTGCTTCGTGGATTGATGAATATTTGGATGCCGAAGCCTATCAGCGAGGAATATCTACGAATTGAAAGCGAATATCTCAGAGCTGAAAACGAAGCAAAGGGTATCACAAAAATATCTGACCTCACCCCTGTTGAAAAAGACCTCTATTTATGGCAGGGCAACATCACAACGCTCTCCTGCGACGCGGTGGTGAACGCCGCCAACGCCCAGCTTTTGGGCTGCTTCAGGATCTTACATTCCTGCATCGACAACTGCTTGCATAGCGCTGCCGGATTATCTCTGAGATACCGGTGCTTTGAGATCATGCGCGAGCAGGGGCACGAGGAGCCTACAGGTCAGGCTAAGATAACTCCCGGCTACAATTTGCCGAGCAAATATGTCATTCATACCGTGGGACCGATCGTCAGCGGCAGATTGAATGAGCGGCACTGTGAGCTGTTGAAAAGCTGTTACCTCTCCTGCTTGAAGCTTGCCGAAGAAAACGGCTGTAAAAGCATCGCGTTCTGCTGTATCTCCACAGGTGTGTTCGGATTCCCGCAGCATAAGGCGGCTGAGATCGCCATATCAACTGTGAAAGACTACAAAAAAACAACAAGCAGCGATATCAAGGTCATCTTCAATGTGTTCAAGGATGAGGATCTGATGATTTATCGCAACTTGTTGAATTGCTGATTTTCGGAGCCGGTTTCCCCGGCTCCTTTTTTACTTTATTTCTAATAAAGTAAAAAAGATTTGTATGCCCGCTCAGTTTGTTGCTACGCAACAACGAGCGATGGCTATGCGAAATGCGCGCAGAGCGCGCTTTCTTGTATAAAGAAACGGTGATACTGTGACTAACATTTTTGTTTAGCTTCAAGTGAAATTATCAAACAGCCTTATTATATAAATGGCTTAAACACTGACTTTCTAAGCTGAAATCGCACTTTAAATCAGCACTTTTTGCTTGAAATCCGAAAAGGAAGTCATATTACCCTACTTTCTCACAAAAACGCGACACGGCTGAGATCCGGACGTTTTAGAGCTGCTTTGGACTACATCAGCGGCGTTTTATACTTAACATATTATTATGCTGTTGAGGTTGTTTTCTGTAAAATGAAACGCATAAAAAGGCGGAATTGGCTGACCGGGTTCCCAGCTCATTTAAAGAATTCTTTCACGCAGCCGAGGACGAGCTTGTTGGTGATCTCGATCACCTCGTCCATCGGGATCTTCTTTCCGTCCTGCACCCACTCGCGGTAGGCATTCAGCACAGCGTTGTTGATGAAGCCCATCAGGACTTTCTTTTCATAGCCGTTGAGCTTCTGATACTTCTTCGATCTGCTCCACGCCGCACCGTTGACCTGATCGGTCATCTCGTCGCGGATCGCGTGATATGTTCCGCCGCAGGTGATCTTCTCATAAGCAAGCCCCTGTTCGGACGCGTAGAGGAAGAACTCGCGGTTCACCTTGTCGAGGTCGTCGGGCAGCGCGTAGTCCTTCACGCGTTCAAGAAATCCCGCGGACAGCTCCTCCTGCATTTCCGCAAGCAGCATATCCAGCGTTTCATAGTAATGATAAAAGGTCTTTTTATTGATCTTCGCGCGGTCGCAAAGCTCCTTGACCGTGATCTTCTCATAGTCCTTTTCGCAGATCAGCGCTTCAAACGCGCTCTTGATGGCTTCGATCGTTTTAATCACTCTTAAATCTTCATTTCCGGTTAATATCATAACAGCCCTCCGTATCGCAACGATAGTTACATAATAACAAATCCCGAATTATCTTTCAAGCGTTTTTCAAAAAGGCGCGGCGGAAATTCCGTCACGCCTTGTTGTTATACTCTTTCAAATTCGGGACGCCATGCCGCGAAGCTGTTTAGCTGTTCGTCGGTACGGTGGTAGTAGCGCGTATCCTTATCGAGCTTTGCGATCTCATTCATCTCATCATCGGTGAGCGTAAAGTCGAGAATGTCGAGGTTATCTTTGATGTGCGCAACATTCTTACTACCGGGGATAACGACAAAACCCATCTGCGTGTGCCAGCGGAGGATGACCTGAGCGGGTGACTTGCCGTACTTTTCACCGAGCTTGACAAAGATCGGCTCTTCCATCAGGCTCTTGTCGCCGTGACCGAGCGGATACCAGCTCATCAGCTTGATGTCGTACTTGTCAAGGGTTTTTCTGAGCTCCTTTTGAGTAAAATACGGGTGCGCCTCCACCTGAATAAACTGGGGTGCGATCTCCCATTTGTGCTGTAATTCGTCGATGTATTTGCCCTCAAAGTTTGAGATACCGATCGACTTCGCCTTGCCCTCCTTGTACGCCTTTTCAAGCTGACGGTAGCCTGCGAGCCAGTTGCCTGCCGGCTGGTGGATATAGAGCAGATCGACATAATTAACGCCGAGGCGTTCGAGCGTTTCATCGACCGCATTCTCGTTCTCGTATTCACTGGGCCAAAGCTTGGTGGAGATGAATACTTCTTCTCTTTTGAGACCGCTCTCTTTAATGCCGCGACCCACCGCGCGCTCGTTGACATAAGCGTTCGCCGTATCGACCAGCGAGTAGCCCATCTTCAGCGCCTCGCGCACGCTGTTCTGTGCGTCCGCGGGCTTGAGCATAAAGGTTCCGATCCCGATTACGGGACATTCGATTCCGTTGTTGAGTTTAATAGTTTCCATCGGTCATTCTCCTTTATATTTTCTTCAAATTATCTAACAGCTTTTGTCGCCCAATCTGTTACCTGTTTTTCCGAGCCGGAAGCGCTGCCGCCGTGAACGGCGAGGCTTGCGCCGATCTTCGCGCCCTTGCAGGATGCAGATATGGTTTTCGGCACGCCGCCGAGAGCCGAGCCCTCATGCGTGACGACATAGTGGACGGTCTTGCCGGTGAAGTCAAGGGCCTCGAGCTGGGTGTATAATGCCATCGGATAGATACCCCACCAGTTGGGACCGACGATGAAGATGTTGTCGTACTCCGAAATATCGTTGAGCATTTCTTTGAGTTCGGGACGAGCCTTTGCTCTCAGCTCCGCTTTTGCTTCCTCAATACAAACCATATAATCCTTGTCATACGGCTTGACGGTATCAACCTCGAACACATCGGCGTCAACGGCGTCTTTAATAAATTCTGTGATAATTTCGGCGTTACCTTTGACAAGGTTTTTGACAGAACCGTTAACATAGTTCTGTCCGCGTCTGGAATAATAAATTACTAAACTCTTCATATTGTCCTCCTGTATTTCTTGAAATTAATTTTAGCAACTTTAGTTTCTTATCTTGCTTATATTATAAATCGGTATTCGGAAAAAAACAACGGGCAGTTTTCCCTGAAAAGTGAGATAAGCAACCCTTTGCGAAAAAGGGTTTCATTAGTTTTTTGAACAGGCTGATGGATTTCTCGTTCATTTTGGAAGCTAGGCAGAAAGGAATTTCAATTACCGATTGCCGCATAAAGAATTCAAGTAGGGCAGGTTTGTATCTGCCCCGCACATGGAGGAGAGTTATCGAAGAAAAACAGGATCTCTTTTGCGGACGACGACCGTAAGGCAGCCATCTACGCCAGAAAATCAAGAATCACTCATAAAGGCGACAGTATCGGCGTTCAGTTCAAGCAGAGCGCCTATCAATACTTTCTCGATCAAGACGCGAATGTTTACGGAGAATCATCAGATTATGATGGACATTCGGGCATTTCGGTGTATAATAGAACTGATCAGTATAAGATCGAGGACGATGATTCCACATTCTTCAATCCCAAGTTCTCACAGGGCAGGAGAAACAGGGATGTATCAGAAAGAACATGAGATCGAGGTGATATTCAATGTTATCAAAAAATCAGATAAACAAATTTACCGGGAATTACTCTCAACAAATTGAGCAAGTCAAAGAAAAGCTCAATAACGCCGACGCGGTAGTAATCGGCGCGGGGGCAGGGCTGTCAACTTCTGCGGGATTTACCTATTCGGGCGAGCGTTTTTACCGCTATTTTTCCGACTTTTCCGAGAGATACGGCATTACCGATATGTACTCGGGCGGCTTTATGGTGATGAGGTATCCCCCGGAGGTGTTCTGGGCATATTGGAGTCGTTCAATCTTGATCAATCGCTATGAAAAAGCGCCCAAGCCCGTATATGATGATCTGTTAAAGTTGGTTTCAAATAAAAACTACTTTGTCCTGACTACGAACGTCGATCACCAATTCCAGCTTTCAGGCTTTGATAAGAACAGGCTGTTTTATACGCAGGGCGATTACGGTTTGTTTCAGTGCTCTGTTCCCTGTCACGATAAGACCTATGACAACCATGATACGGTCATTGCGATGATTGAGCAGCAAAAGGATATGAGAATTCCGTCGGAGTTGATCCCGCGTTGTCCTGTCTGCGGCAAACCGATGACAATGAATCTTCGCTCAGATGATAAATTCGTCGAGGATACGGGTTGGCACAAAGCGGCTGGAAGGTATAATGATTTCATTGCCGAGAATAAGAATAAACTCATCGTTTATCTTGAACTGGGTGTAGGCGGAAATACCCCCGTCATCATAAAATATCCGTTCTGGCAGCTGACGGCGCAGAACGAGAACGCCGCATATATCTGTGTAAATCTCGGCGAGAGCTACTGCCCCGATGAAATCGCCGATCAGTCGATTTGTATCAACGCCGACATCGGTAAGGTGATAAAAGATTTGAATTAATGAAAGCCTTACGTAAAAAAGCGCGGAGCTATTCATAGAAAGAAATGATTTGATATTCTTTTTTATATCGGGCGGCGACGTTATGAACGATATTAGTATCGGCTGTGTTTTAAGCGGCCGGTATAATACTAATCCTTAATAAAAACCTTTATCATCTATTGCGCTATATTTCGTATAGCTTTGTTGTCGTCGTCGTTCGCTGTACTCGGTAGGCATATCCGGTTCGGAAGTGACAGGCGCCAGCCTGTCTGCGTCTCCCGTCGCGCTATCCGAAATATATCACTAATATCTGATTAAATCTTTTTATCAAGGATTAGTATAAACAGTCATTATATGAGGGGTTATAAGTCTGACGTTTACCAAACTCGATCACGAAACGTCCGGATAAGGAAATCAATCAATACACTGCTCTCCGAGAGCGAGGCTTTCGGGGAGCTTTTATACGTTCAGCAGATTGATTAATCGCGTCGGTTGTGGTAGTATATTAGCAGAAAGCGAAGTGACAGGTATGATGGATTATGATAAAAAGCGAGGTGGCTTTATATGCAGACATCGGAGAGCTTTCGGCTGAGCGCCGTGCTGTCCTTCTCGGGAGGACTGCAGGACGCCTACACGTATAATGTCAGGGACGGCGTTTTTGCCAATGCCCAGACGGGCAACGTTGTCCTGATGAGCCAGAACTTCATGTCCGGCGATCCCGCGGGCGGTCTGCGGTATATGCTGCCGCTGCTGTCGTTCGCGCTTGGTATCTTCGCCGCCGAGAGGATCGAGCATTTCTTCAAGGAGAAGAACCGTATCCATTGGCGCCAGATCGTTATCCTGATCGAGGCGTTCGTGCTCGCGGCGGTCGGCTTTATGCCGCGGGAGTACCATATGGTCGCAAATATGCTGGTCTCGTTCACCTGTGCGATGCAGGTGCAGACCTTCCGCAAGGTACACGGCTTCGGCTACGCGAGTACCATGTGCATCGGCAATCTCCGCAGCGGTACTGAGAGCCTCTCGCAGTTTATGCGCACGCATGAGAAACCCGCTTTGTATAAAGCCCTGCACTTCTTCGGCATTATCCTGATATTTGCGATTGGCGCGGGCGTCGGCGGCATGCTGTCGGGATGGCTCGGTATCCGCACGATCTGGATCTCGGTTGCGCTCCTCCTGATCGCGGGCGCGATGATGTTCCGCGAGTCGTGGGAAGGCAGCAGCCGTGATGCCAAAGAGCCGAAGGAATGAATCAATTGTAAATGTTCCCCGAAAGTGAGTCTTTCGGGGCTTTTTTCATAGACAAACAACATTCTTTGATGTATAATGAATTAGATTATGTAAACGGAAAGGGAGGATCCGAGTGGAGGAACAATCTCTCAGGCGCGATGAGCTTTGCTTCTCGTCGCTGAGCACATACCGCAACGCCATCTATGGTTTGTCGGCACTGTGGATCGTACTGTTCCACGGCATGGCGCTGGGTAAGGTGCATTTCGGCGAATCGGGCAAGCTGATCGCCGAGGTCCTGTCGATGGGCAACATCGGCGTCGATATCTTCGTTTTGCTGTCGGGTATCGGACTGTATTTCTCGCTGTCTAAGAAGCCGCGGCTCGGAAGCTTCTACCTCAGGCGGCTGCTGAGGATCTATCTGCCGTATCTGCTGCTCGCTGTACCGTATATCTTCTATATGTGCCTGATCGCGAGTCATCAGGTCGGCTTGTTCTTCAAGGCGGCGTTGGCGGTGAATTACTGGACAGGCGAGGACGACCCGATCGTCTTCTGGTATGTGCCGTCGATCATCGCGTTTTATCTGCTTTCTCCCCTGATCTACCGCTTCATCCATTATAAGGAGCGCTTCGCCCTGCTCCGCACGGTGCTCCTCGCGCTCGTGACGGTAGGGCTGACCTACGCCGTGTATCGGCTGTTCCCGGTCGCGTGGGATAACTTCGATAAGATTCTGCCACGCTTGACGGTGTTCATCATCGGCATGTATATGGGCAGGCTCGTTAAAGAGAAGCGCAGGTTTTCGCCGCTGTTTTTGATCGTGTGCATGGTGGTGATCGGGCTGGGTGTCCCGCTGTACGGCGGCTCGACTCTGCACGGCTTTTACTACCGCTATTACGGTTCGCTGACGGGTATCGCTCTGACCTTCGTGATGGCGCAGGCGTTCGTGACCCTCTCCAAGCTCAAGCTCGATAAGCTGATGGCGTTCTTCGGCGGGTTTTCGCTCGAGATCTACATTGCGACGAGCATCGGCAGAAAGGTCTACGCGACTACCTCGTTCTACAGCGGTCATGTGTACCGCAACTATCTCTTGTTCATGATCCCGTTCATGGTCGCGGCATATCTCGCCTCGCTGATCCAGCGGGTGATCTTCAAGAAAATCACTCCTAAAAACTCAAAGGAGAAAGCCTCATGAAAGTGCTCAAAAAGCTCTTCGGCGGTATCAATCTGACATGGCCGAAGCTGATCATCTTCGCTGTAGCGATCGGCGTATATACCGGTTTGATCAATCAGGTGCCGTTCTTGTATGACACCTCCCTGCGTGATCCGGCGATATTTTTTGACCGCTGGGTACTGTTCGGTATTCTAATTATCATGAACTCAAAGAGCAACGTCGATTCAGCGCTTAAATGCTTTGTGTTCTTCCTGATCAGCCAGCCGCTGATCTATCTGGTCGAAGTACCCTTCCTCGGGTGGTCGGTCATGCAGTACTACCGCAACTGGATCTTGTGGACGATCCTGACCCTTCCGATGGGTTTTATCGGCTATTATATGAAGAAGGATCGTCCGTGGGGACTGATCATCCTCGCGCTGATGCTGCTTCTGGTCGGATTTCATTATAACCTATACTTCGGACAGATGCTGTTCTCGTTCCCGTTCCACCTGTACAGCGTGATCTTCTGCGCGGGTTCGTTGGTACTTTATTCGCTCTGTATCTTTTCCGATAAGCGGGTGAAGCTCGCCGCGCTGATCATCAGCGGTCTGATGATCGTCGGCGGGACGGTGTACAATTTCGTCAAGCCCCCTGTTTACATCACTGATATTTTGTCGAGCGGGGGAGAGACCGCTGCGACGACCTTTGACGACAGCTATAAGGTCTATTGGGACAGCGACTCCCACGGTGATCTTTCGATCCGCTATGAAGAAGCCACCGAGGATTATCTGGTACATGCCGAGCTGACGCACAGCGGTCAGGCGGCGTTTGTATTGGAAGCGCCCGACGGCAGCAAGCTGAACTATGACATTATGATTGAGCGCAATACTTACGAAGTAAAGAAGAAATAACGGAGGTATGAATGAAGAAACGGATAGTCTGCCTTTTGACGGCGCTGATACTGATGGCAGTTGTACTGACCGGATGTCAGTCCGATACTGTGTTGCTCACTACGGCGGGCGGAACGCAAATCGACGTGAACCGTCAAGACATTACGGGCATCAAGTGCGCAGGCTCTGTCAACGGCGAACAGGATTTTTTGATTGAGGGGGAAGAGGCGCAGCAGCTTTTTGATTATATACGCGGCTTGTGTACCGGGGAGAGTGAAACCCCCGAGCCGTCGGCTAATCTGATACATTTAAACTTCAGTACGACTTTGGATTCGGAGACCGCATGGTTGGGTGATTATACCGTACAGGACAACGGCATGATCCTATTCCTGACATCGCCCGTTGACAGCTATATGCATACCTTCACTTGTGATAAAAATGAGTATGACGCGATCCTGAAGCTCGTACAGCCCTGAGGTGATACGGATGAAGAAACGAAGAAAATTGACCGAAGCCCCCGATAAGTGTCCTCGATGCGGAAATAAATTTACTTGGGCGCCCGTTGACCCTAAGAGCCACAAGGGCTTCAGCGTCAAGCAGGCGTCGATCGGTATTCTGCTGCTAGGACCGCTGAGTCTGATCGGCGGCTCCATGGGCAGAAAGGCGAGGAGAAGGCAGTATTATTACTGTGAACAATGCGGCTTTGATATGGAGTACGCAGATAAGCGAAAGGGGCGTTCACGGTGAAGGATGAACAGCTGAAATGGACGACGACCGACAGCCGTATGCTCCTGCATACGCCGGTGTTCGACGTCAACGAACAGCATGAGGTTTCGCCGAACGGACTCGAGGGCGATTATATCGCGATGGACGCGCCCGACTGGGTCATGGTGATCGCCGAGTACAAAGGCTGCTTCGTGACCGTGCGCCAGTGGCGGCACGCGGCAGAGGCGATCAGCGTAGAGTTCCCCGGCGGCGTCGCGGACGCGGGTGAAGACCCCGCTCAGGCGGCGGCGAGAGAGCTCTATGAGGAAACGGGCTTCAAGGCGAACAGTCTGATTCATCTGGGTACCGTCTACCCGAATCCGGCGCTGTTCAAGAACCGTTACCACGTCTATCTGGCGGAGGATTTACAGCCGACAGGAGAACAGGCTCTCGATGATGATGAGCTGTTGACCTATGAGCTCAAGCCCGTCGATGAGGTGATCCGCTCCTTCGGTAACGCGGAGTACGGTCATGCCCTGATGGGTACGGCGCTGATGTTCTATCTCAGACACAGAAGTAAAGGCGGTGTATGAGGTGCGTACGATCGGTAATGTTATATGGTTCCTCTTCGGCGGGATTCTCAGCGGACTTGCCTGGTGTTTGACGGGGCTTCTGTGGTGCGTCACGATCATCGGTATCCCGATCGGGCTCCAGTGCTTCAAGCTGTCGGGTATGTCCTTCTTTCCGTTCGGTAAGGAGATCGTCTACGCAGGCGGCGCAGTTTCGTTCCTTGTCAACGTGCTGTGGTTCCTCTTCGGCGGATTTTTGATGGCGATGCTAAACGCGACGCTCGGACTGCTGTGGTGCGTTACCATCATTGGTATCCCCTTTGGCTTGCAGTTCTTTAAGCTTGCGAAGCTCTCCCTAGCTCCCTTCGGCGCGGAGATCCGCTATATTTATACTAATCCTTAATAAAAACCTTTATCCTCCTTGACAGGCGCCAGCCTGTCTGCGTCTCCCGTCGCGCTATCCGAAATATATCACTAATATCTGATTAAATCTTTTTATCAAGGATTAGTATTAATAATAGAATTTGATGAAAAAATCAGCCCGCGGTTTATTGAGCCGCGGGCTTTGTGTATCATGATTCGGTTGTTTCTTCGGGGATCGATCCTTCGGTTACATCTGTTCCGGTCGGGATGACGGCGGGCTGATAGGTGATTTTCTTGCCCGGGCTTTGGTGGCCGGTCGCGAAGCTGTCGGGGTAGCCGTTTGCGCCGATGCCGCGTACCGTGTAGGTGTAGGCGCCGCCTGCGCGGACATTCTCATCGAGGTAGCTGTCGCCGTAAACCGTATCGAGTGCCGTCCAGCTCTTGCCGTTGTGCAGATATACGCGGTAGCGGTCGATGTTGCTGTCGGGAGTCCAGCTGATCCTTACGCCGGTTGCTTCATTCGTCAGCGTGAAGTCGGGCGTCGCGTAGCGGGTCACCGTAAATCCGTCGTGGACGAAATCGCTGATGTAGGCCTCCTTCGCATTCATACAGCGGACGGTGTAGACGCGGGTCTCGCCCTGCTGGATCGCGGTGTCGGTGTAAGAGGTACCGGTCACCTTTGCGAGCCTGATCCAGTCGCCCGAGGCGTTCTTGTAAAAGACGCGGTAGCTGCTCGCTCCCTTGACAGCGCCCCAGCTCAGGGTGACACCGTTGTTGACGACAACGATATTGCTGACTATCGGTGCGGCGATATAGGTGATCTTGAAGCCGGTATGGTTGAAGTCGCTGATGTAGCTGTCATTCTTGTCGATACAGCGGACGGTATAGATGTAGGTCGTACCGCTGACGGCGGCAGTGTCGGTGAAGGTGTTCGCAGTGGTAGTGCCGAGTCGTACCCAGCTGCCGGCGCTGTTCTTCTTAAAGATGCGGTAGCCGTAAACGCCGCTGATCGCGTTCCACTTGAGCAGCACGCCGTCGATTGAGCTCGAGATGCTGTTGACCTTCGGTGCGGCGGGTCTGCTGCCCTTTACGCCGGTGCGGTCAAAGTCGCTGGTGAATACGCCCTTATTATCGACGCAGCGTACGGTATAGGTGCGGGTCTCGCCGGACTTGATCTTGGTATCGGTGAAGGATGTGGTCGTGACGGTGCCGAGATTTGTCCAGCCTGTCGCGTTCTTACAGTAGACGCGGTAGGCGAAGGCGCCCGGTACCTTACCCCAGCTTACGACGACGCCGTTGGCGGCGGATACAGCGGAGGTGATCTTCGGGGTAGACAGCCCGTAGGCGATCTTCCAGCCGGTATGATTATAGTCGCTGATCGGATTATGGTTCCCGTCAAGGCATCTGAGCGTGTAGGTATAGGTGTTGCCGAAGGCGACGTTCGTATCGGTATATTCGGTCGTTGTGACATTACCCAGTCCGACCCATCCCGCTCCGTCAAGACGGTATATGCGGTAGCCCTTTGCGCCGCTTACCGCGCTCCATTTGAGCTTTATTCCGTTCGTTACGGCGGTTAGGGAGCTGATGGCGGGGGTCGCGATGGATTGTGTGTCGATGATCTTGACGGTACCGCTGTTGTCGACGGTGACGGGATAGCTCTTTGAGCCGCCGGTGTTGGCGGTCACCTTAACGGTGGTCGAGCCGGTGCCGACAGCCTTGATTCTTCCGTACTTGTCGACGGTGACGATATCGGTATTGCCGCTCTTGTAGGTGAAGGTGGAGAAGGCGTTGACGGGATAGACCTCGGGTACCAGCATAAAGGCGGTGCCTACGCCCATGATGACGCCTTCCTTCTCAAGGCTGAACTTCTCGAGGGTGGCGGACTTAGTGTAATTGGTGCCCGCCTTGACGAGGTTGTAGCTCTTGTAGTAGGTGAGGTTGTTGGCGCAGCTGAGGGTCGTGTTGCCGGATACGTCAGCGGCGCTCGTATTGGCGGTGAAGTAGATGCCGTGTTTGCCGGTCTTTTTGACGCGGTTGTTCCTGACGGCGGTCGCCTTGGTGCTTTCCATCAGGCAGATACCCTGATTGGCGGTGGTGTTGACGTCGTTATTGTTCACGTTGCCGAGCGTACAGGTATAGGAGCAGATACCGTACTTGCCGGTATTCTCGATATAGTTGTTGCTCACGCTGCTCGCGGTGCTCGAGCGCAGCTGGATGCCGTCCGTCTCGGGCTTGATAATGGTGTTGTTGTTCACGGCGGTGAACTTGGAGTTGTATCTGAGCAGCATGCCCATGTATCCGGAGGCGGAGGCATGGACGGTGTTCTTCGTGTGGATGAGCTCGTTGCCCTTGATGACAACGTTCCTGCCGTACTCTACGCGGATACCGTGACCGCGGACGTCGATATAGTTGTCGCGGATGTTGACGGTATCGTTATAGTATTCGCCTACGGGCAGTCCCGCGGAGCTGTCGGAAGTGTTCTTGGGGTAGAGAGCGGTCAGGTTGGTGCCCAGTACGGCGATGCCGTGGCTCTCGTAGGAGGCATAGATATCGTCGAGTGTGCCGATGTTGTGCAGCTCATTGTAGCATATATTGATGTTCGAGTTCACCGGAGCGATATACTTCTCGGAGATGTTCTTGTCCGATTCGACATGACCGATCTTGTAGAAGTCGGAGGCGAGATAGGTGCCGTTGCCGCGGTACATGATGGAGTAGACCGTGATGCCGCGGGGCGCGTTGTCGATGTAGTTGTTGGTGATATTGGTGTTCGACCATCCCATGCCCTGGATGGCGATACTCTTGATATTGGTAAAGGAGTTGTTGCGGATGGTGATGCCGCTGTGCGGGTTATTGAGGATATTGGTGTGGGATCCGATGCCGCGGGGGACGTTATCGAAGGTACAGCCCTCGATCAGCACGTTCTTCATGCTCAGCGCCTCGGCATGCGCCTCATAGATATGGAAGGGGTAGAGGACGTCCAGCTGGAGCGCCTCATAGCCGAAGTTGCCCTTCTCAAGGATCTGATCGCGGAAGGTGCAGTTGCGGATGGTCATGCCGTCTACGCCCGCGACCTCCATCATATGCGCGTTGTGGTCGTTGCACAGGGTTACGCCGTCCATGGTGAAGTTCTTCGCGTGGAAAACCTTGATCAGCGTGTTCGAGCCCTGGTTACCGTCCAGTACGCCGCCGACCAGGTGGATGTTTTGGTAGCAGTAGCCCTCGGGACCCTCCTCGTTGGTATCCTTTGCGCCGACCTTGATGATGTTAGTGTCGCTCTCGTGGACGAGGGTGACGCCGCGCATATCGAGCGTGGTATTGTCGTAGATGCGCAGCAGGGTGTTCAGACCGTATGTGCCGGCGGGGATGACGACCGTGTAGGGATCATTCTCGGTCGCGTTATCGCGTGCCGTGTCCAGAGCGCTCTGGATCGCTTCGATCGGCCCCAGCGTCTCGATATCTTCCGCGCTGACGTTGATCACGGCTGACGATGACCCGGTACCATTAAACTCGGCTGCGGGTACGGCGGCTGTCGCGACGCTGACCGCCATGACCAGAGAAAGCAAAAGGGAAAGCGCGTGCTTTATGATTGGTTTCATCCGAATACTCCTTTGATATAATATAGATGAGAATATACACTATAAATTTACCTTTTTTTATATCATTTGTCAACTTTACGGAGAGAAAATAGGCGTTTTGTCATATAATTGTAACCAAAAAGGCAGCCTGCGGAGGGATTCCGCGGGCTGCCTTGATGTAATATAGATATGTATTAGGAAGATTTATGACAGGAGCCTGACATCGCGCAGGTCTTGCAGTTGCCGCAATTGCACACGACCGACTTGCCCTGCTTCTTCTTCCTGACCATACTGACGATGATCGCCGTGACGATCGCGATCAGTACGGCACAGACAAAGATCGTACCGATATTCTCGCTGATCCATGTAAGCATTTTGTCATCTCCTTTTTTGAATCGTCATTTTTATTTTTGTTTTGAGGACGCTTTAGCTTGTTG
Source organism: uncultured Ruminococcus sp. (assembly GCA_902785355.1). Taxonomy (GTDB): domain Bacteria; phylum Bacillota; class Clostridia; order Oscillospirales; family Acutalibacteraceae; genus Ruminococcoides. Next base: position 127,650 of record CACZYF010000001.1, on the reverse strand, counting down.
ACACTCTCAGCCGATCACTTGATCTTGACCTTCTTGGTGAGCTTATCCGCCTCTTTGTAGGGCTTGAACAGCATGAAGATCATGCCCGCGATCAGCAGGATCGCGATGATCAGACCGATCACGTTCAGATTACCGGTGAACGCGCCGCCGATCTGGTTGATGCACAGGGCGACAGCATAGGCGAACAGGCACTGGTAAGTGATCGCGAAGGCGGTCCACTTGCCGGAGTTCATCTCACGCTTGATCGCACCCATCGCTGCAAAGCACGGCGCGCAAAGCAGGTTGAATACCAGGAACGAGAAACCTGTCACGCCGGTGAATACCTGAGCGATAGCCGCCCATGTGTTGAGCTGACCGCCGCCGTACAGCGTACCCATGGTCGCGACGATGTTCTCCTTTGCGATCAGACCGGTGATCGAGGCGACAGCCGCCTGCCAGTTGCCCCAGCCGAGCGGAGCGAAGATCCATGCGATCGCGTTGCCGAACGCCGCGAGCATGCTGTTTCCGATCTCTTCCTCACCGAGCATCGTGAATGTACCGTCGACAAAGCCGAAGCGGCTCAGGAACCACAGCACGATGGTGGACAGCAGAATGATGGTACCCGCCTTCTTGATGAACGACCAGCCGCGCTCCCACATCGAGCGCAGGACGTTGCCGAGAGTCGGCATATGGTACGTGGGCAGCTCCATAACGAAGGGAGCGGGTTCACCCGCGAAGGGTTTGGTTTTCTTGAGCATGATACCCGAGCAGATGATCGCCGCCATACCGATGAAGTATGCGCCGGTGCTGACCCACGGCGAGCCGCCGAAGATCGCGCCCGCGATCATCGCGATGAAGGGGATCTTCGCGCCGCAGGGGATGAAGGTGGTGGTCATGATGGTCATGCGTCGGTCGCGCTCGTTCTCGATTGTACGCGACGCCATGATGCCGGGAATACCGCAGCCGGTACCGATCAGGATCGGGATAAAGGACTTACCGCTGAGACCGAAGCGGCGGAAGATACGGTCGAGTACAAAGGCGATACGCGCCATGTAGCCGCACGCCTCGAGGAACGCCAGTAGGAGGAACAATACCAGCAACTGGGGTACAAAGCCCAGTACTGCTCCGACGCCCGCGATGATACCGTCGAGGATCAGACTTGACAGCCATGTGGGTGTGTTGAGTGCGTCGAGTCCTCTGCCGACCAGAACCGGGATACCGGGTACCCATACGCCGAATTCGGCGGGATCGTCGGTCTTGCCCTCATTCTTGACGAATATCTCGGCGGCTGACTTGACGTCCTCGCCGGTGACGGTCTCTTCGCTGACCTCGAGGGTCTCTTCGTCCTCTACCTCAAAGGTGAACTCGTCGGTGGTCTTGACGCCTGCCGCGAAGTCCTTGACGGTCGATACCGCCTTAGCGGGATCGTAGCTCTCGCTTTCGAAGTCGAGCGCCTCGAGTATCGCTTCATTACCGGAGGCTTCAGCCGAGCCGACCAGAACACCGACAGCGTCAGCCTGCTCCTCCGCCTGAGCGGTACCGATACCGAAGAGGTGCCAGCCGTCGCCGAACAGTCCGTCGTTCGCCCAGTCGGTCGCCCATGATCCGACGGTGACCATCGAGATATAGTAGACGAGGAACATGATGACGAGGAAAATCGGCAGACCCAGCCAGCGGTTGGTGACGACCTTGTCGATCTTATCGGAGGTCGAAAGCTGCCCCTTTTGCTTGTTTTTATAAACGCCGTTGATGATTTTTCCGATATATACGTAGCGTTCGTTGGTGATGATGGACTCCGCGTCGTCGTCGTATTCATCCTCGACCGCCTTGATATCCTTCTCGATATGAGCGCGGGTCTGTTCACTGATGCCGAGCTTCTCGATCACCTTGTCGTCGCGCTCAAAGATCTTGACCGCGTACCAGCGCTGCTGTTCCTCGGGCATATCGTGTACGCACGCTTCCTCGATATGAGCGATCGCGTGCTCGACGGTACCGTCGAAGGGGTGCTTCGGGACGGGTTTCTTGTCTTCGGCTGCCTTGATGGCGGCTTCTGCCGCATCCAGAACGCCGCTGCCCTTTAAGGCAGAGATCTCCACGACCTTGCAGCCTAAGGCGCGGCTGAGCTCGGCGGTGTTGATCTTGTAGCCGTTTTTCTCTACGACGTCCATCATGTTGATCGCGACCACGACCGGGATGCCCAGCTCGCACAGCTGCGTCGTCAAATAGAGATTGCGCTCGAGGTTGGTGCCGTCGACGATGTTGAGGATCGCGTCGGGGCGTTCTTCGATCAGGTAGTTACGCGCGACGACCTCCTCCATGGTGTAGGGGGAGAGCGAGTAGATGCCCGGCAGGTCCGTGATGGTCACGTCGCTGTGCTTCTTGAGCTTACCCTCCTTCTTTTCGACCGTAACGCCCGGCCAGTTACCGACGAACTGGTTGGAGCCTGTCAGCGAGTTAAACAGAGTGGTTTTACCGCTGTTCGGGTTACCCGCTAAAGCAATTGTCAGATTCATTTCCTTACCTCATTTCATAAGATGTAAGCTTAGGCTAATTCGGTTAACATAAGCTAATCGTTTGTCAAAAAAATAAGCGGAGACCGCTTATTCCACCTCAACCATCGCTGCGTCCGCCTTGCGGATGGACAGCTGATAGCCGCGCACGGTGATCTCGAGCGGATCGCCCAGCGGCGCTACCTTCTGCACAGTAACCTCGACGCCCTTGGTGATACCCATATCCATGATGCGGCGTTTGACGGCGCCCTCACCGTGGAGCTTTTTGACCTTTGCGGAGCCGCCGATCGCGACATCTCTAAGAGTTTTCATGTGTTTTGCCTCCTTTTTATTGGAAAGCGGTGAGTAACATTATGGCTTTGCCTCGCATGTTTTCTTTCACCGATTCTTGATATTATATCATGATCTTTTGCGCCATCTCTTTACTGACGGCGATGCGCGCGCCCTTTACATTGACGATCAGGTTGCCGCCCATGGAGCTGACGACCGTGACGGTGCCTCCGGGGACAAAGCCCAGATTCTGCAGATGCGTACGTACCTCTGCGTTTCCGCCGATTCGCTTGATGATATATTCTTCGCCGAGCGCTGCGAGTGTAAGTGGCATGTGTATTCTCCTTTATGAAGATAATTGCAGATGGTTAGCTCAAGCTAACCCACATACCTATTATAGCGAGCTTCGCGTCGGTTGTCAATAGATTTGACAAAATTTTTCCCGATAACCTGCGGCACTGTACCTGACGATACTCCGTTGACTTTTTACAGACTGAATGATATACTTTTTTATACAAGGAGAAGGGAGAGTGTCGTTAATGGCTGAGATCGGAAGTTTGATCGACGACAGATATCGGCTGATACGTTATATCAGTAAAGGCGGCACCTCTAAGGTCTATTTGGCTGAGAATATACGCCTCGGCAATCTTTGGGCTGTTAAGGAGATTTGCAAGACCGGAGAACATAACAATGAGTTGTTCATTAACGGTCTTAAGAGCGAGGCGGAGATGATGAAAAATCTTGATTACCCTGCCTTTCCGAGAATCGTCGATATCATCGAGGATTCTGAGGCGCTGTATCTGGTGATGGATTACATCGAAGGACGCACGCTGCAGGACGTCCTGTCACAGGAGGGTCCTCAATCCGAGGAGACCGTCCGGGAATGGGCAATACAGTTGTGTGAGGCGCTTAGTTATCTTCATGGACAGCAACCACCGATCATATACCGTGATATGAAGCCCTCCAACGTGATACTCAAGAACGACGGGAGCCTTAAGATCATCGACTTTGGTACCGCCCGAGTTTTCAACCCTGATAAGGCGAACGATACGATTGCGCTGGGAACGGGCGGTTTTGCGCCGCCGGAGCAGTATCACGGACGAACCGACGCTCGATCCGATATCTATGCCTTGGGCGTGACCATTAAATATCTGATTACGGGCATTACCCCATGGGACAACAGTACGCCTCAGGAGAACGGCAGAATGTCGCCGAATATGGCGGCGGTAATCAGCCGATGTACCGCGTTCTATCCCGAGCAGCGATTCCGGAGCTGTCAGGAGCTTGCATATGCGCTGCAAAACCTCTATTTATCGACGGATCATCCTGTCAGGAAAGCGCAAACGGTTCAGCCTGCGGTACGTTATATCCCTTCAAAGCCCGTGAAACGATCGAACCCATGGCCGGTGGTGATCATGGTTTTGTCGATACTCGCCTTCCTGGTTGGGATGGGTATAATCGTACAGAACCGGACTGAAAAAACTACAACGTCATCCGCTTCGACCGTACCCTATTCCAGCGTAGCGGATTTTGCCGATCTGATCACAACCGAAGAAGAAGCGCGGCTTGCGCAGATGCTTGATCGCTCCTATTCCCATGATCATTTTGTTACGGCGGTTGTGACAACTAACTCGCTGGGCGGTAAGGATATCAAGGATTATTCGATTGATTATTATGAGAACCATCTTTCCGGCTTCAGCGACAATTCAGACGGCATCATGTTGTTGATCGGCGTCGAGGATAAAAAGATGTATATTACGACTACAGGCTCCGCTATAACCATGTTCCCGGATGATTCGCTCAACGAAATCTTTGACGCGATGGAATCTGATATCGCGAACGGTGATTATGGAAGGGCGTTTGAGACCTTTGCGCGGTACACCGAGATAAAATAATTTGATTATTGCCTTAATATACAGGAGTATATCATAAGAAACAGCGCAACTTTTTAGCGAATTGCACAAAAGTTGCGCTCCGTTTTTATATGTTTAGTGGATTTTCTCTTTCGGAGCATGTTTTTTATTGTATGGTTTACAAATTTGTTATATAATGATATGGTAGTTCGGAAATCGGACAAGTGCAAATCTGTACTCAGTACTCTTGAAAGGAGTTTTTACATTGAAACAGTATGACGCGAAACACATCTTAAACATCGCTATGGCGGGTCACTCCGGCGCGGGCAAGACCTCTGTCGCCGAGGCGATGCTGTATCTTTCCAAGGCGAGCGACCGTCTGGGTAAGATCGCCGACGGCAACACCCAGCTCGACTATGATCCCGAGGAGATCCGCCGCAAGGTATCGATCGTTACCGCCGTGGCTCCCGTGGAGTGGAAGAATACCAAGATCAATATCATTGACACCCCCGGTCTGTTTGACTTTGAGGGCGGCGTATATGAGGGCTATCGTGCCGCCGAGACCGCGGTCATCGTCGTATCCGCCAAGGACGGCGTCAACGTCGGTACCGAGAAGGCAGTCAAGGCTGCCGATAAGGAAGGTCTGACCAAGATCTTCTTCGTCAACGGTGTTTGTGATGAGGATGCGCGCTTCTATCGCGTTCTCGAGGATCTGAAGGCGACCTTCGGTCCCTCTGTATGCCCTGTAATCGTTCCCCATATCGAGAACGGTCAGGCGAATACCTACATCAACCTGCTCGAATATAAGGCTTATAAGTATGACGCGAAGGGCAACGTGACGCCTACCCCCATCATCCCCGAGATGGGCGACCGCTTTGAGGGTCTGCGTGAGGCGATCAAGGAAGCCGTAGCCGAGACCTCTGAGGAATTGATGGAGAAGTTCTTCATGGAGGAAGAGTTCACCCCCGAGGAGATTATCACCGGCGTATCTCAGGGCGTCAAGGACGGCTCTCTGTGCCCCGTGTTCTGCGGCGACGCTTCCACCACCTTCGGTATCGAGCAGTTCCTGAACAGCATTACATGGCTGGCTCCCACCGCTGCCGATAACGGCGGCGAGACCGCTGTCGATGTCAACGGCGACCCCGTAGAGATCGCCTGCAACGAGCAGGGCGCTACCGCTGCGATCATCTTCAAGACCGTTGCCGACCCGTTCGTCGGTAAGCTGAGCTACTTCAAGGTCGTTTCCGGAAAGGTCTCCACCGACGCGCCGCTGATCAACATGCGCACCGGTAACCAGGAGCGCATCACCAAGGTGCTCACCGTCCGCGGTAAGAAGCAGGAGGACGCCTCCGCTGTCGTCGCCGGCGATATCGGCGCGATCCCGAAGCTGACCTCCGCCAATACCGGTGATACCCTCTGTTCCCCGACCCGCAAGGTCATCCTCGACGGCATCGATTATCCCGCTCCTTCCTTCTCTATGGCGGTATATCCGAAGAAGAAGGGCGAGGAGGATAAGGTCGCTCAGGGTCTGGCGCGTCTGGCTGAGGAAGATCCCACCATCAAGTATGTCAGCAACCCCGAGACCAAGGAAATGGTGCTCTCCGGTATGGGCGAGCAGCATCTGGACGTTGTCGTCAGCAAGCTGAAGGCGAAGTTCAATGTCGAGGTTGAGTTAAAGCAGCCTAAGGTCGCTTACCGCGAGACCATTCGCGGCAAGTCCGACGTAGAAGGTAAGCATAAGAAGCAGTCCGGCGGTTCCGGTCAGTACGGTGACGTCTGGATCAAGTTCGAGCCCTGCGACAGCGAGGGTCTGGAGTTCGAGATCGCCGTCGTCGGCGGTTCTGTACCGAAGCAGTTCTTCCCCGCGGTTGAAAAGGGTCTGATGGAATCCATCAAGAAGGGCCCGCTGGCAGGTTACCCGGTCGTCGGCGTCAAGGCGACTCTCTACGATGGTAAGTACCATCCCGTTGACTCCAACGAAATGGCGTTCAAGACCGCCGCTCAGTTGGCGTTCAAGGCGGGTATCCCGCAGGCGAAGCCCGCTCTCCTGGAGCCGGTCGGTACCTTGAAGGCGAACGTTCCGGACGCTAACATGGGCGATATCATGGGCGAGGTCAACAAGCGCCGCGGTCGTGTTCTCGGTATGAACGCGGGTGAGAGCGGCATGCAGATCGTCGAGGCTGAGGTCCCGATGGCTGAGATGGCTGACTTCTCCGTGTTCATGCGCCAGTGCACCCAGGGCCGCGGCACCTTCAGCTTTGAGTTCGAGCGCTATGAGGACGCTCCCGCTCAGGTAGCCCAGAAGGTCATCGAAGAAGCGAAGGCTGACGAATAATCAAGAGTTAAACAATGTATAGAATCACACCCTGCATATCGTCATGCAGGGTGTGTTATCCTTTATGGAGATTGATCATGAGGGTTAAGCGTTTTACCAAAGGCTTTTGTATGATCCTTTTGACTGTGATCATGCTGTCTTTATGTTCCATCTCGGTATCGGCAAATGCTCCGGTAACTCCGGATATTATCATCAGGCTCGACCGGCCCTATGACGGCGACTATTGTGTCATCGTGCTCAGCAACATTCATAGATTCAGGCATTATAGCGAGTGGTTCGATGGAAAAGGTTACGAAGATCAATATACGAAAACGGAACAGGCGGCGATTCGCAAGCTGAAGAGCTCAGGTGATCAGGACGGCTATGGCTATATTGTAGAGCTTGATCACTTTAATAAGACAGACGGGGAAACGTATGTGGAGTATCCGTATGATTCGTTCAAGATCGCGCTGTATTATCCCGACTCCGATTTACTGGTGAAAACGGATGTACTGATAAAGGATAAGTATATACAGGTTTTCCTTTTGACGATGGATGGCAAGAGGATCGCTGATGTTCAGACAGCAAGATACGATCAGGATAGTCACACCATCGGCGAATACCAACCTACCGTGAAGGGTTATGCGCCTTATTATCAAGAGAGGCTTGCGGTAAAATTTGTTCTCTGTCTCGGTATCAATCTTGTGGTTGAGATTTTGATTGCACTTATTTTCGGCTATCGAAAACGGGGACACATCCTCACGATTGTAATTACGAATATAGTGACCCTCGCCCTGCTGACTGTCAGTACGATACTGATTAATCCGCTGCGATACAACGGCTTGCTGAGTTTTCCGTTCGCCTTTTTTGAGATTGCTGTCGCGGCAGTCGAAGGCACGGTATATGCGATTGCTTTCAAGCGGTATGAGTATCGGGAAACCTACCGTCCGTGGCTCGCAGTACTCTATGCTGTTATTGCGAATCTCATCACTTATGTAATTGGTGCATATCTCTGCTCTCTGCCGGTTTGAACAATCAATAGAGGATAATCGAAGGGGGTCGACTCAAGAAGTCAACCCCCTTTTTGTATGCAAGATAGATCGAGCTCCCTCTCTCGAGGGGGCTTTCTGTCAGTGATAGACCATGATGGTCTTTTGTTCACCGATCGGGTAGGGCGTGCTGATCTGAGCAAGGTATCGCTGGATCATGGTTGCGTCGATGACGTCGAGTTCCTCTCCCGTTACCGATGCGCGGGTGATCGCGCGGCTGTCAGGTGTGGGTGGGATGTTCGAGAGACATCGCTGGATCAGCGTGACGTCTACTGCCTCCACTTCACCGTTTCCGTCGGTATCGCCGATGACGTAGGTGTAGGGGGTCAGACCGTAGTAGGTTCTCAGCCATTCGTTGCGATCGCCGCACCAGTTCTTGAGGAAGGTATAGTTCTCCTCGTAGGTCGCGAGCGGCACCTTCTGGTAATTCAGCCACCAGCGGCTGACCTTCCATATTCCGAAGTTACGGTTGAATAACGCCTGATATTCATTCCTCAGCGTATCAAGCGTACCGCCGTCGGCGGAGATCGACGCGATCTCATCGTAGTGCGCAGCGTAGACGCGCTTAATCTCGTCGATGAACCAGTCCTTATCACAGAGCCAACGGTACAGGTTCTTTGTCGTCTGCATGATGCCGTCCGAGCGTGCGCCTTCCTTCGCGGCGGTGGATTGGATATCCGCGTTGGCGTTGCCTAAGGCGAGGTCATAGTCCCACGGAGGCCCCGCGTATAGCTTGCCGTCCTTGTAGAAGAAGAATACCGACGACATGCCGAAGTCGAGGGTCTTGGCGTACTCATTGAGCAGGTAGTATTTCGCAAATGAGTCGATGTCGAGCCTCTCGCGGATCTGTTCCTGTGTACCGTAGCGCAGGGTCGTAACGATATCCGTCATGACGCCCGTGATGTAGGCGGTCTGGTCACTGTCGGGCGGGTCGGGCTCGCTGACCGCGAACCGCACGCCGCTGATGTTAATGTAGACGATGTCGGCTTCACTTCGGGTCGCCTCGTATTCGAGCAAAAAGTCCTTGTTGCCGTCCGTGTCGATATCCACCCTGTCGCCGCCAGCCTGAACGGGCTCGTAGACGGTGTAGCAGCCGCGGTAGGAGCCGTCGAGCCACAGCTCAACGAATTTTTGACGGGATACATAAGGCAGACCGAGTTTTTCGGCTAGGTCAAACATGAGATAGTTGCGCAGAAGGGTGGGGTCGAAGCAGTTTGCGAGCAGCGCCCATTTCTTCCCCTTCCCCATGCCGAGAACATCGGTCTTTTTCGCAAATTTGAAGGTGAAGCCCTTCTTCGGGATGGAGGCGATAGCGGTGCTGTTGCCGCGTACCTTGAACTGTACCGTGCCGCTGAGTGCGCTGCCGTCTGTATCAGTGATGCTGATCTGCGCGTTGACGTAGCCGTCCTCCTTCTGCAGGGTCGCGCCGTTGCCGTCGGCGGTGTCGATCTCGATCTTCGGTACCGCTGTCGCGCCTTCGTCGGATAGCTCAGGCACGGCGCCTGTTACGGCAAGGTCAGGATCATCGTTACAGATGACCGCCTCATACGGCGGCTCGTTTTCCGCCGCATGAGCCGTTACGCAAGCGGAAAACAGGAGCAGTCCGCAGAACAGGAGAGAAAGGATTCTTTTCATAGGTATATCACCTCTTTATTGCAGTCATTATATCATGAAAGTTGATAAAACACAAGAAAGGCATGAAAACAGGAATAAACTTGATAATTGACAAGAAAACTTTGCAAAAAGTATTGACAAGTAAACTTGGCAGTGCTATAATGACAACATCAGAAATGACAAGTAAACTTGTCAAAAATTGATTCATTCGGCTGAGATTTTCATGGTTGAATGACAATGAAAAAGGAGATGTTGTTATGAACAGAGAAGATATTTTGAAAAAAGCACAAACGGAGAACAAAGGCAAGGATTATGCCGACATTGAAGCGCAAAAGAGCGGAACCCGTACTGCTTATTTTGTCGCAGTGTTACTGGTTATTTTCGTTGATACGGTTAACGGTTTTGTTCTTGGATATGTCAATCGCGGTATGGACTTTGTTCTTTTTACGATGGCATTTGTCGCTTTTCTGACCAAGTATATTATACTTCGCAAGCGGCACGAGCTGTTCGTCACCATTATGTGGGGCTTACTGGCACTGATGATGTTGGTGATTTGGATTCTGCAGCTCTGCGGGGTGATGGCGTAATGGATAATGAGTTGATTCTGAAAAATAACCTTGCCGCCGTTCGCAAGGAGCAGAAGCTCTCGCAGTCGGAGTTGGCGCAGATGGTCGGCGTATCTCGCAACACGATCAGCTCTATTGAGACGGGGCAGTTCAATCCGACCGCCAAGCTGGCTCTGATTCTCTGTATCGCGCTGGATAAAAAGTTTGAAGAATTATTTTATTTCTGAGTAATACTGAGGAGGATTCGTTATGAAAACAGCAGTTGTTTACTATTCTATGAGTGGCAATACACAGTTGACCGCCGAAAAAATCGCTGCTCAAACTAGTGCCGAGCTGATTCGTATCGAGCCGAAAAAGGCGTATCCGACTGCCGGTTTCCGCAAGTTTTTATGGGGCGGCAAAAGCGCCGTGATGGGCGACAAGCCCGCGCTGATGCCTTATCGCTTTGACGGTGAGTTCGACAGGATCATATTCGGAACGCCTGTCTGGGCAAGCAGCTTTACGCCGCCGCTGAGAACCTTTATCGAAGAGAATCGTGAAGCGCTCAAAGGGAAGACCGTAGCTGCGTTCCTTTGTTGTTCCGGCGGCGGAGCGAACAAGGCGATCGAAAAGCTTAAACAGTTTTTGGATATTAAAGAATTTGACGCTCAGCTTGTACTGATCGATCCCAAGGATAAGCCTTCCGGTGATAATGAAAAGAAGATACAGGCGTTTTGCCTGAGTCTGAATAGTTAAAACGGTGAAAGAAAGCTCCCGATCGCTCGGGAGCTTTCTTTATAGAATCATTGAAATAGTGAAATAATAATTACTTTTGTCCCGCCGTTCGTCAACGTGACAGAGTAATCACATCAAAAGGCGGAGAAGTGAGCACGCACTCAGCGCATGATCATGCTCTTGCCGGTCATCTCCTCGGGCTGAGGCAGACCCATGATGTCGAGCATAGTGGGCGCGATGTCCGCGAGCACGCCGCCCGCTCTGAGCTCCTTGCACTCGTCGTAGCCGACGACGCAGAAGGGAACGGGGTTGGTGGTGTGGGCGGTGAAGGGAGTACCGTCCTTGTCGATCATGCGATCGGCGTTGCCGTGGTCGGCAGTGATGCAGGTCACGCCGCCCATCTCGGCAATGGCGTCAGATACCTTCTTGACGCCCCAGTCGACAGCCTCGACAGCCTTGACAGCCGCCTCGAATACGCCGGTATGACCGACCATGTCGCAGTTGGCGAAGTTGAGGATCACGACGTCGTACTTGCCGCTCTTGATGGCGTCTACGCACTTCTCGGTGACCTCGTACGCGCTCATATGGGGCTGCATGTCGTAGGTCGCGACAGCAGGGGATTTAACAAGGATGCGATCCTCGCCGTCGTACTGCTTCTCGACGCCGCCGTTGAAGAAGAAGGTGACGTGAGCGTACTTCTCGGTCTCGGCGATACGCAGCTGGGTCAAGCCGTTCTTAGAGAGATACTCGCCGAGGGTGTTGACGAGCTTCTGCGGCTTGAACGCGATCTCGACATTCGGCATGGTCGCGTCGTACTGGGTCATGCAGACGTAGCAGACGGGGAAGAAGCCGTTCTTACGCTCAAAGCCCGAGAACGCGGGATCGACAAAGGTGCGGGTGATCTCGCGCGCTCTGTCGGGACGGAAATTGTAGAAGATCACGCTGTCGTTCGCCTTGACGGTGTCGCCGCCTGCGATGACTGCGGGGAGCATGAACTCATCGGTCACGCCGTTGTCATAGCTGTTTTGTACAGCTTGTACGGGATCGGTCTCCTGTACGCCCTCGCCGTAGACGATCGCGGAATACGCCTTCTCGACGCGCTCCCAGCGGTTATCTCTGTCCATCGCGTAGTATCTGCCCTCGATGGTGGCGATCTTACCTACGCCGATCTCCTCGCACTTCGCGACAGCCTCAGCGACATATTCCTTGGCGCTGGAGGGCGGTACGTCACGACCGTCGAGGAAAGCGTGGATGTAAACCTTATCGAGTCCCTTGCGCTTGCACAGCTCCAGGATGCCGTAGAGGTGGGTGTTGTGGCTGTGGACGCCGCCGGGGGACAGCAGACCGAACAGGTGCAGCGAGCTGTTGTGCTCGAGCGCGTTGTCGACCGCCTTGTTCATGGCTTCATTCTCGAAAAAGTCGCCGTCCTCGATGGACTTGGTGATGCGGGTGAGCTCCTGGTAGACGATGCGGCCCGCGCCCATGTTGGTGTGTCCGACCTCGCTGTTACCCATCTGACCGTGCGGCAGACCTACGTCCAGACCCGACGCGCCGATCATGGTAACGGGATTCTTGAAGAACAGCTGATCAAGATACGGGGTACGCGCATAGGTGATGGCGTTGCCGTACTTGGGCGCGATGCCGAAGCCGTCCATAATGATTAATGCAATCGGTTTTTTCATATAATAGTCCTCTCTGTGGTGGGGTGATAAAGTCTTGAACCCTCACCGAAGTGTCAAAATCAGAACTCCGCGGGCTTAGTCGCCGCGACGATCGCCGCGAACTTCTCAGCAACCAGAGAAGCGCCGCCAATCAGGCCGCCGTCAACGTTGGTCTTAGCCAGCAGCTCGGCAGCGTTCTTGTCGTTCATGGAACCGCCGTACTGGATGGTAACGCCCGAAGCGATCTCCAGACCATACAGAGTCTTTAAGCACATACGGATAAACTCACAGACTTCCTCCGCCTGCTCAGCAGTAGCGGTCTTGCCGGTGCCAATCGCCCATACAGGCTCGTAAGCGATGACGACGTTCGCCATCTCCTCGGGGGTGACATCCCACAGGTCGAGCTTGATCTGACGCGCGATGACCTCGTTGGTGATGTTGCACTCGCGCTCCCACAGCAGCTCGCCGACGCAGACGATGGGCTTGAGTCCCGCCGCAAGAGCCGCCTTGACGCGCTTGTTGACGGTCTCGTCGGTCTCGCCGAAGTACTGTCTGCGCTCGGAGTGACCGATCACGACGTATTCTACGCCGATCTCCTTGAGCATACCGGTGCTGATCTCGCCGGTGAACGCGCCGCTCTCAGCCCAGTGGCAGTTCTCGGCGCCGATCTTGATATTGGTTCCCTTGGTCGCCTCGACAGCGGTCGCAAGGTCTACGTAAGGAACGCAGGCGACAACCTCACACGCAGCGTCGGATACGAGGGGGATGATCTCCTCGAGCAGCGCCTTCGCCTCGGAGGGGGTTTTGTTCATCTTCCAGTTGCCCGCGATGATGGTTTTTCTCATACTTTTGGTTAAAGCGTCAAGTATCATAATAAAATTCCTTTCGTATGGTAATAGAGGGCGACGAGAGCCGCCCTCATTCAATGTTGATTAGTCTTTGTCGGCGATAGCCGCGATACCGGGCAGAACCTTGCCCTCGAGATACTCGAGAGAAGCGCCGCCGCCGGTGGAGATGTGGCTCATCTTGTCGGCGAAGCCGAGGTTGACGACAGCCGCAGCGGAGTCGCCGCCGCCGATGATGGTGGTAGCGTCGGTCTCAGCCAGAGCCTTTGCGACAGCGATCGTGCCCTCAGCGAGGATCGGGTTCTCGAATACGCCCATAGGACCGTTCCATACGACGGTCTTAGCGGACTTAACAGCCTCGGCATAGAGCTCGCGGGTAGCGGGACCGATGTCCAGACCCATGCAGTCCTCGGGGATCTCGCCCGAAGCATAGACCTCGGTCTCGATGGGAGCGTCGATCGGATCGGGAAAGCTCTTGGTGCAGACGGTGTCGATGGGCAGGAGCAGCTTCTTGCCGAGCTCCTCCGCCTTCTTGATCATCTCGTTGCAGTAGTCGAGCTTGGTGTCGTCTACGAGGGAAGTGCCGATCGCCTTACCCTGCGCCTTAGCGAAGGTGTAAGCCATGCCGCCGCCGATGATCAGGGTGTCGCACTTCTCGAGCAGGTTCGAGATAACGTTCAGCTTGTCAGCAACCTTAGCGCCGCCGAGGATCGCGACGAAGGGGCGTACGGGAGCCTCTACCGCGTTGCCGAGGTAGTCGATCTCCTTCTGCATCAGGTAACCGACAGCGGTCTCCTTGATGTGGTCGGTAACGCCGACGGTGGAGCAGTGAGCGCGGTGAGCGGAGGTTCTTGGTCTCTTCCTTGCGGAAACGGGTGTTCTGGAGCAGAACGACGTCGCCGTCCTTCATAGCGGCAACAGCAGCCTTGGCGTTCTCGCCGACGACCTCGTCGTCGTTCGCGAAGACGACGTCCTGACCCAGCAGCTCACTAAGACGAGCGGCAACGGGAGCCAGAGAGAACTTCTCCTCGGGGCCGTTCTTCGGCTTGCCCAGGTGAGAGCACAGGATCAGCTTGCCGCCGTCGGCAATGATCTTCTTGATAGTGGGGAGTGCTGCGGTGATACGGTTGTCGTTGGTGATAACGCCGTCCTTGAGCGGGACGTTGAAGTCACAGCGGCAGAGTACCTTTTTGCCCGCGAAGTTGATGTCATCAACGGTGTACTTGTTGAGTTTCATGATAAAAACATCCTTTCTGTATATCGGACGTCCGCGAATTCTAAGCCAAGAAAGCAATAGTGGTTACTTAAAGCTAACCGCAAACTTCCGATACCATAATTTTACTTCATAATTATATAACAAAACACCAATCCATGCAATAGGAAAATGTAAGTTTTATGCACAGATGTACAAAAAAGCCCGCTGTTTTCAAGCGGGCAGTAATCATAAGGTCGTCGTCGGCTGTTCCGCGTCCTCCCAGTGGTGGCGGTGGAGCTCGCCTTTGGTGAGGAGCTCGGGGTAGTTCCACTGGCGGAGTACCTCGTAGCAGCCGACGGCGACGGAGTTCGCAAGGTTCAGCGACCTTGCTTCGTCAATCATCGGGATGCGTACACAGCGATCGGGGTACTTCATGAGAACATGCTCGGGGATGCCGCGGGTCTCCTTGCCGAAGATGATGTACGCGCCGTCGGGGTAGCTGACCTCGCTGTGCGTATGGCGCGCCTTGGTGGAGAAGAAAAAGTATTCTCCGCCGTCGGTCTTTTTGAAGAAGTCGTCGATCGAATCGTAGTAGGTGATGTCGACGAGATACCAGTAGTCCAGCCCGGCTCTTTTCAGATTGCGGTCGGTGATCTCGAAGCCGAACGGGCGCACGAGATGGAGCCTCGCGCCGGTGGCGGCGCAGGTGCGGGCGATGTTGCCGGTGTTCTGCGGGATCTCGGGCTCAAAGAGCACGATGTTCAGTACTTTTTTGTCAGTTTTTTCCAAAAGAAATTCCCTCTTTTATCTTAGTATATACCGAATCCCTTTGCAGACAATAATGATGAAATGATGTGCAAAGGAGGTTTGAAGATGAATAAAAATATGTCGTGTGAGAAGAAGGGCGGAAGCTTGTGGTGCATCATCGGCGGTATGCTCGCGGGAGCGGCGGTCAGTCTTGTCGGGGTCGCCATGATGCAGAACAACAAGAAGACCCTGCAGAAGAAGGCGGATAAGGTCGCCGACGCACTGGGCGATCTGGTCGACAGCGCGAAGGATATGTTCCAGTAACGGCTTTTCGGAGCTTCATACTAAGTATCATTAAAACACTTTAACATTTATTGCGTTAAATTCCGCATAGCGGTGTTGTCGTCCTTGACATCGTCCTTGACATACGCCAGTATGCCTGCGTCCTCCGCCTTGCTCTGCGAAATTTCTCGCTAACAAATTTGTTAAAGCGTTTAATGGATACTTAGTATAAAGTGCGTTTTTTCAATCTTGCTTATTTGAGCTTTTTATGTTACACTTAGACTTAGAATGATAAAGTGTAAAGGAGACAGCAAGATGGAACTGATACAAAGCTTTTCGGTCGATCATACACGCATCATCCCCGGTATTTTTGTCAGCAGGGTAGATACCGTCGCGGGCGCTTCGGTCACGACCTATGATATCCGGCTCAAAAGACCGAACAGGGAGCCGGTGATCGACGTAGCGGCGATGCACTCGCTCGAGCATATCATTGCCACTTATCTGCGCAACGATCCGGAGTACAAGGACGAGATCGTCTATTGGGGTCCGATGGGCTGCCTGACAGGCTTCTATCTGATCATGAAGGGCGACAGAACGCCTCAGGAGATCTATGGACTGCTCCTGAGCGCCTTTAAGTCGGTGGATGATACCGAGGAGGTTCCCGGCGCGACGCCTGTCAACTGCGGCCATTACCTTATGCATAATCTCGGTATGGCGAAGTGGTACGCGGCGGAGTTTGTCACCTATCTGGAAGCGAACCGCGATAATCCGGAGATCTTCGAGTATCCTAAGACGGAGCGGCTCGTCACCGACGACGGTCAGCACTTCTTCGATTCATAACCGTTTTAAAAAGCGCTTACATCCGTAGGCGCTTTTGTTTGTTGTAAATATTCCAAAAAGCACTCTACCGTTTGTCACTACGCGGCGATCTCACCCGGATCACTCGCTGAAATCGGTGAAGCTTAGGTTCAGATCGACCGTGCCTTCTATGCCGTCGATCGTGCCCTCCTTGGTATATTGCCACATGTCAAATTTGTAGTACATGTTCGGGAAGTCGCGGTAGTCGGCGAGCCAGAAGTCGTAGTCCTTCATGGTCTCGAAGTCGTAGCGGGTGAACATCTGGTCGGTATTGGAGTAAACGATCGGCTTGTAGCCTGATTCGCTGATGGTATCGCAGAACGCCTCCGCCATCAGCGTCAGCGTCTCGCCGGTCACATTGTCGGTACGCGCTTCATCGTCGCCGATATTCTCCCAGTCAAAGGCGATCGGATAGCTGAGCTTTCTGCCGTTCAGCTTTTTTAGGATGAAGTTCGCTTCTTCCTTGGCTTCCTCGACGGTGGTCGCCTGTGAGAGGAAGTAAGCGCCGATCTTCAGCCCCGCCGCCTGAGCCTTCTCGTAGAAGTCCTCAAAGACGGTGTCCTCATACATGGTGCCCTTTTCACCGTAATATCTGCCGCCGACGCGAAGCATAACGAATTCGACGCCGGCGTTTTTCAGCGCTTCAAAGTCGACGCCGGACTGGAATTCGCTCAGATCGGCGCCGAGGTGTGAGATCTTCACCCCGTCCTCATAGTAGGCATAGGTGCCGTCCTTCTCTGTGGTCAGATTTTCTTTGGTGAGGGTATTCAGCTTGGCGCCCTTGGCGGTCTGTATCTCGAGCTCGCCCATCTCCGAGTCGGTGACGGTGACGACCTTGCCGCTTGCGGTAGGCTCGGCGGTACTGTCGACGTTCCCCGGCGCGACCATACGGTACACGCCGAAGCCGATGCTGCCGATCAGCAAAACGGTCAGGATGATCAGCACAGCGATCAGCGGCGTGCGGTTCTTCTCTTTATTCTTTGGATTCTTCATATCTTCCTCTGTTTTGGGTTTAACGGGTTCTTCTGCGGGAATCTCCTCGGCTGTCGGTTCGGGCTGCGCCTTATCCTCGGAGGTGTTCTCCTCAGGCTCAGATGTCGGATCATCGGCGGGAGCGGATTGTTCCTCCATCTCGCCGAGAGTGCTTTTCAGCTCCGCCAGCTCGCGGTCGAGCGCCTCCAGCGGATCGCCCGCGGTGTACAGATTCTCGTTATTATCGTCTAAATAAGCCATAAATCGCTCCGTATTCTGAAAAAATATACGAATAGAATACCACAAATCGCGATTATTGTAAATAAACTTCATAATAAGTTTACTTTTACTTGAAAAAATGTTCAAGGTCGTTTATAATATTACCGATAATGTGATGAAATTGAAAGGAGGCGTACGCTTGCATATACCCGGACATCCCGACCTGTCAACCGAAGACTTGATCAGAGCAGTCGATAACTGTCAGACCATCGAGCAGATATTTTCTTTTGTGAAGCATACCGGACTCGTGATAGGGATGAAGAGCCAGCAGAGCGCCTCTTCTCTCCCGAAGCCCGCTCCGGTGCCGATGCCTCAGCTTGCCCCTCTCGACAGCCTCAAACGTCAGGTGAAGGCGGCGATCTACGAGGCGGATCACCGTGAGAAGCGTGAGGATATCCTCAAACAGATCGACAGCTGCAACACGATCATCCAGATATTCCAGCTGGTGCAGCGCCATAATATCGTGATACAGATGAAGAGCCAGCAGAGCGCGTCGTGCCTGCCCAAGCAGAACGTTCCCCTGATCCCCGATAAGTCGCCGCTGGACAGCCTGAAGGAACAGGTTAAGGAAGCCGTCATGAACGGCGGATATTAACGAATCAATATTACGTAAATCGAGTTGCATAACAGAAAGAGAGGTTTCATGATGGCGAGATTCTGTCCGAACTGCGGCGCCGAGGTCAGTGAGCAGAATGTGTTTTGTACCGTCTGCGGTACGCCGATGGAAGCTCAACCGCTTCCGCAGGAGCCGTCCCATAGCCCTCAGCAGCCTGTTATGCCCGTACTGAACGAGCGCCCCGTCTACAGCGTCAACACCTTACGTCCCGCCGAGTCGCATTATACCGCACCGCATGAACAGTACAGCGCTCCTACGCCCTATCCCGCTCCGGCAGAATCTATGCCGCCCGTACGAAAGAAGCACACCGGACGATTGGCTTTTTTGGTTGCCTTTTTAGCAGCGTTGATCGCAAGCCTCGCTTTTTTTGCCATATCATGGGGATGGTTTACAGATAAACACAGCCTTGACGGTGATTATACCTTGAGCGGTTTTGTCAGCGGCGGCGAGGATTTTTCCGCGTCGATCGCTTCCGTCAGCGGCAGTTATACGCTGACCGTCCGCGGAAATGAGTGTACGATGACCCTTGGCGAGGGGAGCGACACCTATCACTATACCATCGATCAAAGTGCTCATACCCTGTCGAACGGCACCGGTGTGACGAGCTTTACAGTCAGCGATTCCGCTGCGGGCAAGTCTATCACCATTCAGTCGGATGACAGCGTGATGACCTTCACAAAACGATGAAGAAGCTGATTGTACTGATTGTCGTTTTGTGCGCGGCGCTCGGCTTTTCCGCCTGCGGTAAGGTCGATATCTCCGGGAGCTATCAGCTGATTTCTCTGAGCGCGAGCGCTTATGACTGGAATCTCGATCCGAGCCTCGATATGCTCGATGATATCATTCTGACCGTTAAAGATAAAGAGGCGACGCTGGCTCTGCCCGACGATACAATCGCTTTGACCGTTGATTACAGAAAGAAAGTTTTCACGGATGAGGAGGGCTTGTCTGCGCCTTATCTCTATGAGAATGGCACGCTGACGCTGACCAGCTCTGCAGGCTCCGAGATGGTGTTCGAGCGGCTAGATACGCCGGCAAAGTCAAAAAAGCCTGCTAATAGCACGGCGGATTCAAAATAATCTTTTTATAAAAAAGTAAAGCACTTCCGAGTTAATCGGAGGTGCTTTTTTCATGCTGAGTCAGTATCATTTTTCCCTCGTGATCGGTCGTATAATCGCCTTCGGGAATGATTTGTGAGATCGGGACAATGGTATAACCCTCGGCGCGGATCGCTTCGATGATACGCGGCAGTGCCTCGGGTGTGTTCTCGGCGCCGTTGTGCAGAAGGATGATCGAACCGGGCACGAGCTTACTTTGGATGCGGCTGACCATTTCATCGGGGGAAGGGTTCTTCCAGTCGAGACTGTCGATGTTCCACTGTACGCAGTACATCCCTTCATCCCTCAGGTTCTGCACGAGCTTGTTGTCGTATTCTCCGTAGGGTGGACGAAACAGAGTCGGGCAGCTGCCCGTCAGCTTTTCGACCGCCTCATTACAGGCGCGGATCTCTTTAAGCTGATCCTCTACGCTGAGCCGCGCCATATGGGGATGGGTCGCGCTGTGGTTGCCGACGTCGTGGCCGCGCGCGGCGATTTCCCTAACGTCGTCGGGGTATTTGTCGACCCACTGCTTGACGAGGAAAAAGGTGCTCTTGATCTCGTATTTATCGAGGATATCCAGCAGGGTCACGGTCTGTTCGTTCCCCCAAGCCGCGTCGAACGAGATGGCGCAGACCTTCTCCTGTGTATCGACATAGTAGATCGGGATCTCGCGAGGCTCGCTCATGGTTGCGACGATCTGTCCCGCAGTGGAGCTTGCGACGACCATCGCCACTGCACCGATCATTACGCATGAGAGTAGGATCATGAGCCGCCGTTTTGTCAGTACCAGAAATTTCATATTATCACCGATACAGTATATGTCCTCTCGACGCAAAAAATACCGCAGCCCTCACTTGAGAACTGCGGTATGATATTATTCGATACTCCAGGTCGTACCCTCTTTGCTGTCCTTCAATATGATCCCCGAAGCCTTCAGCTCGTCACGGATCCGGTCGGCTTCCGCCCAGTTTTTGGCTGCCTTGGCATCTTTGCGTTTCTCGATCAGTGCCTCGATCTTTGCGACGTCTACGCCCTCTGCGGGTGCTGTATCCGCGGCTTTCTTCTCAGCCGCTTCGATCAGCCCCAGCGACAGCACCTTGTCGAAGTCCGCAATCAGATAACGCTTGGTCGCGTCGGAGATATCGCCCTTTAAGACGTCGTACAGCGCCGTGATCGCGAGTGAGGTGTTCAGGTCGTTGTCGAGCGCTTCTCTGAACTTCTCCTGATACGCCTTTGCCGCCTCGAGGTCGGGCTCGCCGTCGGCGCTGAGCTTCGCGATACGCGCGACCAGCTTATTGTACGCCTGTACGGTATTGTCGAGGTTCTCAAAGCTGAATACCAGCGGCTTGCGGTAGTGTGACTGCAGGCAGAAGAAGCGGTATGCCAGCGGATCGTAGCCCTTCTCTTCGAGCAAAGAAACGGTCAGGAAACCACCCTTGGATTTCGACATCTTGCCGCGCTTGTCGAGCAGATGGAGCACATGGAACCAGTACGGGCACCACTGATGGCCGAGGTACGCTTCGCTCTGGGCGATCTCGTTGGTGTGATGGGGGAAAGCGTTGTCCACGCCGCCGCAGTGGATGTCGAGGTACTCGCCCGCGTGCTTAATGGAGATGGCGGAGCACTCGATATGCCAGCCCGGGTAGCCTAAGCCCCACGGCGACTCCCACTTGAGCGCCTGATCCTCAAACTTACTCTGGGTGAACCAGAGGACGAAGTCGTTCTTGTTGCGTTTGTTCTCGTCCTCGGTGACGTCCTCGCGCACGCCGACCTGCAGCTCATCCTCGTTCATGTTGCCGAAGACATAGTAGCTGTCGAGCTTGGAGGTGTCGAAGTAGACGTTGCCGCCCGAAAGGTACGCGTAGCCCTTGTCGATCAGGGTCTGTACCATCTCGATGAACTCGGGGATGCAGTGGGTAGCGGGTTCGACGACGTCGGGGGTCTTGATGTTGAGCTTCGCGGTGTCGGAGAAGAACGCGTCCGTGTAGAACTGCGCGATCTCCATGACGGTCTTGTGCTCGCGCTTTGCGCCCGCGAGCATTTTATCCTCTCCGGTATCCGCGTCGGAGCTTAAGTGACCGACGTCGGTGATGTTCATGATGCGCAGAACGTCGTAACCGATATAGCGGAAATACTTTTCCAGCACATCTTCCATGATGTAGGTGCGCAGGTTGCCGATGTGAGCGTAGTGGTAGACGGTCGGTCCGCAGGTGTACATCTTGACCTTGCCTGCTTCGTGCGGAATGAATTCCTGTTTTGTACCGCCGAGTGTATTGTATAGAATCATTTTAATCTTCCTTTCCTTTTTCATCGCTTCCCAATCCTTGGGGAGCTGTCACTGTAGGTGACTGAGCATTGTTTTTGAGACGATCGGCATTTTTGTTCAACCTGTTTTTCAGATATTGTACCTCCAGTCCTAACTGCTGGATCTCGTTATGCATACGGCACAGCTCCTGCGCGACGGGATCGGAGTAGTGGATCTGGTCGAGTAGGTCGGGGCGTACGCCGTTGATCCTTACTACGCGGGCGGGTACGCCGACAGCGGTGCTGTTCGGCGGGATCTCGGAGAGTACCACGGCTCCCGCGGCGATACGCGAGTTATCGCCGACCTTGAACGGACCGAGAACCTTAGCGCCCGAACCAACCATCACATTGTCGCCGAGGGTCGGATGGCGCTTGCCTTGATCTTTACCGGTGCCGCCGAGGGTGACGTTCTGGTAGATCAGGCAGTTGTCGCCGATGATGGTGGTCTCGCCGATAACGACGCCCATACCGTGGTCGATGACAAGTCCCTTGCCGATGGTGGCGCCGGGGTGTATCTCTACGCCCGTTTTGTGGCGGGCGCGCTGGCTCAGCCACCGGGCGATGAACTTCATGTTGTGGATATGAAACCAGTGGGCACGGCGGTATTTGCGTACCGCCTTGTAGCCTGAGTAGAGGAAGAATACCTCCATCCGGTTGCGTGCCGCCGGGTCGCGCTGCATTACAGCGTTCAGGTCGGCTTTCAGTGTGTCGAACATTGTGATCAAATCCTTTTATCATGGTGAACGGAGAACAGAGAACGGTTGCGGAAAAGCTTCGCTTTTTGAATGATTATCAATCGTAGTGGGATAACCCATCCTTCATCTATCGCTGTAATCTGAAAAAAGCGCCGTCATCCCATAGGGACGACAGCGCCGTGGTTCCACCCAAATTTGGCATTATATAAGGTATAATGCCCTCTAGCCCTTAACGCGGGCTGACGCGCGGCGATACTCGGGATCATAATACCTGTATCCTTTCCCGTCGCGGGCTCATAGGCGCATTTCATCCGGCGTCCACTCAGACGGCTTTCAGCATATGCCGTCCTCTCTGTCAGCTTCTGCGGGATTACTTCTCCTAATCGCTGCCTTTTTATATATCTATCCTATTATATACGATATCTTCGGATTTTGCAACTATTATTATAAATGTTATTGTGAGAAGTCGGGGGTCAAGCCGACGACGCGGCAATCGCAACCGATTTACATATCGCTGATGACTTCTATATTATCTTTCAGGTACTTCACGCCGGAGATCACGGTGACGACCGCAACGATCCATATGAGCACCTGACCGATGATGTTGAATACATTATATATAGTATCGAGGGTCCAGTACGCGGTCCAGTTATACGACTGAAGATGACCGAAGGGTACGACCCAGCCCACCATAGCGAGTGAGATTATATCCAAAGCGGTCTGCATCAGGAAGATCGCGCCGATCGCGACGATCTGGGACACGGTCTTGACCTTGCCCCACATATTGGCGGCGATGACCTTGCCCTTCGCGGCGGCGACGAGCCTTACCGAGGTCACGGCGAACTCGCGGAAGATGATGATGATCAGCGGGACGGCGCCGCACAGCCCGAGCTTGACGAAGCACACCAGCACCGAGATCACGAGGATCTTATCCGCCAGCGGATCGGCGAATTTACCGAAGTCGGTGATCAGGTTATCCCTGCGCGCGATCTTTCCGTCCAGCGCGTCGGTGATCGAGGCGATCCCGAACAGGACTGCCGCCGCTAAAAGGTGGAACGGAAAGTCGATCAGGATACACGCGATCACGGCGGGTACCAGCAGGATCCGCAGCATGGTCAGCTTGTTGGGCAGGTTCATTTTTTTCATAACATCTCTCCTGTCAGATCACAGTCGATATGGTCGGTGATGTGTACGCGAACAATGTCGCCCGGGCGAGGCTTTGTCTCGCCGACGGTGAAGAATACGCAGGGGTCGACCTCCGGCGCGTCAAACAGCGAGCGTCCGAACCAGCAGTCGGCATAGCGGTCGAAGCCGTCGACCAGTACGTCGAGTTCCTTGCCGACCTGATCCTCGCACCAGCTGTCGATGATCAGCGCCTCCTGCTCGCTGATGATCTCAGCGCGGCGGTTCTTGACATCCTCGTCGATCTGATCCGGCAGCAGAGCGGCGGGCGTATCCTCCTCCTGTGAGTAGGCGAAGCATCCGAGCCGCTCAAAGCGCGTCTGTGCGACAAAGTCGCTCAGCTCCTCAAAGTCCTCCTCCGTCTCACCGGGGAAGCCCGCGATCAGGGTGGTTCGCAGCACGACGCCGGGGATCTTCTCGCGGATATGGCTCACGAGCGTCAGAAGGCTTTCCTTATCGCCGCGGCGGTTCATTGCGCGCAGCACTCTGCCGTTACAGTGCTGCAGCGGCAGGTCGATATATTTGACGATTTTTTCTTCCTCGCGGATGGTGTCGAGAAGCTCGTCGGTGATACGGTCGGGGTAGCAGTAGAGCACGCGGATCCACTGCAGACCGTCGATTTTGCAGAGCTTTCTGAGCAGCTCCGCGAGCTTTAGCTCACCGTAGAGATCCTCGCCGTAGCGGGTGGTGTCCTGCGCGATGACGTTGAGCTCTTTGACGCCGTTTCTGACGAGGCGCTCGGCTTCTTCGATGATGTTCTCCATTCTTCGGGAGCGGAACGAGCCGCGGATCAGCGGGATCGCGCAGTAGGTGCAGCAGTTGTCACAGCCGTCGGCGATCTTGAGGTACGCCCAGTGGCGCTCGGTGCTCTGTACGCGGCCGCCCTCCATCGGCAGTTCCATCTTGTCGGGAAAAACCTCGGTCTTCTCGCCGTCGAGTGCCTTTTGCACCACATCGGCGATATCGGCGTTCTTGCCGATACCGATGACCGCGTCGACCTCCTCGAGCTCCTTCATGATTTCGGTATTATAGCGCTCG
Source organism: uncultured Ruminococcus sp. (assembly GCA_902785355.1). Classification (GTDB taxonomy): domain Bacteria; phylum Bacillota; class Clostridia; order Oscillospirales; family Acutalibacteraceae; genus Ruminococcoides. The sequence goes on along the minus strand of CACZYF010000001.1, from coordinate 103,007 downwards.
GCGAGGCATCCGGTGACGATGATCGCTTTGATCTTGCCTTCCTTTTTCAGTTGAGCAAGCTCCAAAATTTCGTCGATGCTTTCCTGTTTGGCGCTTTCGATGAAGCCGCAGGTATTGACGATGACGGCGTCCGCCATCGCGGGGTCTTCCTTGAGCTGGAAGCCCGCCTGATTCAATTGATACATCATCATCTCGGCGTCTACGCGGTTTTTGGCGCAGCCGAGGGATACGATTCCTACGCTACTCATAATCGTCCTCTATCTCTGTATATTCACGCAGCACGCTTTTTATGTCCGCGTAGCGGAAGCCCATGCGCGCCAGCGCGTTGGCGGCGCGGCGCTGATCCTTCTCGTCAAGGATCGCGCGCGCGTATTTTCTCTCTATCACAAGGCGAATCTGATCTTTTTCGTCGATGACGAGATCGTCGACTACTTCATCGATCAGGTCACGGTCGATGCCCTTCTCGCGCAGCTTCTCGCGAACGCCGCGCTCGGAGAGATGCTTGAGGTTCACGAGATCGGCGGCATATCGGCGCGCGTAACGCCCGTCATCGATCAGCCCGAGTTCCTCCAGCCGTCCGACCGCCGCCTCGCAGGTATCCTCCCTGTAATCGCGTCTGAGCTTCGTTAAAAGCTCGTGCCGTGAGTGATCGCGGAAGGAGATCAGCCACATCGCCTTGTCCTTACAGCGCTTTTTATCGGAGGCTTGCACACAGTCGTGCAGTTCCTCGTCGGTGATCTCGCGCCCCACGTCGAAGCGATGGGACAGGAGCACCTCGGTGTCGAGCTTCATCGCCTCTTCACCGTCGATATAGAGCGCAGAGAGCCCCTTACGACGGGGCTCAACAGCGGTTATTTGCATTTTATTGATCAATCCTCGACCAGAATGTCGATCTTAGCGCTCTTTTTCTTCTTCTCGGCGGGAGCGGCGGGAGCCGGAGCAGGCTCGGCGGCTACCGGCTTCGCGGCAGCCTTTGCGGGCTTCTTCGCGCGGGAAGTGAGCTTGTCGACATTCTCCCAGAGCTTAGCTTCGATCTCGTTACGGAGCGCGTCGTCGTTTTTCAGCAGCTCCTTGACGTTGTCGCGGCCCTGACCCAAACGGGTCTCACCGTAATAGAACCATGCGCCGCTCTTCTGTACGACGTCTGCTTTCACCGCAAGGTCAATCAGCTCGCCGACGCGGCTGATGCCTTCGCCGTACATAATATCGAACTCTGCTTCCTTGAAGGGAGGGGCGATCTTGTTCTTGACGACCTTGGCGCGGGTGCGGGAGCCGACCATCTCGCCGTTGGACTTGAGGGTCTCGATGCGGCGGATGTCGATACGAACGGAGGAGTAGAACTTCAGCGCTCTGCCGCCCGTGGTGACCTCGGGATTACCGTAAACGACGCCGACCTTCTCACGCAGCTGGTTGATGAAGATCGCGACGCAGTTGGACTTGTTGATCGCGCCGGCAAGCTTACGCAGCGCCTGAGACATCAGCCGGGCGTGCAGACCGACGTGGCTGTCGCCCATCTCGCCCTCGATCTCCGCCTTGGGGACCAGCGCGGCGACCGAGTCGATGACGATGACGTCGATCGCGCCGGAGCGGATCAGCGCCTCGGCGATCTCGAGCGCGTCCTCACCGGTATCGGGCTGAGAGACCAGCAGGCTGTCGACGTCGACGCCTAAGGCGGCGGCGTAGACCGGGTCGAGCGCATGCTCTACGTCGATGAAGGCGACGTTGCCGCCGTTCTTCTGACCCTCCGCGATACAGTGCAGGGACAGGGTGGTCTTACCCGAACTCTCGGGTCCGTAGATCTCGACGATTCTGCCGCGGGGCAGACCGCCGATACCCAGCGCGATATCCAGGCTCAGCGAGCCTGTCGAAATATGCTCGACATTCATATGCGTGTTCTGACCCAGGCGCATGACAGCACCCTTGCCGAACTGCTTCTCGATTTGTGATAACGCGGTTTCCAGAGCTTTGTTCTTATCCAGAGCCATGAAAAATCTCTCCTTTGGTTTCTGATTCAAATAGCATTGTGAGGGCGAAGATTATTCGCCTGTAGTGATCTCAACTGATGAAATTATAGCATATATGTTTGAAATAATCAAGATTTTCGAACAAAAAATCTATTTTCAGCAAACAGTGAAAGGTGATTGATGAACGGTGAAAGGGGGTTCTGTTCGCATACGATTTAAAGGAACCCAAACGCGAAGCGTTCCCTTAACCATTCTTCGTTAACCGTTCTCCATATTCGGCTGTTACCGCGCGGGTGATGCCCTGGATATCGGGGTAACCTATTATATTGGTATATCCGGCGGCTTTCAGCAGGTTTGCGACATAGTCGAACTGCCCTTCACCTAGCTCGAAGGCGATAGTTCCGCCGTCTTTCAGCTTCGGCGTCCATAATCGGATGATCAGCTCGTAGAAATCGTACCCGCTTTCGCCGCCGTCCAGCGCGAGCCTCGGCTCATACTGAACCTCATTTTGCAAGTCGGCGATATCGTTCGAGCGGATGTAGGGCGGGTTCGATACGATCATATCGAGTGAACAGTCGCCGAAATCGACGACACAATCCTTTATATCGGCGCGGATTGCCTTGACGTCCGCCTGATTCAGTGTGATGTTTTCTTTAAGATAGGCGAACGCCTCGCCGCTTTTCTCCACGGCGTAAACCGTTGCGTCAAGCTCCTTTGCGAGCGTGATCGCAATGATGCCCGAACCCGAGCACAGATCAACGATACGCGGACGGGGAACGGACCTTATCATGCGCAGCGCTTCACCGACGAGCACCTCGGTGTCGTCGCGGGGGATCAGCACGCCCTGTCCAACCTTATAATCTCTGCCCATGAAGCTCCACATACCAAGCACATACTGGATCGGCTCGCCCGACGCGCGTCTTTTCGCCATCGAGACCGACCTGTCGAGCTGTTCGGAGGACAGGATCGTTTCATATTTTAATCGCAGAAGATTCGGCTGACAGCTCATGACCGCCGCCAGGATCTCTCTCGCGTCGCCTGCGGGATTCTCTGTCCCCGCATGGGCGAGTATTATTTCAAGCTTACGGAGTTGCGCAAGCGCAGTTGTTGACGATGTCGGAGCCATCATCGGGGATCACCGCCTTCATGGCTTCGATCGCGCACTCGATCATCTCGTCCTCGGGTTCCTTGGTAGTGATACGCTGAGCCCAGAGACCGGGAGTCGCGAGGATACGGGTCAGCTTGTTGTCGTGTCTGCCGCAGAGCTTGATGAACTCATATCCGAGCCCCACCATGACCGGCAGGAGCAGCAGACGGAAAACGGGGTTGAGCAGCTTGACGCCGAAGGGAGCGACGGGAATGAACAGTCCGACGAAGATGCTGACTAAGAGCGTGACCACGAGGAACGAGGTGCCGCAGCGGGGATGGAAGCGGGACTGCTTACGTACGTTCTCTACGGTCAGCTCCTCGTCGTTTTCATAACAAAAGATGGTTTTATGTTCCGCGCCGTGATATTTGAACACGCGCTTCATATCCGCCATCTGGGACACCAGCAGCATATAGCCGATGAACAGTGCGATCTTCAAAACGCCGCAGAAGGCGGATTTCACGAACTGACCCGCCACGGTGTAGGAGACCGCCTGCGTCGCGGGGTCGACGACCTTGAAGGCGCCGCCCAGCGTCCAGTCAAAGAGCGCCGCCGGCAGAAACACGAAGAGTCCCAGCGCCAGCGCTATGCCTAAGACGGAGGCGATGACCATGACGACGTTCATTAGCTTGTCACCAAAGGTTTTTTCGAGCCACTTTTCAAATTTGGAGGGTTCCTCCTCCTCGACGGTACCCGCCTCGAGCGCCTTGTCCGCGGCGAGCCCCAGCGCCTTGTAGCTCAGGCGCATGCTGTCGATCATACCCGCGATACCGCGGATCAGCGGCAGCTTCCAGAACTTCGCCTTGAACAGCGGCTTGACCTCGATATCCTCGGTGTAGATATGATCCTTATCGATCCTGCACGCTACGGTGGTGCGCTTGGGACCGCGCATCATGATGCCTTCGATCAGCGCGGAACCGCCGATGGAGGTGATGCGTTTTTGCTGTTTTCTGTCTTGTTCTTTCATAAGTACCTTCTTATCGTTGATGTTTTACGCTGTAGGCGGGGTGATGCCTCCCAGCGGCTGAGAGTCGTCGTCCAGCGCTGCCGCCTCGTTATAGATCGGGATGGTGATGGTGACGGTGGTGCCGACCTCGGGCGAGCTCTCGAGCTCAAGCGAGCCCTTATGCATCTTGATGATCTCGTCGGCTACCGCCAGTCCGATGCCGGAGCCGTTGATCTTCTGATTCGCTTTATAGAATTTTTCTTTGACCTTAGGCAGATCCTCCGCCGCGATGCCGCAGCCGTTGTCGGCGACGACGACCTTGACGGTGTGCTCCTTAAAGTCCTGATATACCTGCACGCCGATCATACCGCCCTCGGGGGTGTATTTCAGCGCGTTGTCGATTACGTTGAGGAATACCTGCTTGAGTCGGTTGCGATCGCCGTAGATGATCGGCATCTCCTCGGGATCGTCATACAGCAGGTGCTTGCCCTCCGATAGGGCGCGTTCCTTGAGCATATAGACTGCCTCGTCGATCTCGGCGAGGATATCCATACGCGCCATCTGCATAGTCAGTCTGCCGCTCTGAAGCTTCGAGAAGTCCAGCAGCTCCTCGACCAGCGAGGTCAGGCGCGAGCTCTCCTTGACGATGACGCTCATACCCTTCTCGAGCGTGATGCGGTCGGGTACGCCGTACTGCATGGTCTCCGCCCAGCCCTTGATGGCGGTCAGCGGAGTGCGCAGCTCGTGCGATACGCGCGAGATAAAGTCGTTCTTGAGCTTTTCATTCGCATCGAGCTCCTTCGCCATGTCGTTGATGCTGTCGCACAGATCGCCGATCTCATCGTCGTACATTTTATCGATTTTTGCGGTAAAGTCGCCTTGTGCGATGCGACGGGCGGTGTCGCTCATCTCATTCACGGGCTTTACGATGGAACGGATGAAGTAGTAGCCCGATACCGCGACGACCGCGATGATAATCAGACCAACCGCAGCAGCGATTAGGGTGTAGATGAGCACCTTAGCGTCGGCATTACGCAGAGAGGATATATAGCGAACCGCGCCCAGTTCCGCTCCTTGTGCGTTGCGGATTACGCGGCTGACAGCCATGATCTTCTCACCCGACGGATTACGTCCGATGTAGCGCGCCTTTCCGTCACTGTTCCTGAGCGCGTTCTTGTAATCCGGTATGTCCTCTTCATCAGTGCCGAAGCCGGTGGACGACGTTACTACCTTACCGTCAGCGTTAATGACCTCGATCTCCATTTCATCCTTGTAGTCAAAGTCAGCTGCGTAAACGGAAGCCGCCGACTGAAAGAGCTCGGCGTTCTCAGCGGTATAGCCGGGAAAAACGGACGCGAGCTCCTCGCCGTGAGTCGTCAGCGCAGCTTCAACCGTATTGTAGCATAAGGAGTGTACGGAAACGGATAAGGTTATGACCAGCAGAATTATGATGGCTAATATGACGCAGAAGGTATTGATCAGCCAGCGCCGGTTGATACCCTTAAACATGTATTCACTCCCTCTCGTTTTGGTTAATGGTGAATAGTGAATAGTGAATGGTGAAGGGAGGGCTTTTCCTCAGCCGGAGACGGCATCCCTCTCCCCGGGGAAGGGAATGACCGACATGATGCTTTCTTCTGTATTTCAGTACTCATTATTCATTGATCTGTCTTTGACAAATCACACGGTATCCCATTTGTAGCCCAGACCCCATACGGTTACAATGTACTTGGGGTTGGACGGCTCGTCCTCGACCTTCATACGCAGGCGGCGGATGTTGACGTCGACGATCTTTTCCTCGCCGACATACGCCTCGCCCCAGACATGGTTAAGGATGTCGGTACGGTCGAGCGCAACGCCGGGATTGGAGAAGAAGTATTCCATGATCTGAAACTCGACCTGCGTCAGCTCGATCATCTTGCCGTTCTTCATCAGCGCGCGGTTTCTGAGGTTGAGGGTGAAGATACCGCTCTGCAGCTCTTCCTTGAAGTTGTTCTCGTTCTTCTGCTCCGAGAGGGAGACGCGGCGGTACAGCGAGTCGACGCGTGCGGTCAGTTCCGAGGGGGAGAAGGGCTTGGTGATGTAGTCGTCGGCGCCCAGCATGAGGCCGGTGACCTTGTCCATCTCCTGGGTGCGTGCGGAGAGCATGATGATACCGATGCCGGAGTTGCGGTTTCTGAGCTCCTTACAGACCTGTAAGCCGTCGATGCCGGGCATCATGATGTCGAGGATCGCGACGTCAAAGTCGCCGTTTTGCTCCTCGTACTTCTGCAGAGCCATCTCGCCGCAGTCAGCCTCGACGACCTCGTAGCCGGCTCTTCTGAGATTGATCACGACGAAGTCGCGGATAGCGGCTTCATCTTCGCATACCAAAATCTTTTTCATAAGAATAACCTCCGTTCAGGATTATCTGTATTTTAATTATTATCAATCAGCGTAAAGCTGTTTTTGATTTCTTTATCGGACAGGGGACATTTGTCGCTCCTGATGCAGGTGTAGACGGCTGAGCCGCTCTCACGGATGACCTCCTCGGAGATGGTCGAGCTGTCAAAGTCGCCCGCGTCATAGCGCTTGATCGTCAGGAGAACTTCGCCGAGCTGAGGCTCGGTTCCCTTGTAGGTCAGCGCATGCAGTGTGAAGGTGTTCTCGCCGTCGTAGCGGGCGGTGACGGTGGTCGAGAGCTCCGCGTCGAGTTTGAGCATAAAGCCTGCGGGTTCGCACAAAAAGGTGGTGACCTTTGAGAGCGGGATCAGGCTCGAGGGATCGTAGCAGCACCACTGCGCCAGCGCGCAGACATGCGAGATATCTTCCTTCCCGCTGTGTGCCGTCAGTGAACAGAGCGGGAATTCGATCATTCCGTCGTCGTCTATATCTCTCGACAGCAGCGGAATGGTGCGTCCGTAGCTCGCATAATTAGCGGATACGAACAGCGGATTGGTCAGCGCATCTTCCGCCCGGTCAAACATAATCAGTTGGGTGGCATACTTGCCGTCCTCGGTTACCCCGTCCGCGATAGCACCCTTTTGACCCGAGCCGATATCGGAAAACTGCAGTAAGGGGTAGGCGGTTATATCGGGATCGATCTCGCAGGACGAGCGTACGGTAAAGACGCTTCCGTCATAGCTCAGCAGCTTCGCCGTAGCAGTCGCTTCGGGACTGACGGGTGTGAGGATCAGCACGTCCTCGCCGCTGTCGCCGTCAAAATCGCCCGTGATGTAATCGGTGAAGCCTTGTGCGATATCGACCTGCTTGAGCTCCGAGTTCATGAGGTACATACTCAACGAGGCGGCGGGTAAACCCGCGTCACAGCTGATGAGGATTTCATCAATGCCGTCTCTGTCGATATCGGCGAAGCGCATGCTGCCGATGTTCGCCGACTGCAGCTCGGCGATGCCGACACTCTTGTAGCTGCCGCCTTTTTTCTCGGCGGCAAGAATCCTCGCGCTGCCGCCGACGGTATATAGAGCGATCGCCTCGTCGGTTCCGTCGCGGTCGAGGTCACGCATGATGACGCCGCTCTTGCGGTCGCCCGCGTCGGGATAGATGAGTTCGTAGTTTTTGCCCGCGTCCTTCTCGATCATCTGCTGGATGTCGGCGCGGTCACCCGCGGCGTGGGGAGGGGAGAGAATGTCGCGTCCGTTGAGGCTCAGAGAGGTACAGCCTGACAGCAGCGCCGCCACTGCCGTGACAGCCGCGATCATGCGGTAACGTTTCATTCTCCTACCTCCTTGGTGTAGTCGTTGTAGGGGCTCGTAAAGAGCCGCTGCAAGCCTGACCAAATGTGCTTATACGGTCGCTTCCAGATATTTGATGGGGATACCCTCGTCGGTGAACATTTGCTCATGCTCGGTGACAATGTTGTCCTTGATGTCGCTGTTGTGCAGGTCGCGGGTGATGAAGCGGATATGATACTTCGCTTCTTCAAAGTAACCGACGCTGTCCTCGAAGAGCATGTCGTCATCGGTCTTGAAGTAGATCACCGCGTCCTTTGTCAGAAATTCGCGGTACATACTGAGCTTCTTCGGGTAGGTCAGCCTGCGCTTTTGATGCTTCAGGCGCGGCCATGGATTACAGAAGTTGATATACATCACCGCGATCCCGTCCTCCGGAGCGATGATCCTGTCGAGCTGCTCGACGTTGAAGCGTGCCAGCGCGATGTTGTCCGGCGTTCTGCCTTCTTCCGAGAAGATGCGTTCGATGTTGCGCCTGCCGACGCCCAGCATATCATTCTTGATATCTACTGCGATAAAGTTCTTGTCGGGATCGCGCTTCGCTTTCTCGGCGATGAAGGTACATTTGCCGCAGCCGATCTCAAGCTCGATGGGATGATCGTTGCCGAAGAACTCCCGCCAGCGCCCGCGATAGCTCTCGGGCTCCTTGACGTAGTAGCGGCAGGCGTTCAGCTCGGGCTCCGCCCATTTCTTCTTTCTGATTCTCATATACCTTGGTTTTCCTGTCCTGTTTTATCAGGGATAACCCTAATAACCCATGATATAGTTATATACACTACAATAGTATAACAAACTGTTGTGTTTTTTGCAATCTTTTTTTACATATATATGGCAAAAAATTGATAAAAACGGCGTAAAATTTACAATTTGTTAAAATGGTAAATCAAAAATGACGATTTAAAAACAAATAAGCCGCCGCGAATTTCACGCGACAGCTTATGTTAATTCGGTTATCGGTTGTCGATCTTTTCGGGGTAGAGGTCGTGCTGAGCGAGTCTGTCCCACGCCAGCTTCTCGAACTTGGTGCCCGGCTTTCCGTAGTTGCAGTAGGGGTCGATGGAGATACCGCCGCGGGGGGTGAACTTGCCCCACACCTCGATGTAGCGGGGATCCATCAGCTTGACAAGGTCCTTCATGATGATGTTCATGCAGTCCTCGTGGAAGTCGCCGTGGTTGCGGAAGCTGAACAGATACAGCTTGAGTGATTTGCTCTCGACCATGATCTTGTCGGGGATGTAGGAGATGTAGACGGTCGCGAAGTCCGGCTGACCCGTAATGGGACACAGGCTCGTGAACTCCGGACAGTTGAACTTGACAAAGTAGTCGTTGTCGGGATGCTTGTTGGGGAAGGTCTCCAGCACCTCGGGGTTGTAGTCGCTCTTATATTCTATATGATTTCTTCCGAGCAGGGTGATGGTACCGCGCTCGTTCTCGGTTCTGCCGGTCATATTGTCCTCCGTGATAATAAAATGTCATTGCGAGTTTCTGCCACGCATGTCGGGAGCTGTGTCGATCTCAACAGATTAATGTAATCAGAGCGCGGGGTCTATGACACCGTTCGCCTCAAACGCAGCCGCTCTGTCGCGGCAGGTGCCGCATACGCCGCAGGGCTTTTCGCCGCCCTCGTAACAGCTCCAGGTCAGCTCGTAGGGTACGCCTAAACGCAGCCCCTCGGCGACGACCTGCGCCTTGCTCATGCCGATAAAGGGCGCTTTGACGCTCAGCTGATTGCCGCTGCCGAGATAGATCGCGCGGTTGATGCTCTCGTTGAACTGTGCGGAGCAGTCGGGGTAGGCGCTGCCCGCCGCGTCGTCGCTGTGAGCGCCGTAGTAGATCTCGCTGCAGCCGTGTGACAGCGCTATGCTCGCTGCCGTCGAGAGGAACAGACCGTTCCTGAACGGTACATAGGTGGAGACAGGCGAGCCGTCCGTCTGCGCGAGCTGATCGGCGTAGCTCTCCTTGGGGATCTCGACGTCGGAGCCTTGCAGCAGGGAGCAGTCCGAGCCTTCAAAGATCGTAGAGAGGTCGAGCGTCATCAGCCTGACGCCGTAGTGCTTCGCGAGCTTCTGTGCCGCCTCGATCTCCTTTGTATGCTTTTGTCCGTAACTGACCGAGAGCGCCAACACCTCGTCGGCGCCGTATTTTTCTATCGCGAGTGCAAGACAGGTGGTGCTGTCTACGCCGCCGCTGAATAATACCAATGCTTTCATACTTTTCTCCTCGAAATTATTATACTTCTACCAGTTTTTTCAGCTCGCGATCGGTTCTGAACGCGCCCATATAGGTGGTGGTGACGGTTTTTGCGGAAGGGTTGCGGATGCCGCGCGCCGTCATACAGCTGTGACAGCCGCTGATGACTACGCCTACATCGGGTGTATCCGCCGCCTCGGCGATGATCTCGGCGATATCCTTGCCTAATCGTTCCTGCAGCTGCAGGCGTTTCGCCGCCATGTCGCAGATACGCGCGATCTTGCTCAGTCCCAGTACCTTGCCGCGGGGGATGTACGCGACGTTGACCGTCATATCGTACATCAGCGCGAGGTGGTGCTCACAGTAGCTGAACACCGTGATATCACGCATCACGACGGCGCTGTCGATGTCACTGCCCGCCTCGTTCGTGAAGGTCTTGCCGAACATCTCGGCGATCTCGTGATTGGTATAGGCGGTGCCGGCGAGCGTTTCTTCCAGCATCCTCGCGACCCGTGCCGGCGTCTCGACCAGCCCTTCGCGCCCGGGATCCTCGCCGATCGCCTTGAGTATCTCATATACGTGGTATTCGATTGCTTTTGTATCCATTTATACCCCTCTTTCGTTCGGATCCCATATAAACTTGTGCAGCTGTAATTGCAGCCGAACATTTGTCATGTTATATCGTTGCATGTATTCAACCATCGCCGCGGGCTCGATCTGACCGAACACGGGGCTGAGAAAGATGTGACAGGGTGAATCGTTCAGGTAAGCGCCGATGATTTCTCGCGCACGTTCCAGATCGCCGGTACTCCCGACGACGAATTTCACGGAGTCGTGCTTGTTCAGAAGAGCAAAATTCTCGACTCGCATATGTTCCTCCATCCCGCTCGACGGCAGCTTGTAGTCCGTGGTAAAGACCGGCCGACGGGGGAGAGCTGCGAGGCGCTCGAGCGGGATACTGCCGTTGGTCTCGATCTCGACGCGATTGCCCTGTAGGATCAGCAGATCGATCAGCTCGGCGATATCCGTTTGCAGCAGCGGTTCGCCGCCTGTCAGCGTGACGTTGATCACGCCGCTCTCCTTGACCCATGCCGCCAGCTCGTCGGGCTTCTGCTCGGTAAACGGCGCGTCGGGCTTATTCGCCCATGAGGTATCGCAGTAGGAGCAGCGCAGGTTACAGCCCTTGAAGCGAACGAACGCCGAGAGCTCGCCCGCGTGAGCGCCCTCGCCGTTGATGCTGATGAATTTTTCGACTGTTTTCATACTCATGCCTCGTAGCTCGCGCAGTTATCCGGCGTTTCGTAGACGGTAACGCGGGTGACCGGCAGCTTTCTGTCGGTCAGCACATCGTAGAAGTATCGCGCGAAGTTCTCCGCCGTCGGACGAAATTCGACTTCGATGATGCGGAAGCCCTCTTCCGAGAGCGCCTGAGTCGTTTTCGGCTTCAGGGAATCTTTCTCGACGATCAGCGCGTGATCGAAGCTGTCCGCCAGCGCCCGCACTTCCTTTTTCAGATCGCCGAAGTCGATCACCATCCCGCGTTTCTCGCCGTTGTCGATCAGCGTATCGCTGCCCGCGCGGACCTCGATCGTCCAGCGGTGACCGTGGATATTGGCACATTTGCCGTTGTAGCCCTTGAGAAAGTGCGCGCTGTCAAAGGCGGCTGAGGTTTTCAGTGTGTACATAATGCTTCTCCGTAATAAATCGGTTGAGATTGATAAAAAGAAAAGCGCCTGCCATCGCAGACGCATCCGAGTCGGTATAAGGGCATAGTAAGCCCCTTGGATGCCCTGGTTTTGTTTAACGACAGGATGGCGCAAACGAACTGTCGGTTTGTGTTTATCCTTATGGATTATAGAGGCTTTATGCGCTTTTGTCAAGTATTATATAAGATACGCGCGCGAAAAATCCCTCTGATGACTTGATTAATCACCAAAAGTCGGCTATAATAATAGGCGGAATTTGTCAAGGCTGACAGAAAATGCAAAAATCTGCAATAATATGCAAATATTCCTTGACAAATATGCGATTTGATGTATAATAAATGCATAAACAACAAATCTAACGCATATTCATTCGGAGGTACATTATGAACGCAATCAATAAGGAAAACATTAAAAAGGTCGTCCTCGCTTATTCGGGCGGTCTGGATACATCCATCATCATCCCGTGGCTGAAGGAAAACTACAATAACTGCGAGGTCATCGCGGTATCCGGCAACGTCGGTCAGAACGACGAGCTGGGGGGCTTAGAGGAGAAGGCGATCAAGACCGGCGCCTCCAAGCTCTATATCCTCGATCAGACCGAGGAGTACGTTGACGAGTATATCATCCCTACCATGAAGGCGGGCGCTGTCTACGAGGATTACCTGTTGGGTACCTCTACCGCTCGTCCCTGCATCGCGAAGGGTCTCGTCGAGATCGCCCTCAAGGAAGGCGCAGACGCGATCTGCCACGGCTGTACCGGTAAGGGTAACGATCAGGTGCGTTTTGAACTGGCGATCAAGCACTTCGCGCCCAACATGCCCATCATCGCTCCGTGGCGTGAGTGGACGATCAAGTCCCGTGAGGAGGAGATCGAGTACGCCGAGGCGCACAACATCCCCCTGAAGATCAACCGCGAGACCAACTACAGCAAGGACAAGAACCTCTGGCATCTGTCCCATGAGGGTCTGGATCTTGAAGATACCAACAACGAGCCGACATACGAGAAGCCCGGCTTCCTCGAGATGGGCGTTTCCCCGATCGACGCCCCCGACGAGCCCACATACGTGACTATCAACTTCGAGAAGGGCATCCCTGTCGCGATCGACGGTGAGAAGATGTCCGCGAAGAATATCATCTTGAAGCTCAACGAGCTGGGCGGCAAGAACGGCATCGGTATCATCGATATCGTCGAGAATCGTCTCGTCGGCATGAAGTGCCGCGGCGTATATGAGACCCCCGGCGGCACCATCCTCTACAAGGCGCATGAGGCGCTCGAGTCCATCTGCCTCGATAAGCTGACCATGCATGAGAAGCAGAGGCTTTCCATCACCTTTGCCGAGCTCGTCTACAACGGTCAGTGGTTCACCCCCCTGCGTGAGGCGCTCTCCGCCTTCGTCGATAAGACCCAGGAGAAGGTCACCGGCTACGTCAAGCTCAAGCTCTACAAGGGCAATATCATCAAGGCGGGCGTTGACAGCCCCTACAGCCTCTACAGCGAGGAGATTGCGACCTTCGGCGAGTCCGATTATGACCAGAAGGACAGCGCGGGCTTCATCAACCTCTACGGTCTGCCGATCAAGGTCCAGGCAGTTGTTGATGAGAAAAACAAGTAATTTACACACAACCATCTGGGTCGGGATAATCTCCCGACCCTCACGGCGTATATAAAGGAAAGATTCTTATGGCTAAAATGTGGGCGGGACGTACCGCCGGAGACACCAGCAAGCTGGCTGACGAATTCAACAGCTCCATCGGCTTTGACAGTCGTATGTATAAAGAGGATATCACGGGCTCTATCGCGCATGCCCAGATGCTTGCGAAGCAGGGCATCATCGAGCGGTGGGAGGCTGACGCGCTGTGTGACGAGCTGTTGAAGATCCTCGACGATATCACCTCGGGTAAGCTCGAGATCGATATGAACGCCGAGGATATCCACATGTTCGTGGAGGAGGAGCTGACCCGCCGCGTCGGCGACGTCGGCAAGAAGCTCCATACCGCGAGATCGAGGAACGACCAGGTTGCACTCGATCTCAGAATGTACCTGATGAACCGTGTGGACGAGCTCTCATCTGAGATAAAGCGCCTGATCCTCGCGCTGACCGAACAGGCTGAGAATTATAAAGAGGCGATCATGCCCGGCTATACGCATCTGCAGCGTGCCCAGCCGATCATGTTCGGTCATCACCTCTTAGCCTACGCCATGATGCTCCTGCGTGACCGCGAGCGCCTTGCGGACTGCAAGCGCCGCATGAATATCTCGCCGATCGGCTGCTGTGCCTTAGCGGGCACCACCTACGATACCGACCGTTACTTTGAGGCGGAGCAGCTGGGCTTCGACGATATCGCGATGAACTCGCTCGACGGCGTTTCCGACCGCGATTATGTGATCGAGCTTCTGTCCGATCTCTCCATCCTGATGATGCACCTCTCCCGCCTGTCGGAGGAGATCATCCTCTGGTCGAGCTGGGAGTTCGGCTTCGTCGAGCTTTCCGACGCTTACACTACCGGCTCTTCCATCATGCCGCAGAAGAAGAACTCCGATATGGCGGAGCTCGTACGCGGCAAGACCGGACGTGTCTACGGCGACCTGATGGGCGCTCTGACCGTCCTCAAGGGTCTGCCCCTCGCATATAACAAGGATATGCAGGAGGATAAGGAGGGCGTGTTCGACGCGGTCGATACCGCCTATATGTCCCTGCAGATCTTTGTCGGCATGATCTCGACCATGAAGGTCAAGACCGAGAACATGAAGAAGGCGGCTCAGCGCGGGTTTATCAACGCGACCGACCTTGCCGATTATCTCACGAAGAAGGGCATGCCCTTCCGTTCGGCATATAAGATCTCGGGCTCCATCGTCGCCTATTGTATCGCGAACGGCGAGGTGCTGGAGACCCTTCCGCTCGAGAAGTACAAGGAGTATTCCGACCTGTTCGAGCAGGATCTGTACGATGATATCGACCTGTACACCTGCGTCAATAAGCGCAACTCCGTCGGCGGCACCTCCGTGCAGTCGATCGAGCAGCAAATTAAATATGTGAAAGAGAAATTGCAATGATAAAAGTTTTTATAGACGGCAGCGCCGGCACGACCGGCCTGAGGATCCGTGAGCGCCTCAGCGAGCGTAAGGACATCGAGCTGATGCTTCTGCCCGATGAACTCCGTAAGGATATCTCGGCGCGTGCCGAAATGCTCAACAACAGCGATATCAGCTTTTTGTGCCTGCCCGACGCGGCGGCGGTGGAGGCGGTTTCGCTGATCCAAAACCCCAACGCCGTGGTGATCGACACCTCGACGGCTCACCGTACCGCCGAGGGCTGGACCTACGGCATGCCCGAGCTCAGCGGACTGAGAGAACAGCTCGGCTCCGCGACCCGTATCGCAAATCCCGGCTGTCACGCCAGCGGCTTCATCTCGCTGGTCAGACCGCTCGTCGAGCTCGGAATCATCGGGAGCGACATTGCCCTTTTCTGCTACTCGCTGACCGGTTATTCCGGCGGCGGCAAGAAGATGATCGCCGAGTATGAGAGCCCCGACCGCTCCCCGCTGCTCAGCGCTCCCCGCGTTTACGCCCTCCCTCAGGCGCACAAGCACCTCCCCGAGATGGTCAAGCTCTGCGGACTTGAGAAAGCGCCGGTTTTCAGCCCCATCGTCGCCTCGTACTACAGTGGTATGGAGGTCAGCGTGAGCCTTATGCGCGAGGATGTGAACGGCACCCTGGAGGATATCAGAACGGCGTATAAAGATTATTACAAGAGCGGCCTGATCCGTTACGACGACAGTACCGAGGACGGCTTCATCAGCGCCGCCGCCTACAGCGGCCGTGACGATATGGCTGTCGCCGCGTTCGGCTGCGACGACCGTATCACCCTGATCTCGCGCTTCGATAACCTCGGCAAGGGCGCTTCGGGCGCCGCGATCCAGAACATGAATATCCGTATGGGTCTCCCCGAAGATACGGGACTGGTGATCCGATAAAGCGTCATTGCGAGCCCCTTCGGGGCGTGGCAATCCCACAAAGAGGAGCAAAGCGCTTTTCACTGCAACCGTCATTTCCGACAGGGGGATTCCCACGTCGCAGGTATATTGCCTGTTCCTCGGAATGACAATGATAAAGGAAGGTATATGAATATGAAAATGATTGACGGCGGCGTGACCGCGGCTCAGGGCTTTATCGCCTCGGGCGTACATTGCGGCATCCGCAGAAATACATCGAAGAACGACCTCTCGCTGATCGTCAGCGAGATCCCCGCCTCCGCGGCGGCGGTCTACACCACCAACCTCGTCAAGGGCGCTCCCCTGACCGTTACCAAGGCGCATATCGCCGACGGTAAGGCGCAGGCGGTGATCTGCAACTCCGGCAACGCCAATACCTGCAACGCCGACGGTATTGAGATCGCCGAGGGTATGGCGGCGCTGGTATCAAGCGCGCTGGATATCGATTCTGCCGACGTCGTTGTGGCGTCTACCGGCGTCATCGGCCAGCCCCTGAGCCTTGAACCCATCAAGGCCGGAATGGATGAGCTGGTCGCGGGACTGAGCGTTGAGGGCGGTCACGAGGCGGCTCTCGGTATCATGACGACCGACACGATCCCCAAGGAGGTCGCGGTCGAGTTCACCTGCGGCGGCAAGACCTGCCGTATCGGCGGTATCGCCAAGGGCAGCGGCATGATCCATCCGAACATGGCGACTATGCTGGTATTCATCACCACCGACGTTGCGATCGCTCCCGAAATGCTGCAGAAGGCGCTTTCGGGCGATATCCAAAATACATTCAATATGATCTCTATTGACGGCGACACCTCCACCAACGACATGGTGACCGTGCTCGCGAACGGTATGGCGGGCAACGACGAGATCACCGCTGAGGGTGAGGATTTCACCGCCTTTATGCAGGCGCTCAACACCGTGACCGTAGCGCTGTGCCGCATGATCGCCGGCGACGGCGAGGGCGCGACCAAACTGCTCGAATGTCAGGTCAGCGGCGCGGCTTCCCTCGATATCGCCAAGACCGTCGCGAAGTCCGTTATCTGCTCGAGCCTGCTCAAAGCGGCAATGTTCGGCGCCGACGCGAACTGGGGCCGTGTGCTCTGCGCGATCGGTTACTCGGGCGCTCCCGTCGACGTGAATAAGATCGACGTCAGCTTTAAGAGCGAGAAGGGCGAGATCCTCGTCTGCAAGGACGGCGCGGGCGTCGCGTTCAGCGAAGAAAAGGCGAAGGAGATCCTGCTCGAGAAGGAGATCGAGATCCTCGTCGCCCTGAACGACGGCGATTTCTCCTCCACCGCCTGGGGCTGTGATTTAACATACGATTATGTCAAGATCAACGGAGATTATAGGACTTAATGAATCGGCTTCGCCGTGATTTGTACTTTGTGCATGAAAACAGAGGTAATTATGAGCAACGATTTTTCGAATGCGGAGAGGGCGGAGGTACTGTGCGCCGCTCTCCCGTATATTAAGAAATACACCGGCAAGATCGTCGTCGTCAAGTACGGCGGCAACGCCATGATCAATGAAGAGTTAAAGCAGCAGGTCATGCAGGATATCGTTCTGTTATGGCTGATCGGTATCAAGGTCGTGCTGGTCCACGGCGGCGGTCCCGAGATCAACGATATCATGCGGCGCGTCGGTAAGAAGCCCGAGTTTGTAGACGGCTTGCGCGTGACCGATAAGGAGACCATCGAGATCGTCCAGATGGTGCTCTCCGGCAAGGTCAACAAGACCCTCGTTAACCTGATCGAGTCCAAGGGCGGCAGAGCGATGGGCATCTCCGGCATGGACGGCAGACTGATCGAGGCGGAGATGAAGGATGAGCGCCTCGGCTTCGTCGGCAACGTTACGAAGATCCGTCCCGAGCCGATCATGGATCTGCTTGAGAAGGGCTATATCCCCGTCGTGTCCACCATCGGCTGTGACAAGGACGGCAACGCCTATAACATCAACGGCGATACCGCCGCCGCCTATATCGCGGGCGCGATCAACGCCGAACGCCTGATTATGATGACCGATATCGCGGGCATCCTCAAGGATAAGGACGACCCCTCGAGCCTGATCCCCCAGATCACGGTATCTCAGGCGCAGACCCTCTATCGTGACGGCATCATCTCCGGCGGCATGATCCCCAAGGTCGGCTGCTGTATCGAGGCGATCTACCGCGGCGTCCAGAAGGTCATCATCATGGACGGCAGAGTGCCGCACTCCATCCTTATGGAGCTGATGACCGACGAAGGCGCCGGTACGATGGTTCTGGCGGACGAGAAATAACGCGCCGAGGAAAAGACCGTTTTCATCATAAATTGCCTTCGGCTTTAAAGGAGAAACAATGAGCATTAAACAGACTGATGAGCGCTATGTAGCGCATACCTATAAACGCTTTGATATCGCGATCGCCGCCGGTGAGGGCTCGATCTGCTATGACGATAACGGCAAGACCTATATTGACATGACCTCCGGTATCGGCGTCAATTCCTTCGGCTATGCCGATCCCGTGTGGGCGGAGGCTGTCGCGAACCAGGCGAAGCTTCTCCAGCACACCTCCAACCTCTATTACGCTTCCCCCTGTGCCGAGCTGGCGGAGATTCTCTGCACCCGCACCGGGATGGATAAGGTGTTCTTCTGCAATTCCGGCGCCGAGGCGAACGAGTGCGCCGTGAAGGTTGCGCGTGCTTATGCCGCCGCGCATAAGGGCGCCGATTATTACAACATCATCACGCTCAACAAGAGCTTCCACGGCAGAACACTGACGACCCTCGCCGCGACCGGACAGGAGAACTTCCATACGAAGTTCACCCCTCTCACCGAGGGCTTCCTGTACGCTGACGCGAACGATATCGAGGGACTCGAGCGGCTCGTCGCCGATAACAAGGTCGCCGGTATCCTGATCGAGACCGTACAGGGCGAGGGCGGCGTGAACGCCCTTGATAAGGAATTTGTGCAGGCTTGCGAGCGACTCTGCCGCGAGAACGATCTCGTCTTTATGGTGGACGAGGTGCAGACCGGCAACGGACGTACCGGCAAGCTCTATTCCTATATGCACTTCGGCGTTCAGCCCGACGTCGTATCGACCGCGAAGGGGTTGGCGGGCGGTCTGCCGATGGGCGCGACCCTGATGAGCGAGCGCGTCAGCGGCGTGCTCGGCTACGGCGACCACGGCTCCACCTTCGGCGGCAATCCCGTATGTGCCGCCGCCGCGATTTCGGTTATGAACCGTATGGACGAGGCGTTCTTGGCTGATGTTGCCGCTAAGGGCAGGTATATCAAGGAGAGGGTCGAGCAGGCGGGATATCCTGTCAGCGGACTGGGTCTGATGATCGGTATCGTGCCGAAAAAGCCGGTCTCCGAGGTGCTTGCCGCCTGTATGGAGAACGGTGTTCTCTGCCTTTCCGCTAAGGAGAAGCTGCGTTTGCTCCCCCCGCTGAATATCCCCATGGATCTGCTCGAGAAGGCGGTCGATGTGATCATCGCAGCGCTGGGATAAAGCCGAAAGCGCTGATGATGAAAGCTTTATATACACATTGTTTTATTATTTCTAACTTTAAGCTTTGGGTTTTAAGCATTAAGTTTTGAGCTTTAAGTTTTGAGCTTTAAGCTTTAAGCTACAATAATTTGGTGGTGATAGTATGAACCTGAAAAACAAGCATTTCTTAAAGCTGCTGGACTTTACCCCCGACGAGATCGCGGGTCTGCTCGACCTCGCCGCCGATTTGAAGGCGAAGAAGAAGGCGGGTATCCCGCACCGTATGTGCGAGGGCAAAAGTATTGCGCTGATCTTTGAAAAGACCTCTACCCGCACCCGCTGTGCGTTCGAGGTCGCCGCTGCCGATCTCGGTATGCATCCGACCTACCTCGACCCCTCCGGCTCCCAGATCGGTAAGAAGGAGAGTATCGCCGATACCGCGCGTGTGCTCGGACGCATGTACGACGGTATCGAGTACCGCGGCTACGGTCAGCAGATCGTAGAGGAGCTCGCGAAGTACGCGGGCGTTCCCGTGTATAACGGCTTGACCAACGAGTTCCACCCGACCCAGATCCTCGCCGATTTTCTCACTATCCGCGAGCATTTCGGCTCCTTAGAGGGTAAGAAGCTCGTTTATATGGGCGACGCGCGCTATAACATGGGCAACTCCCTGATGGTCGGCTGTGCCAAGATGGGGATGCACTTTGTCGCCTGCGCGCCGAAAAAGTATTTCCCCGATCCTCAGCTCGTCGCGCAGTGTCAGGCTGTCGCCGAAGAGACCGGTGCGACCCTTGAGTTCATCGAGGATCCCATGGTTGCCACCAAGGGCGCCGACGTGATCTACACCGACGTATGGGTCAGCATGGGAGAGCCGGATGAAGTCTGGGAGGAGCGCATCCGCGACCTCAGCCCCTATCAGGTGAACAAGGCGCTGATGGATAACGCCGGCGCGCAGTGCCGCTTCATGCACTGTCTGCCCGCTTTCCATGATCTGAATACCACGATCGGTAAGCAGATCCATGAACGCTTCGGTATCGACTGTATGGAGGTCACCGACGAGGTCTTTGAGAGTGATCGGTCCATCGTCTTTGACGAGGCTGAGAACCGCATGCACACCATCAAGGCGGTCATCGCCGCAACGCAGGCATAATTGTAAGATACGCAGGCTTGTCAAGCGCAAGCCTGCGTTTTTTCCTTTTAGGAAATCGCAGCTACCTCAATCGATACAATTGTAAGATTGACAAAACCGCGGGATAAAGGTATCATGAAAGGCAGAAACACATCACGGAGGCGCTTATGAAAGAAGTATTGATCATCGGCGGCGGCGTTGCGGGACTCTCGGCGGGTATCTTTGCCCAGCTGAGCGGATTTCATGCAACCGTCTGTGAACAGCATGCGATCGCAGGAGGCTGCCTGACCGCGTGGGAGCGCGGCGGCTACCATATCGACAACTGCATCCACTGGCTGACCGGTACCAACCCGCATACCGACCTGTATGAGCTGTGGCGCGACCTCGGCGTGCTGACGGGTGCTGACGGCGAGATCTACCGCCGTTCGGCGCTGTACACCTTTGTCAACGGCAAGGATCGGATGGCGCTCGACCGAGATATCGACGCGCTGTACGCCTCTATGCTCGCGCTCTCTCCCGATGACGGCAAGGAGATCACAGCCTTCATCAAGGCGGTCAAGGTACTCCAAGGCGTTTTGGGGATCGCGGGTAAGGATCACGACGAGGAGATCCCGCTCAGGCGGCTTGTGTCCTCCGTCCCGAACCTGATTAAGTATTACCGCCTGTCGCTAGGCGAGTTGAGCCGTCGCTTCAGGCACCCGACCCTGCGTCATTTCTTCATGTCGTTCCTGCCTGAGAATTTCGGCGTGCTGGGACTGCTCTATGTGATCGCGAACTACTGCGGCGCCAGCGCCGATCTGCCCAGCGGCGGGTCGGAACAAATGGCGCAGCGGTTGATCGAGCGCTTCACCTCCCTCGGCGGCACCCTGCTGACGGGTAAGAAGGCCGTCCGACTGAATACAGAGCGCCGCAGGGCTGTATCTGTCACCTGCGCGGACGGCGATATCCTCTTTGCCGACAGCTTCATCCTCACGATCGACCCCGCGCGGATCTTCGGCGCCTTGACGGACGTCAAGATGCCTCAAATGCTGCGTGAGAGATACCGTAAGCTCAGACGGTTCTCCGCCTATCACTGCGCGTTCGGCGTAGAGCTTGAAGAACTGCCTTTCAGCGGCGATGTTACCCTCTATATCCCTCAGATATATCAGAAGAAGATGCACGCGAGGTATCTGCTGATTCGCAACGATTCCCATGAAAAGGGCTATGCGCCCGAGGGCAAGAGTCTTGTTCAGGTGATGGTATATTGCGGCGAAAAGACCTCCCGCGCCCTGATCCGAGCCCGCGCGAAGGATCGCGAGAAATATACGTCGTTCAAGAACGATACTGCGGCGATCATCGAAGAACTGCTGATAAATCAGTATCCCGCGCTCAGCGGGAGGCTGACTCTGCTCGATACATGGACGCCCGCGTCCTACCGCCGCTATGTCGGCTCCCAGATCGGCTCGTTCATGAGCTTTGTCCTGCCCTCGAAGTACCTCCCACGAGAACAGGGCAACGAGATCAGGGGGCTCGATAATGTGCGCTTGGCGGGTCAGTGGCTCCAGCCGCCCGGCGGATTACCTATCGCCGCCCTCAGCGGAAAGCACGCCGTAGAGAGCCTGAGGTGAGTGAGGAGTCGTAGGGGCGACCATTGGTCGCCCGCGAATGACGGGCGTGAAGGGCGGGGCTTGCTCCCGCCGTAGAGTGAGGAGTTAGGAATGAGGAATTAGGAATTATTGGAAAGCCTGACGGCTTTTGGATTGATAGTACGACTGCATAAAGAAACGTCTGCGACTCTATATCGGGTCGCAGACGTTATTGTTATATCAAATGAATTATCAATCGGGTGCGGGCTTTGCCCGCCATTCATTCCTAATTCCTCATTCCTAATTTATAATGATTCCTAATTCCTCATTTTCACATTCCGTTCTTCTCTCTTCACTGGATTCCCCTTGCGCTCTGCTCAAAGCGCGAAAACATTCTCTAAATTGACCGCCACACGGCGACAAAACGGCATGTCTGCATTCGTTATACTGATAGTAAATCATTTATTGATATCAGAACCGAAAGGAATGTTGTTATGTCTGTTGTACAAGCCGTGCATAAGGATACCTCCGATCGCGGGGTGCGGCGGGTAGCGCGTGAAGCGGCGCTGCATGTAAGTTACTTCATTGCGGGAGCGGTGATCTCACGCGGCGCGACGCTGGGGGAGCTGTCGCCCTTCGGCGCGTCGTTTACGGCGGCATTGCCGTTTCGTTATCTGCCGTCGGGTATGCTGGGTGCCGCGCTCAGCTACCTCTTCTCTTCTCCGCTGTCCTCCTTCCGCTATATCGCGGTGGTGATCGCTGTCGGCGCGATACGTTGGGTGTTCCACGAGCTGAAGAAGGTCTCCGAGAGCCGTCTGTACCCTGCCGCTGTGGCGTTTATCCCGATCTTTGCGACGGGGATCGCGCTGACCTTCTCGAATCAGTCGGAGTTGTCCGAGGTTTACGAGTGTGTGATCGAAGCACTGATAGCCGCCGCGGGAGCCTACTTTATGAGTCGTACGGCGCGGATGTTTGAGTCACGGCGGGCGCTGTCGGGTTTCTCTCAGCAGGAGCTTGCCTGCCTTTCGATGACGGGATGCATCCTTCTGTTGTCGCTGTCGCCGCTTTTGATCGGCACGGTGTCGGTCGGACGCTTGCTCGCCGTGCTGGGGGTACTGCTGTTCGCGCGTTACGGTTCTGTCAAGGGCGGGAGCATCGCGGGTGTGGCAACGGGCGCGGTGTTTGCTCTGTCGGATAACGGGCGGCTGTTTCTCGCGGCGGGATATGCGCTGACAGGGCTGATCGGCGGACTCCTTGCTCCGATGGGCAAGGTCGCCGTCGTGTTCTCGGCGCTCGTATGCAATACGATGTTCGCTGTTGCCTCTCCTGAGCAGGGGATGGTGGTAAGTATCGCGCTGGAGACCGCTATCGCCTCCGTCGTGTTCCTTCTGGTCCCTAAGGATGCGGGCAACTTTCTCTCCGCGATCTTCACCGACGACAGCGCTGCGGTCTCGCAGGAGGCGGTACGGCGCAACGTGACGATGCGCCTCGACCACTGCGCCGGCGCTCTGGAGAACGTCAGCTCCTGCGTGACGGCGGTGTCGGACAAGCTTTCGCGGCTGTATGAGCCGAACGCCGACTGGATCTATGAGCACGCCGCCGAGGATACCTGCCGCGGCTGCGGTCTGCGCGTCTATTGCTGGGAGAAGCAGCGCGACATGACCCTCGATGACTTCCACCGCCTGACGGAGCTCTTGAAGGAGAACGCGGCGGTCGGGGCGGGCGATATCGAGGATCGTTTTCTCAAGCGCTGCTGTAAGTCGGGCGAGCTTGCGCGCAGTATCACGCGGAGTTATCGGGAGTACCGTCAGCTCGAGGCGGCGCGGCACAGGATCACGCAGGTGCGAAGTGTGATCGCGGGTCAGTTTGCGGGGCTGAGCGACATCCTTCATGACCTCGCGACCGAGTTCGACGAGGCGGAGGGCTACGATACCGCTTGCTCCGAGCGCGTGATCGAGGCGTTATCCGCCGCGGGGATGACCGTGGTGGACTGCTCCTGCCGTACGGGTTCCGTGGGCGGGATGACGGTGGAGCTGGAGCTCGCCGTCGGGCGCAAGACGGCGCTGTCTCAACAGCAGCTTTGCCGTGAGGTCGGCAAAGCCTGCGGACGGTACTTTGAACAGCCCTCGCTGAGCTTTGAGGGCGACAGAGCGCGGGCGGTGATGTGTGAGCTGCCGCTCTATGATCTCGAGATCGGCTCATCCCAGCATGTCTGCGACAACGGCGAGCTGTGCGGTGACTGCTTGAACTACTTTTCAAACGGCGCGGGCAGCACCGTTGCGATGATCTCCGACGGTATGGGATCGGGCGGCAGAGCCGCTGTAGACTCCAACATGGCGGTCAGCATCATGAGTAAGCTCTGCAAGGCGGGACTGAGCTATGATTGCTCGCTCGCTGTGGTCAATTCCTCGCTGATGATCAAGAGCGAGGAGGAGAGCCTCGCGACCCTCGACCTTATCGACTTCAACTGCTTCACGGGCAGGGTAAAACTGATGAAGGCGGGCGCCTGCACGACCTTCGTTCGCCGCTCGGGCAATATCCTACAGAAGGACATGCCCTCTCTGCCTCTCGGGATCCTCAACGAGGCGCGGTTCGTCACGGACGACCTCGTCCTCAGTGCCGACGACTGGATCGTGATGGTCTCCGACGGCGTGATGGTCGGCTCTGTCGACTGGATCGTCGAACTGATCGACTCGTGGCACCGCGGCTCCGCCGAGGAGCTTGCGCGGCATATCGTCGAGGAAGCCCGCCGCCGCCGCGAGAACGCCCACGACGACGATATCACCGCCGTCGCTATGCGCGTAACGGAAAACGCGTAGGGGAGCGAGAAGTGAGAAGTTAGGAGTTAGGAGTGAGAAATTAGGAATTGTGGGAAACGCTTCGCGTTTTGGATTGATAGAACGACTGCATGAAAAAAACGTCTGTGACTCTGTATCGGGTCGCAGACGTTATTGTTATATCAAACGTATTATCAATTGGGTGCGGGTTTTACCCGCCATTCATTCCTAACTCCTCATTTCTCATTTCTAACTCTTCAGCTGTGCTTGATCAGCAGAAAACTCCTAGCATTGATCGTGACGGTGTTTTCATCCGCCGACCAGTCTCCGATCGTGTAGGCGACCTCTGCTCCGTCCATACGGTATTCGATCGTGCGGTCGTCGTCCGAGGGATTGACAAAGGCGACGAAGCTGCCGCGGCGATAGGCGAAGGGGTAGTCGTGACTCTTCGCGTAGACGATCTCGAACTCGCTGTCGTTGCTAAGCTCCGGGAACTCCTTCCTCAGGGCGATCAGGGCTTTTAGGTTCTCGTAGATACTGCCTTGTACTCCCGCCTGGTTCTCGACGGTAGGTGCCTCGGGACGATTATCGACCGGCAGATACAGCATATCTTCGTCTGCGTCGGAGAAGCCGAGGTTCTTCGTGTGATCCCACTGCATCGGGGTGCGCGAGCCGGTGCGGGAGAAGCCGCCCTCCTTGCTGACCAGATCGGTGCGGTAGATCATGCCTATTTCGTCGCCGTAGTAGACGAACGGTACGCCCGGCATTGTCATCATGAAGGCGTGGCTGAGGCGTATGATCTCGTCGCTCATGTAGAACGGTGCGCGGGGCATATCGTGGTTGTTGGTGATGAAGCTGATGTAGCCGTGCTCGCGGGAGCACAGGTAGGCGGGCGTGTAGTCCGCGAGGAACTCCTCGATGTCGCCGTGGGCGTGATCGGCAAAGAAGCTGAGGTTATCGCCGTCGCCGAAGCGTTTGCGGAAGAGACTGTTATAGCCGTTGCCCTGATGGTCAAGGTAGAAGTCGGCGTGAAAGCCTGAGTTGACGATGGCGCGCAGCGGGTTGCTCCACTCCGAGATCAGCACTGCGTCGGGATAATCCGCATCCATCATCAAGCGGATATCGCGCCAGATCTTCGCAGTGGAGATCTTTTCATCATCATTCTTCACCAGCGAATCCGCCATATCGACGCGGAAACCGTCGATCCCCTTATCAAGCCAGAAGCGCATGATGTCCTTGAGCGCTTCGACCGTCTCCCATGCCTCGGGGGAGTCGGCGGAGAACTGCCACGCGGGGTACTTGACCTCGTGAAAGCCGTAATTCAGCGCAGGCTGAGAGGAGAAATAGTTGACCAGATAGTTGCCGTCGCGCTCGCATACGCCGCACATCAGGCGGTATTCGGGCGGCGCGTCCCACACGCTTTTGGTGAAGATGTAGCGGTTGTCGTACTCGCTCGGATAGCCGGTTTTCGCCGCTTTGAACCACTCGTGGGTATCGCTGGTGTGACCGGGCACGAGATCGAGCAGAATCTTCATGCCGCGCTTGTGCGCTTCATCCAGCAGGTGCTTGAAGTCGTCCTCTGTGCCGTAGCGGGGAGCGATCTTTTTATAATCACGTACGTCATAGCCCGCGTCCATGAAGGGAGAGTCGTAGATCGGGTTGATCCACAGCGCGTTACAGCCGAGCTCCCTGATGTAATCCAGCTTCAGGGCGATACCGCGCAGATCGCCGATACCGTCTGAATTGCTGTCGTAGAAGCTCTGGGGATATACCTCGTAAAATACCGAATTTTTCAGCCAGCTTGTGCTCATATCCATACCTCCTGTCGGTTATGACAATATTTTACAATAAGCAGCACGAGCTGTCAATGGTTAAGTAGGCTTCGGTTAATCAGAAATTTCGCTGATTCACTTTTTCGCCATATTCTTTTACCCTCGCAAGCATGATTCGGTCGGCGGCGATCATCCTACCGTATTCGCCGAGCCGTCGCCGCTGAACGAGGGATAGGGTATGAGAGGGAAGCAGTACAAACAGTCCGCGAAAGCGATAGAGCGTATAACGCAGATCGCGTTCCCTCAGCATCCAGTCAAGCAGATCGTCCATGCGCTCAAATACGCAGACCACGCTCGGAAATCCGCCCTTGACCCGATAGACGTGCCTACGGGCAGAGCGGACTGAGATCAGCAGCAGGCAGCCTTCCTTTGACGGCAGCGCTTCGATGAGGAAGCTTCTGCCTCCCGGGGTGATGGAACAACGCTCCCCGACGTGGTGTAAAAGACGTTTGAGTCCGCTATGTACGGCGTTTGGTTCTGTTTCTTTGCCGAAGTCAAGTTTATAATCACGTAAATCCTGCGCCGCCATCGCGACCAGTATCGTCCCCTGATTCAGTCTGTCGATCTTCATATTGTCCCCTCCGTTACTGCCATCATCATACACGCTGCAAAAGCACGGAGCAAGCGGGAATGGTTGGATGGCAGGTATTTCCATCTCTATGCTATTCCGGGAACGATAAAAAGTGAGGAAAAGTTTTTATTTTTCTCGCTTGACAATTGACATTGGTTATATTACGATTTGTATAATTATTTTTGATTTTTCAAATAAAGAAGATAGGATAATTCTGTTAAAAAATTTATGGAAAACTCGGAAAACCCGTCAATTAAAGGAAGTGTCGGCTTGATAACTGCCGTTTTGAAGGTGAGTTATTCCACTTTTCCACAGAGTTATCAACATTCTTATTGAAAAATACGAATAATACAAATTGTATAATTTCTAAATAATAATTATTCTGCGAAATATTCCGGACGTGTTCCGCATACATTTCATCGGAGGGATGTACATGCCGAACAGAAAGTTGATATGGAGCGAGCTGTCGGGAGCGGTCGCGGTATATGCGGCGGCAGTGTTCCTGCATTTTGCTTATGCGCTCAGCGGAGGATCGGCGCTGTGGATGGTGTTCGGCGCGGTGAACGAGAGCGTATGGGAGCACGTCAAGATCTACTCGGCGGCATATACCGCGTGGGCGCTGCTCCAACTGTGCTGGCTCAGGGTCCCGTTCAAAAGCTATGTGGTTGCAAAATGCGTTGGGTTGTATCTGCTGATGGGACTGATGATCGGCTTTTTTTACGCCTATACCGCCTTTACCGGCTCACCGATCCTGTTTGTTGACATCCTTTCGTCAGTGGTGTTCACGATCATTTCTCAGACGGTTTCATGTCTGCTTACGCTAAAATGCAGAAAGCTTTCGGAGTACTATCATCCTGCCCTGATGTTGCTGCTCCTGTATTATCTGATGTTTTTCTCATTTACGGTTTTTCCGCCGAAGCTCGGGTTGTTCCGTGATCCGCTCGGAGGAGGGTATGGGATCGCGGGATTACGTGTAATCTGAGGATAAGTCCCCCGATTCGTTAAAATAACCGAATAGCGGCTCAGATAAAGCCTGATTTTCCCCGTCTATTTTTCCTTTTATTCCGAGAGAGAAACAAATACCATGTCTTTACATGTTATACTAAACTGGTATAGGTATAAACATCAAGTATCGGATAAAGGAACGCTTATGGTTGATAACAAGCATGAAAAATATCAGAATGACGAGCTCTTGATAGGGCGCAATCCCATTGCGGAGGCGCTCTCCTCGGGTCGCTCCATCATCAAGATCATGATCGCCAAGGGCAGTGCGTCAGGTCCCGCCGTTGAGATCGCCGCCAAAGCGAAGAAGGCGGGGATCCCCGTACAGGAGGTAGAGCGCAGAAAGCTCGATTTCATGACCGGCTCGGCGGCTCACCAAGGGGTCGCGGCGCTGTGTGCCATGAAGGATTATGCCTCGGTGGAGGATATCCTGAAGCTTGCTGAAGAACGCGGCGAGCAGCCCTTTATCATCATTCTTGACGAGATCGAGGATCCCCATAATCTCGGGGCGATCATCCGCTCGGCGGAATGTGCCGGCGCTCACGGCGTCATCATCAAGAAGCGCCGTTCCGCCGGACTGACTTATACAGCATACAAGGCGTCGGCAGGGGCTTTGGAGTACCTGCCGGTCGCGAGAGTGACCAACATCGCCGATACCATCGACGAGCTCAAAGCCCGCAATATATGGGTCTACGGCGCGGATATGGACGGCGAGGATTATCTGAAAACCGACTTCAGCGGCGGCGTCGCGCTGATCATCGGCAACGAGGGCAAGGGGATCTCCCGTCTCGTACGCGAGAAGTGCGACGTGATCGTATCGCTCCCCTTAAAGGGACACATCAACTCGCTGAACGCCTCGGTCGCCGCGGGTATCCTGATGTATAAGGTCGCTGAAAAAAGATAAATAGCCGTTCCCTTACGGGAGCCTTACGATAGAGAAAGGAGATGAGAGAATGAGTATATTCCGTAAGCTGATGGATGTGGATAAGATCAAAAACAGGTTCAAGAAGCAGAATCCCTCCGAAATCGAGAACGAAGCAGAGGACGCCGTCGTACAAATTACAACCGATGACCTGCAAAAGGAAGAAGCGCCCAAAGCTCCCACTGTCGATCAGCCCGATGAATCCGCCGGCAGCGAACCCGAGCGAAGTGAAGAGACAGAAGCGGAATACAATTCATCCCCACAGAATCCCGATACCCCGATGGAGGAGATTTACTCCACCAAGGATAAGCACGTCAAGTACCGCCGTCAGCAGCCGTTGGAAGCGGAGGCGGCAGCAAGGCGTACAGCCGCCGCCAAGGACGAGCTCAAGCGCGGTAAGATGGAATTATACTTTGATGATGAACCCGACGCACCGGAGGTTAAGCTCGAAGCCGAGCTCGATCCGGAAGCGGTTGTCGCGGACGACATCATCGAGGACATCGTTGACGTAAAGAAGCTGAAGGGTATCTTTGTACGCGATATTGACGATATCGACGTCAGCCTTGAGCCCGACGCCTATCCTCCCGAGCATGACGAAAAGCCCCGGGTGAACGCGGAAGAGACGCATACCCCACCGTCCGATGTGATCGTCGCTAAGGTGCCTGCGTATCAGCACGAGAGCACCGTGGATCATATATATCTGAAAGCGGGTCGATTCACCGATGTAGTCGAGAGCGAGTACGATGAGTATCTCCGCTCCACCGATCCCGCAATTTCTCAGAATTACCGCTCAAAGCAGCCGGATGTAAAGCCTCACCAAAGCCTTCTGTACACTCTCAGTCAGGCGGCGGCTCGCCGCAAAGCGGAGTCCGAGCAAAAGCAGAAGAACAAAGAGGTCATGCGCAAGAACTTCGACGAGGAACTCCCGAAGTCGAAGAAAGTCAAGACCTCCTCCAAGGTCGAAAAACTGCTCAAGAAGGCCAAGTCGGAAAAGGCCAAGTCAGAAAAGGCGGAAAAGCCCGTCAAATTCCAAAAGGCGGTAAAGTCCGATCAGCCCATAAAGAAGAAGAAATCCACGAAGGCGAGTAGGGCGTTCGGTGTTATGCGAAACCGCGCGCTGTCTAAGCTTGCCGCTCCCTCACGATCTCAGCAGGAGCGCATGCTCAGCTACAACAGCCGTGAGGACGAGGCATATATCTCCGACCGCATCCGCAAGAATCAGCGCCGACTGATGATTCAGCTGGGGCTGTATGCGCTGTTCGCGATCGTTTTGCTGGCGCTTGTCATTTGGGAGCGTACTTCCGGAGCCGCTGCTATCGCCCAGAAGGGAGCGAGCGCTGCATTCATCTACTGTGCCGTCAGCACCGTATTGTGCTGGGGTATGGGTATTATTGCACGCCAGACCCTGATTGACGGTTTGAAGCCGCTCAGGCGGTTCAAGGCGAACAGTGAGACTCTGTTGTCTCTTGCGTATATCGCATGTCTGTTGCAGGGAATCGTGTCGCTGTTTACTTCGTCCTCCTTTGTCGGCGCAGACCATCACCTCTACGGCTTCATCATCGCTTTCGCGCTGATGCTGGACGTTGCGGGCAGACTGATGATGGTGCTCAGGGTAAAGAGTAATTTTGAATTTATCAGCGCTCATTCCCCCGCTTATGCCGCGGAGCTCTTTGATGATGAAGAGACTGCCCGCCGCATGGTAAGCGGCACCACCGCCTCGCGCGGTAATGTGGCATATCAGCATGTTACCAGCTTTTTATCAGATTTTCTGAAGATATCCTACGCGCCCGATCCCAGCGAGGAGCACTCCGGTAAGACTGCTCCGATCGCCATGATCAGCGCGGTTGTCGTCGCGATCCTGTATGCGATCCTGTTCAAGAGCGTACAGGGCGCTGTTTCGGCGCTGACGGTTATGCTCTGTGTGGGTATCCCGTTTACAGCGATGATCGCGGGCAATCTGCCGATGCTCCTGTTCAGCCGACGGATGCTGGACGAGGATGCGATGGTCGCAGGTTATCCCTCGGTCAGACAGTTTGCGGATACTTCGGCGCTGATCCTCTCGGCAGCCGATCTCTTCCCATCGGGCTGCGTGACCATCGAGCAGCTCGTACCCCTCCAGCAGTATCGGGTGGAGGAAGGTCTTCTGATGGCGGCGGCTGTTCTGCGTGAGGCGGGCTCGCCGATTGCTCCCGCCTTTGATGAGCTCGTCATGGAGAACAAGGGCGTGCTGCCCTCGGTCGAGAGCGTGATGTACGAGGATCAGAGCGGATTGGTCGGCTGGATCGGCGGCGAGCGTGTGCTGATCGGTAATCGCAAGCTGATGGATCGCTATCATATCAATATCCGCGAGGACTTCCCGATCAGTAAGATGAAGAAGCTCGAGAAGCATACCACCTACATCGCTGTTTCGGGACAGGCTGTCGCCGTGATGGCGCTCAATTACAGCGCCGCTCCCATCACCAAGGAACAGGTGCAGAAGGCGGAACGCGCCGGTCTGGCGCTGGTCGTCAGCACAACCGACGCAAATGTCACCGATGACCTGATCGCTTCTGCTTATGGATTGTTCCACCGCTCCGTCAAGGTCACCACCCCCGGCTACACCAACGTTATCGACGAGGCGACCGGCAGCGTGGAGGAAGCGTCCCGCGCGTTCATCGCTACCCGCGGTCGTATCGGCTCGCTGGCGCGTGCGATCGGCGGCTGTATCGGTGTTAAGACCAACATCAACCTCGGTATCGCGATCGAGATCTTCGGTACGATCTTAGGCCTGATCCTGTGCGCAACGCTGGCGCTGTATGCTTCCGTCGCCCGACTGTCGGTCGTAGAGCTGATTATCTATATCGGATTCTGGACTGCCGCGACCGTGATTGCCGAGCTGATCCGACGGCCGTAATAACGAGAGAGGGTTCTCCCTCCCATTTTAGGAGAAAGCTTATGTTAATTGCACCATCCCTGTTATCCTGTGACTTCTCGATTTTTCGCGACGAGATCATCCGCGTCGATGAGGCGGGAGCCGACATTATGCACCTCGACGTCATGGACGGTCACTTCGTCCCGAACCTGACCTTCGGCGCTCCTGTGATCAAGAAGCTGCGCGGCGCCACCGACAAGCCTTTCGATGTCCATCTGATGATTTCCGAGCCACACCGTTATATCAACGATTTTGCCGATGCGGGAGCGGACATCATCTCGTTCCATACCGAGTGCGATTCCGATATCGCCGAGACCCTCGACCTGATCGAAAAGCGGGGCGTCAAGCCCGCCCTCGCGATCAAGCCCGGTACCCCTGTCGATGCAGTCCTACCGTATCTCGATCGGCTGTACATGGTTCTGGTAATGACCGTGGAGCCCGGCTTCGGCGGACAGAGCTTCATGCCGGATATGATGGAGAAGGTTGTTTTTCTGCGCAAGGAGATCGCCGACCGCGGACTCAAAACCCTGATCGAAGTAGACGGCGGTATCGCCAAGAACACCATTGCCACCGCCGCAAAGGCGGGCGTGGATATCTGCGTGGCGGGTACGGCGGTATTCGGAGCGCCCGACGCAAAAGCCGCCATCGACGAGCTCAAGGTGCTGTGCGGATAAGGAGAACAATATACGAGCAAGATAACAAAACGAATTATTATTCAATAGTCATTGCGAAGCCCCTTTAGGGGCTGTGGCAATCTCAACCGCTTAAAAAGGGTAAAGTGTCCGGTGGACACTTTAGTGCTTGTACCGGGGAAGTTTATTTCTGTTCGAATTGACTTATCTTGCCGGAATACTGCATATAAAACCGAAAACCGGACATAATAAAAAGCAGGAGCATTCGCCCCTGCTTTTTTTGATAGTTTTAATTGGCCAGCAGATTGCCGTCTCCGTCGTATCTGTACTCGACATAATTACCGTCGCTGTCCTTTACGAAGGTGATGTAAGACTTCACCTTGTCCTCGCCTTCATAAATGGTGTCGCGGGTCAGTCTGCCGCTCTCGTCATACTCGAACACCTCGCGGTCGGTCACCTTGTTGGCATTGTCGTAGTTGGTGACGGAGGTAGTAAGCCCCGCGTCGTTATACTCGGTGACGGTCACCTTAACGACTGCGCCGTTTTGGTCGAGCTCGGTGTACTTGGTCGGCAGCCCCTCCGGGGTCTTTTCCCACAAGAGCTGAGAGGTTACAGCGCCTGAAGCGTCATAGATGATGTTGCGGATCTCGTTGCCGTTCTCGTCATACTCGTAAGCGGTAGCGCTGAGCAGCTTTCCGTTCACGTCGTAGGATTCATTGCGGATGATCCTCTGCTGATCGTCGTACTGGTTCTTGAAGTAGCCGGTCGGCTTGCCGTCCGAGTTCACGCTGTAGGGAGTCAGATCAGCGGGGATCTGAGCAGAAGCGGCGTCTGTGCCGGTGTCTGCGTCTTTTTGACAGGCTGTAAGCGATACAACAGATAATACCATCAGAACAGCCAGCATAAAAGCAACTAACTTTTTCATGATTATTCTCCTAAATATCGTGTTCCTGAATGTGTACATATAAATCAAAAGAATGATTTATGAGAGTATTATACCAAATTTCAGCGATTTAGTCAACCTGCATATTTCGGAGGGTTTTTTATGGCGTTAGTTGTCGAAAAAAACAAGATCGGGCTGAGTTGTCCGATCGACCTGTACGGACGGGGGATTCCCGCCCTGAGCATCACGACAGAGGGAGATTCTCTGCCGCGTGAGAGCAGTCTGTTTAGCCCTTCTCTCGCGAGAGTCGCCGCGGTGCTGAGCCTGTCGGCAGCAGAGGAACGGTTGCTTGTCGCGAATCTCAGTGCGCTGGGGTACGGTGATCCGCTGATCGCAGACAGCCCCGGCAAGCTCCGGATGATTATAGGAAGCCGCGTCAGGGATAACTATCTGGAGACTGCTGTTGTCATCCGGGGGA
Source organism: uncultured Ruminococcus sp. (assembly GCA_902785355.1). Classification (GTDB taxonomy): domain Bacteria; phylum Bacillota; class Clostridia; order Oscillospirales; family Acutalibacteraceae; genus Ruminococcoides. The sequence goes on along the minus strand of CACZYF010000001.1, from coordinate 69,165 downwards.
GCGAGGGCGATGAGTGGTACTCCAACTTCGATATCGGCTACGCCGCGGAGCACAGCGGCTTTGGTAAGGCGGCGGACATCGCCGAACAGCAGCTCTCGGATTATATCTTTACCCGACTGATAGGACTTGAGCCGCGGTTCTTTATCACAGGCTACAGCCGCGGAGGAGCGATAGCGAACATCCTTTGTAAGCGCATGTGCGATCGTTTCGGTACGGACAGTGTGCGGGGCTATACTTTGGCGTCCCCGGCGGTGACGCTCAGCCGCCGTCAGGCGCGTTACAACAGCATTTTCAACCTTGTGCGGGAGGAGGATTTCTTCACCCGTATTCCGCTCGAGAGCTGGGGTTATACGCGCTATGGGAAGGATATTCTGCTGGGCGGCGACGTCAGCGAGGGTTATCGTGAACTGACCCGTGAGGATTACGCGGGCTTTGTAGGAAGAGGCGAGGCGGACTGCCTGCTCGCTGCTGTGATGCGCCTTGCGCCTAACGTTCCCGCCTATTACAAGCGCCGCCGTGTTGTGGGGGACAGGAGCCTGAGTTTGTATGAGTTCATGCGCTCCGTTGCCGATACGCTTGCGGGACATCCCGAGGACGCGGGAGATGTGTTACTCAGCGCGATGGTCAGCGATTACAGCGACTTGATGGAGCTGCTCGCAGCGGGCATGGAGATCCCGGAATTTCTGACCTGTACGGGTACGCCGCGGTGCTCGGTAGCCGACAGCCACAGCCCCGCCGCCTATCTCACAGCTCTCAGAGAAGCTGAGAAACATTGGTAAAAACGATTCATTATAAACAAAGCAACCCTGTTCATCGGAACAGGTTTGAATATTATCCTTGTGTAAAGACGACGGAGTGGAAGAACAGCGTCATCAAACTGCCGTCGATCAGTCCGAGCAGAACTCCGCCGATCACGTCGGTGAGGTAATGGACTCTCAGGTACATGCGTGAAAACGCGATGGTACCCGCGAGCGCGAGGGCGGGCAGCCAGATCCACACGGGACAGCACCAGAACATGACAGAAAACGCGCAGAACGACGACGCGCTGTGACCCGAGGGGAAGGAGTGATCCTTGGGCTTATGGATCTTCATATCCTCGTCGGCAATCAGCGTGGAGGGTCGCGCGCGACCAACCGTTTTTTTGATGATGATCTCACCCAGTACATAGTTGAAGCCGATCGCGGCGGTCAGGATGATTCCGGTTCGGCGGTAGGGGCGGCTGATCAAAAAGGGTAGGATGAACAGGATCCACCAGATAAAGCCGCCGGTACCCGCGTAGGTAAACATCACCATAAGCTTATCCAGAACCGGTCGGTGTATCTGCGACATCCGCTCGACGACACGCTCATCCAGTATGCGTAATTTCCGAAACATATTTCGCTCCAAAACGACAGAAGATGATCTTCTGGTATCTATGATCTTATTATATAGTATATCCGCGAAAGCTGTCAATATCAAAGGAACAAGATCGGAAAATTCTTTATATGGGTACAAAAAACGCTCCCCGAGGCGGGAAGCGTCGAAGGTTTTATTACGGATTCTTGCGGGAGTGGATCGCGTTGAGCAGCGCTTCGACGTCATCGTCGGTGGTCGAGGTGTCGAGGGTGTGGTCCTCGTCGGGGTTCTCGGCGCGGAAGTCCTGTACAGACGGTTTCTGTTCCTCAAGGTTCACCCGCTCGGGGTTGCGCTGATGTCGCTTGATCTCTTCGGGCTTTACGGGTTCTTTATCCACTTTTTTCTCTGCGTTTTTGATCAATATATCGCTCAGCAGCAGTCCCAGATACCCGCATACAAAGTAGCTCACCATATAGACCAGCACCGTGATCCATGAGGCGCGCCACATCCCGTATAGCAATGCCGATATCGCATAGAACAGCGGCGCCAGAAGACAGACGTAGATGTCGTTCTGCCTGTGCTTGAATTTGTAGAACACCGCGCAGCCGATCGCCGTCAGCGGGAATACGCCGACCTCTACGAGGTAGGTCGCGACGCCTGCCGAATGTCCCATGAACAGCGGCATCAAGAGGAAGATGATCGCCTCAATGATAATATATGGTAAAAGCTCCTTGAGCTTTTTTTCAAGCTTGTCGTCCATTTGTTTCTCCAAAAATCAATGGTTCTTTTGATGGTTCTTCCATTATAGTGGATTGGTGCTATAAAATCAAGCGAAATATTGTAAAAAATCATGCACAAATTCGTTGACTTATTTGTCAATGCAGAGTAAAATAATAATACTATCGGCTTTTGTCGAGGAATTCAGAATGAAAGAGGCGAGATAATGGACGCAGGAAGTACGAGCGGCGCTGCCGGAGGGCGACGATGGGGTTCTGTTAAGATGCTGACCGAGGTACAACTGTGCGTTCGGTCTTGCTGATTATTGTCTGAATGACAAATTAAATAGATAACCATTCTCCTCCATACAGTGCCTCCCCGCTCCCCAGCCATAGCTTGTTGCGCCCTTCTGCACGGCTATACGCGGCAGAAAGGCGATCGTAGGAGGTTTTTTAATGGAAAGAAATACCGTGAGCTTGTTCGAGACGATCCAGACGTTGCTCGATAACAAGCGATATGCCGCCCTGCGCGACATCCTCAACACGATGAACCCTGTCGATATCGCGGCGGTGTTTGAGGATCTGCAGAGCGAGAAAACGGCGCTGCTGTTCCGGCTTTTGCCGAAGGAGACAGCCGCCGATTCCTTCGTCGAGATGGACGAGGGCACCCAGGAGCTGTTGATCCACGGCTTCTCGGACACCGAGCTCAAGGAGCTCATCGACGAGATGTACGTTGACGACGCGGTCGACCTGATCGAAGAGATGCCCGCGAACGTCGTCAAGCGTATTCTCCGTCAGGCGGACCCCGAAACGCGCAAGGAGATCAACGAAATATTGAAGTACCCCGAGGACAGCGCAGGCTCGATCATGACGACCGAGTGCGTCATCCTCCGACCCAAGATGACCGCTGAGGAGGCGATCAAGCGCATCCGCCGCACCGGCATCGACAAGGAGACGATCTACACCTGCTATGTGTCTGATTCGTCCTCCACCCTGATCGGTATCGTTACCATCAAGACGCTGCTGCTCTCTGATGACGACGAGGTCATCGAGAATATCATGGAGACCAACGTCATCTCGGTCAACACTCTCGACGACCAGGAGGTCGTCGCCCAGATGTTCAATAAATATAACTTCCTCGCTCTCCCCGTTGTGGATCAGGAGAACCGACTCGTCGGTATCGTCACGGTCGACGACGCGATCGACGTCATGGAGGAAGAGGCTACCGAGGATATCCAGAAGATGGCGGCTATCACCCCGAACACCGAGAAGCCATACGACCGTATCGGCGTTTTTGAGACCTACGTTGCGCGTATCCCATGGCTCTTGATCCTGATGATCTCCGCGACCTTCACCGGCATGATCATCACGGGCTTTGAGGACGCCCTGGCGGGTTCTCTGGTGCTCTCCGCCTTCATCCCGATGCTGATGGATACCGGCGGTAACTCCGGCTCTCAGGCGAGCGTTACCGTCATCCGTGCGTTGAGCTTAGGTGAGATCGAGTTCAAGGATATCTTTAAGGTCATATTCAAGGAAGCCCGCGTCGCGCTCTTGTGCGGTATCACGCTGGCGATCGCGAACTTCGCGAAGATCATGCTGTTCGACCGTCTGGTGCTCCACAACGAGGGCATCACCGTTACCGTCGCGCTGGTGGTCTGCCTGACTATGGTGGTCACCATCTTTATCGCGAAGCTCGTTGGCTGTACCCTGCCGATGATCGCGAAGAAGCTCGGCTTCGACCCCGCCGTGATGGCGTCGCCGTTCATCACGACCATCGTCGACGCGATCTCCCTGATCGTCTACTTCGGCATCGCCACCGCCCTGCTGCATATATGATGTTGTTGCGAAGCTCCCGAGGAACTGCGGCGATCTCAACCATATAGAATCGCTCCCCCTGCCAAAATGATCGGCAGAGGGAGCTTTCTTGTTGATTCTGACCAATTTTGCGGTATGTTTTTTGACTTGCACATGGATATGCAATATGGTAAAATATGAGTGCCAACAATTTTTCTTGTAAATATAGGATAACCTTCATCTTTTCGGGAATAGTGTTTTTATTTCATGATAAAAACACTACGCTCTTATCTTGCTATTCCCGTTTTATGATGGTTATTCTTGATACGAAAAATTGTTTGGCGACATTTTCGGGAGCTGTGTGTTTTTTGGCGCACGCTTCGGTGTGCGTCTTTTTATTTGGCTGAGGAGGAAACATAAAAATGAAAGGCATATCTTTAGTATTGTGTTTGTTGCTGATTGTAACTGTGAGTACAGCAGTTCCTGTGCTTGCAGAAACAATTGATCAACATTCATCGGTTGCCGCTTCTGCTCAGGGAGAGACAGAAGTCATCGAACCTTCTGAAAACGGCGGCAATATTGCGCCTACAGAGGCGGGTGCACAAAATCCGTATAACGGGAACGGCGTAATCTATTTTGATTCGACCGGTACCGGTTGGGATGAATCTGCAAGCGTGTCGATTTATATCAGATCTACTCAAGGAGAAATCCTTCCATGGGGTTCAAGAAGACTACAATGCAGCTATGAAGGTGACGGGTTATGGTCGTGGAAAGATTCAAACGGTTATCTTAGCAGTGACATGCAATATTCCGTTTTATTTACTAATAATGATTCTTTCAGACAAACCTATGAATTGCTTTTTACGACCGATTGTATGGGAGATACTGTGTTTTGTACGGGAAAAACTTTTGACTATTATGCAACGCCACGCTACGAAACTGCTTGGAGGAATCATCCTCAGTATCAACCTGTGTTGTATATTACAGAAAGCGGAGATGCAATCGGAAAGAGCTGTATGGATTCACCGTATAAAATGCTGGTTACCTTTTTGAAAAGAGATTTAATGACTGCACGTTATCAGAATGACAAAGACGATCAGGCGTTGTTGGATTATTTAGCAGAAAAACTCGGGTTGAGCGATATTGAGGTACATAACGCAATCAAAGAGGCAAATGTACTGGTGGACTGGAAACCCCATGCTGTTGCTGATCGTTACGGATATTGCGTCGGCTCCTATTACCTAGTCGGTTCGATCAACGGAGATAACAGCGGAATTAATAACGTTCACCAAGAACTGAAATTTGAAGCTAATACTGCCAGCGATTTGAAGCTTGGAGGTATCAGATTGCTAAAGGGGGATTCAGTAAGGGTTGCGTTGTATATCGGAACCGGCATTTTCTATCTTTATCCCGATGGTAAGGGTAAAGAGTTTGTGATGGAAGAAACCGGTGTATATGACTTTTATCTTAAGCCGTATGAGATCGGCAATCCCAATTACTGGTATTGTGAGCACTCAGCCGCACTGAACACATCTGAGTACCCCTTAGGTGATACAGACGGAAGTGGAAGTGTCGAGTCGACCGATGCTGCACTAGTACAGCGTAACTTAGCATCTATCGGCACCTCGTATAGTGATACAGAGCTGTTAAGGGGAGATGTCGATCAAAATAACAGTCTGGAGTTGACGGACGTTACAGCCATCCAGTACTATCTGGCGAATATAGAAACGCCCTACGCTATCGGAAAAGCCTTTGAATTATAGGTTATATAATTAAGCCAACATCCCGCAATTAGCAGGATGTTGGCTTGTTTTATGTTATTTCGCATTTCTATTGATGTAGCGAGCCCTGCGCTTACTGTACATGATCTTCTGACCCGAGTAGAGGCTGTAGTAGCCGGACAGCATATAACTTACGCAAAGAGAAACCGCAAAGAAAATGAGCCCCCTGCTCCCGAAGAGCTCGATCGAGAGGATGATCGAGGCGATGGGGCAGTTGACTACTGCGCAGAACAACGCCACCACGCCGACCGCCGCGCCGAAGCTCGCGGGAAGTCCCAGAAGCGGCGCCAGCGTCGCGCCCATCGTCGCACCGATGAAGAAGGTCGGGATGATCTCGCCGCCCTTGTAGCCGAAGCCGATGGTGATGACGGTGAACAGCATTTTGAGGATAAAGTCATACGGCAGTGCCTTACCGTCGGTGATCGCCTGCGCGATGACGTCGCCGCCGATACCGTTGTAGCGGATGCCGAGGATCATGGTCAGCCCGACGATGATCGCGCCGCCTACCGCTGTTCTCAGGTATTCGTTGTTGAAGTATTCCGCCGCGAAATGATGGGTCTGCTCCAGCGCGACGCAGAAGAGGATGCTGACCAGCGCCGCCGCGAGTCCCAGCCCCGCCACGCCGAGTATGCTGAGAATACTCAGTTCGGGGTATGCGGTGACCTCAAAGGCGGTCGGCTCCAGTCCGAAGAGGTTCGTGATCGAGAACGCCGCCAGCGCCGACACGATACACGGCAAAAACGCGCTGTAGTAGAATACGCCGACCGAGATGACCTCCATCGCGAACACGGTCGCGGTCAGAGGGGTGCCAAACAATGCCGAGAACAGTCCCGACATGCCGCACATTACGCTGAGGTGCATATCCTTCTCGTTGAGCCTTACCGCTCTGCCGATCGCGCTGCCGATACATCCGCCGAGCTGTAACGCCGCGCCCTCACGACCCGCCGAGCCGCCGAACAGGTGGGTGATCACGGTCGAGAGGAAGATCACGGGAGCAAGGAGGAGCGGCACCCTGCCCTCCTCGCGTACGGAGTTGATGATGAGGTTGGTGTCCGCGTGACCGCTGAGCTTCGTGACACGGTACAAAAAGGCGATGATCAGACCGCCTACCGGCAGCAGATAATGCAGCCACGGGTTCGTGAGGCGTACGTCGGTGACGAGGTTGATCGCCCAGCGGAACGCCGCGCCCAGCGCGCCGCCGACAGCGCCTGTCACCAGCGCGATCAGCGTCCATTTGAGGAACGAAAGAATGTACTGCCGCACCCGCGAGGCGTTATGGATGGTATGTTCTTTGAGTTCGTTCATAGTACTCCTTATCGGTTAACGGAGAATAGTTTCGGGATTCTGCTTCGATCGGTTGCTTATGATCAGGTGCGGACGGAGTCCGCCCTCCACCGTTCACCGTTATCCGTTAACCGTTCTCCAAATAGTCATTCTGCATAAAAGTATAACTCTTAATTCGGCAATATTCAATAGAGCACGGAAATTATTTTCTTGAAAAAACCCTGTTTTTATGATAATATATAGGTTAATTGGGCTAACCGAGATTAATTGACAATTAACCAAGAAGGCTTTGGTGAGAATATGCGTAATTTTCTGCAAAAGGCCGCCGCGTTCATGAACGGCAGATACGGCAACGATAAGCTGAACACCTTTATATGGGTCGTTGCGGGCGTGCTGTACCTGATCAACCTTTTCGTGCGCAGTCCGATCCTGGTGGTCATCATCCTGCTGCTGATCCTGCTCGCCGTTCTGCGGGCGCTGTCGACCAACATCAATAAGCGCCTGTATGAGAACAACCGCTTCATCGGTATTTTTACGGCGGTTTCCGATTTCTTCAAGCGCCAGTACATGAAGGTGAGGGACTTCAAGACCCACCGCTATGTCCGCTGTCCCTACTGCAAGGCGCAGCTCCGCCTCAAGAAGCGCACCGGCGTACAGCACATCCACTGTCCCCGCTGCAACGAGGATTTCAGGAAGAATATCTTGTTTTAATTTAGGATAACAGAGAACGGTATCCTGTTCCGAAAGACCAATCCTTTCGATCAGGTGCGGACGGAGTCCGCCCTTCACCGTTCAACGTAAACCATTCACCGGATAGAAAGGGGGTTCGCCCATGGTATTTTCATCGCTGCTGTTTTTGTTCGTCTATCTGCCGATCGTTCTGCTGAGCTACTATATCTGCCCGCGCAAATGGCGCAACCTGCTGCTGTTCGCGGTGAATCTGATCTTCTACGGCTGGGGCGAGCCGATCTACGTTTCGCTGATGATCATCTCGACCATCGTCGACTATACCTGCGGCTACTTCATCGACAAGAACCGCGATTCCAACCCCAAGGTCGCCAAGCGCTTTCTGATCGCCTCGATGGTGATCAATCTGAGCATGCTGGGCTTCTTCAAGTACTCGGGCATGGTGCTGAAAACGCTCAACCTCCTGCCCTTTATCAACATCCCGATCCCGAATCTCCCCGCGCTGCCGATCGGCATCAGCTTCTATACCTTCCAGACGATGTCCTACTCGATCGACGTCTACCGCCGTGAGGCGCCGGTGCAGAAGAATGTGATCACCTTCGGTACATACGTATCGCTGTTCCCTCAGCTGATCGCGGGTCCGATCGTCCGCTATAAGGACGTCGCCTATCAGCTCGACCACCGCCGGGAGACCCTTGACGACTTCACCAAGGGCGTATGCATCTTCTGCGTAGGTCTCGCGAAGAAGGTGCTGATCGCCAATCAGATGGGCGCCATGTGGGAGGCGATGCGCGCGACCGGACAGGATAACGGCTGGCTCGGCGCGTGGCTGGGGATTATCGCCTACAGCTTCCAGATCTACTTCGACTTCTCCGGCTATTCGGATATGGCGTGCGGTCTGGGCAATATGCTGGGCTTTGAATTCCTCAAGAACTTCAACTATCCCTATATCTCCAAGAGCATCACCGAGTTCTGGCGACGCTGGCATATCTCGCTGGGCACCTGGTTTCGAGAGTATGTGTACATCCCGCTGGGCGGCAACCGCAAGGGTATCGCACGCCAGATGATCAATCTGTTGATCGTTTGGTTCCTGACCGGACTCTGGCACGGCGCGTCGTACAACTTCATCCTATGGGGTCTGTACTTCGGACTGCTGCTGGTGCTCGAGAAGTTCATCCTCAAGAAGTGGCTCGATAAAGCCCCCGCCGCTGTTCAGCACATCTACGCGCTGTTCTTTATCATCATCGGCTGGGTGATCTTCTTCTTCTCCGACGATATGGGCGGCATGACGGCGCTCTGGGCACAGCTGAGATCGATGTTCAGCTTCGGCGGCATCGTCATCGGCAACAACGCCCTGACTCTCGTGATGTCTTATCTGCCCGTACTGCTGATCGCCTGCGTCGCTTCCACCCCGCTGGGCGTTAAGCTGTATGAGAAGGTGAAGGAGAGCGCAGCCGCTCCCGCGCTGCAGACCGTCTACTGCGGTATCGTGCTGCTTCTGAGCACCGCGTTCTTAGTTGCGGGCAGCTACAATCCGTTTATCTACTTCCGATTCTGATCGAGGTTTTTTGACAGACCCTTGTGATAAAATTGTTTGATGTAACGAGAAAAAGGACTCGCTTATGAAAAAGCTTTACAAACATCTCCCCGCCGTGATTTTCGGCGGCTTCATCTCGGTCATGCTGATCCTCCTGATCGTTCTGCCGAAGAAGGATTTCAGCTCCTCCGAGAAGCGCTATCTGGAGAAGGCGCCGGCGTTCAGCCTGTCCGCCGTATTTTCCGGACAGTTCGAAAAATCCTTTGAAAATTTCATTTCCGACCATACCGCGGGTCGTAACTTCTGGGTCGGCTTCAACGCCTATTTCAACAAGGCGATGGGCAACAACGCGCCGAAGGGCGTCTATTTCGGCAAGGACGGGTACCTGATTAACGATCCCTGCGAGATGACTAACTTCTCGCGCAACGCGGGCTATCTGGAGGAGTTTGCCGCCGACGTAAAGCAGCGTACCGGCACGCCTGTGACCGTCGCTGTCGCCCCTTCTACCGGCTATGTCTGCGCGGACAAGCTCCCGAAATTCCACAATACCTATCATGACGATGAGGCGTTCGCCGAGCTGCGGGAGACCTTCAAGACCGCGGCCTTCGCCGATCTGAGAAGCTGCTTACAGACCGCCTACGCGGACGGTAATCAGGTGTTCTACCGCACCGACCACCACTGGACCGCTTACGGCGCCTATTCCGCGTATCGTGAGCTGGGCTCCGCCCTCGGTTATACGCCGAACGATGAGAGCGTCTACACCAAGACCCCGTACCCCGGCTTTTACGGCACGACCTATTCCACCTCCGGCTTCTGGATGGTGCCGTCCGAGAATATCGAGGTCTGGGACAATCCCGCGAACGACGAGACCGTCTCCGTGACCATCACCGACGGCGACAAGGTCATCGAGCAGAAGAATATGTTCTTCTACAGCCACCTCGACGAGGACGACAAGTACCCTGTCTACCTCGACGGCAACCACCCCTACACGGTCATCAAGAACACCAAGGCGACCTCGGATAAGAAGCTCATGGTCATCAAAGACAGCTTCGCCCATTCGCTGGTGCCGTACCTCGCCGATCACTACAGCGAGATCATCATGGTTGACCTGCGTTACTTCGCGAACCCTCTCTCCGATATCGTTGAGAAGGAGAAGGTCGATCAGGTGCTGGTGCTCTATTCGCTGGATAACCTCGCCACCGACGACAGCGTCGGCAGAATCGGTTGAGTATTGTAATCGGAACATCAGAAATAAAATGCCCCTTGAACGTGCGGTTCAAGGGGCTGTGTTATTTTATGTCTGTTATCTTTTAGGCAGAACGTAACCGATTTTTTTCATCGCTTTTTCGACAGTGCGGTGGCTCAGTCGCTGAACGAACTCGAGAGATTTGGTGTAACATTCTTCGATGTATTTTTTGTCTTTTAAATACTCCTGATAGCGCTTGCGGATGGGGGAGAGCTCCGCGACGACAGCCTCGCCGACGGCAGTCTTGAAGTCGCCGTAGCCCTTGCCGTCGAAGTCGTGCTCGATCTGCTCGTAGCTCAGTCCCGTTACGGCGGAGTAGATGGACATGAGGTTGTTGATGCCGTCCTTGCCCTCGGCGTAACGAACCTTCGCCTCGCTGTCGGTGATCGCGCGCTTGAACTTCTTCATGATGACGTTGTCCTCGTCGGTCAGGAGGATAAAGCTGTTGGCGTTCTCATCGGATTTGCTCATCTTGGCGGTCGGGTTCTGCAGACTCATGACGCGCGCGCCGTCCTTGGGGATGAAGCCCTCGGGAATCTTGAACACGTTGCCGTAGATGCCGTTGAAGCGGTTGGCGATGTCGCGGGTCAACTCGAGGTGCTGCATCTGATCGCTGCCGACCGGTACCTTATCCGCCTGATACAACAGAATATCGCCCGCCATCAGGCTCGGGTAGGTGAACAGACCGGCGTTGATGTTGTCGGCGTGCTTCGCGCTCTTGTCCTTGAACTGAGTCATGCGGCTGAGCTCGCCGAACTGGGTGTAGCAGTCCAGGATCCAGCCCATCACCGCATGATCGGGGTTGTGACTCTGGATGAAGAACGGCGCCTTGTCGACGTCCACGCCGCACGCCATGATCGAGGCGTACATGTCGATGATGTTCTTGCGGAACTGCGCGGGATCCTGACGCACGGTGATGGTGTGCAGGTCAGCCAGCGCGTAAATGCAGTTGTATGCGGGATTCTCCTGCATCCTGACCCAGTTCTTCACGGCGCCGAGGTAGTTGCCGAGGGTGATGGAGCCGCTGGGCTGGATCGCGGAGAATACGATTTGCTTCTTTTCGGTGTTTTCCATATTATATCAGTCCTTTATTGTATGTTGATCGGAGAGCGGACGTTGACGTAGGGGCGAGCATTGTTCGCTCGCTGATATCGATGATGTCCGTCGCTTTGCGGTCGACCGATGGTCGTCCCTATACATTGTTAACCGATGATCTCCTTCGCGAGCTTACCGATCTCCTTGATACCCTCGGTGAGGTCCTTGTCGGTGGGGGTGGAGAAGTTGATGCGGAAGCTGTGGCACGGCAGATCACTGTCGGTGAGGAAAGCGTTGCCCGGTACGACGCAGACCTTACGTTCGGTCAGCTTCTTGCAGAAATCGAGCATATCGACATCCTCCGGCAGATCGCACCAGATGAACAGACCGCCCTGAATCTTGTTGTAGGTGATGCCGTTCGGGACGACATACTCGTCGAGCAGCTGCATGCACAGGTCGGCCTTCTGTGTATAGAGCTTTCTCAAAAAGCTCAGATGACCTTCAAAGTCATACTTCGTCATGTATTCGTTACAGATCATCTGTGACCACATGGTAGTGTGGACGTCCTGACCCTGCTTGCATATAATCATCTTCGCCATCGCCGCCTTGGGAGCGACCATAAAGCCGACGCGGATGCCGGGGGAGATGACCTTAGAGAACGAGCCGGAGTAAATCACGATGCCTTCGGTGTCCCAGCTCTTGATGGAGGGGACGTCCTCGCCGTAGTAGCGCAGGTCGCCGTAGGGGTTGTCCTCGATAATCATGCAGCCGTGAGCTTTCGCCAGCTCATAGAGGCGCTTTCTCTTCTCGAGCGACATGGTGACGCCGGAGGGATTCTGGAAGTTGGGGATGGTGTAGATCATCTTGGCACGGGGATTCTCATCGAGAACCTTTTCAAGCGCGTCCATGTCCATGCCGTCGGGCTGTACGGGAACGCCAACCAGCTCCGCATTGTAGCTGCGGAAAGTGTTTAAGGAGCCGACGAAGCTCGGCGCTTCACATACGAGCACGTCGCCCTCATTGAGAAAAGTCTTGGCGGCAATATCCATAACCTGCTGGGCGCCCGAGACGATGATCAGCTCGTCGTCCTCTGAGCCGATGTTATGCTTTTCTTTCAGATAAGTCTTGAGGGTGTCGCGCAGGGGATTATAGCCCTCGCTGACGCCGTATTGAAGAACGCCGATGGGATTGTCGCGTAGGATACGCGCGGAGATCTCGCTGATCGCCTCTACGGGGAAGGCGTCGGGAGCGGGATTGCCTGCCGAGAGTGAGATGACCTCGGGGTCGGAGGCGCTTTTGAGTATTTCGCGAATGGCGTTCGGCTTGAGCGCCAGTACGCGGTCGGAAAATTGATAGTCCATGAAATCACGCTTTCTTTATAATATAACCTTACCTATCATAGCACAAGATGGATGAAAGCGCAAGAATAATAAGAAATCCGTGTGAATTTTCGAAAAATAACGGTGGATTATGCTGTTTTTTCTGAATTAAATGTTGTATCTATCTTGTTTTTGTAGTATAATAACTTAGAATATAGGATTTTTATACGAGCATATTTTTTTGAAACGGAGGGATTTGCGTGAACTACGATTACAACGGCGGTAATGATACCCGCCGTGCAAGCGATAGTTTAAAACGCCAGAGGGCGATCGCTCAGATGAAGCGCGAGCGCAGAAAAAAGCTGCTGATTCGACGCACGATCATCGTCGTCGTCGGTCTGCTGATCGTTTTCCTGGCGATTTTCCTACTGGTACAGCTGTTCCGTGCTATCTTTGGCGGCTCAGGCGGCAACAAGACCGTCGAGACGACAGCAGTCGTCGCGGAGGCCGCTTCCGAAACACCGACTCAGGCAGCGGCGGACACAGCGACCAACTTTATCACACCGAACATCAAGGATGACGGCAAGGAGGGCTACTACTCAGCCTCTAACGGCGGCATCTATATCTATAACAACATGGCGCTGGAGCTGTTCAGCGGCTCCGACGATTCGGCTCAGGCATATGCCGATACGATCTCGAAGTTCAAGACCAACGCTCCGGAGTTTACGGTCTACAACATGGTTGTCCCGAATCACACCGAGTTCGCGATACCGCCTCGTCTGATCCAGAGCGGCGCTGTTTCGACTACCTCTCAGGCGGATAACATCAAGGCGATCTATTCAAAGTATTCTGCCGACGTCAAGCCGATCAACGCTTATAACAATCTTGCTAAACATCTTGACGAGTACATCTACTTCAACACCGACCACCACTGGACGGGACTGGGCGCGTATTACGCGTATCAGGCGTTTTGTGAGCAGACGGGCCAGACCCCGCTCGACCTCTCTACCTGCACCGAGCACACGATCGAGGGCTTTGAGGGCTCGATGGTCGACAGCGATCCATCGCTCTATGAGCATCTTGACACCGTCCACTTCTGGACCTTCCCGTACCAGACCCACGCGATGCGCCAGGATAACCCCGGCGAGGAGCTGTATGAGACCTCCGTGCTGTACGAGCAGGAGAGCGGCGGCTCAATCGCTTACGGCGTATTCATCTACGGCGACGCGCCGCTGTTTGTCGAATACAACGACGAGCTGAAGAACGGTAAGAAGATTGCCGTCGTCAAGGAGAGCTACGGCAACGCTTTTGTGCCCTTCCTGACCAACAATTACGAGGAAGTCCACGTGATCGATTTCCGCCATTTCGGACAGAATCTCAAGAGCTATATGCAGGACAACGGTATTACCGAGGTGCTCTTCCTGAACAACACGGTCGCCGCGAACGCCGCTGTACAGCTCGATCGTATCGAAAGCATTTACTAAAGGAGGTGAGACGGAATGATAGCAAAGAAGGTCAAGGTGAGTGTCTACGGTATTCTGGCGGACGACCTGTATTCGGGTTATGCCGACGCCGATACCTTTAAACATAAGAGCGCATACATTATCTCCCGCAAGCCGCTTCGCGATTTTGTGTTCGGCGTTGTCATCGCCGTCGTCACCATCAAAGGGGTCGGAGAAAAGCTGATCGTTGCACCCGAGGGCGAGATCTACTACGAGCCCGGAATCCGCGAGAAGCTCTCGCGCTTGCATAACGCCCGGATCGAGAAGATCACCTGCCTGTATGAGAAGAGCTGCGGAGCTATCGTGATCTATAAGCAGGGCGACCGCTGTAAGATCCTTCTGGTTCGCAACCATAACGGTAGGAACTACAGCTTCCCCAAGGGTCATGTGGAGCAGGGCGAGACCGAGCAGGAGACTGCTATCCGCGAGGTCTATGAGGAAACGGGTCTGAACATCCGTATCATCGACTCTTTCCGCGAGGTCGCCGACTACTGCCCCTTCGGCAAGATCCGCAAGCGCGTTGTTTTCTTCATGGCACAGACCATGTCCGACAAGGTGAGGATCCAGGAGGAGGAGATCGACAGCTACATATGGGTCGATCTCGAGGAGGCGCATCACCGCTGTACCTATGATAACGACCTGCGCGTCATCCGTAAGGCGCGTGAGAATATAGACAAGCTCAAATGATCGATCACAGGCGAAGCCCAAGGTTTGCCTGACCGAAACCCAATACAGTACAGCAGCCCGCCGGATTCATCCCGGCGGGTTGTTGTTTATGTGTGCTTTTTTATCCAAAAAGATTAGCCGACGCTAATCAAAAAAACACTTGTGTTCCGACATCCTTTATGGTAGAATCAAGAAAATTTATGCCGAGCTTCGATGATTATTCGTTTGAGCTCTGACACAAGGAGGTTATTCTATGGAAATGAAATTCTACATCTGTGAGCATTGCGGCAACATGATCGCGATGGTCAGGGACAAGGGCGTACCAGTGATGTGCTGCGGTCAGAAGATGACCGAGATCGTTCCCGGTACCACCGACGCCGCTGTTGAGAAGCACGTTCCTGTCTTTGAAGTCAAGGACAACATCGTGCATGTCAAGGTTGGTTCCGTCGCTCATCCGATGCTCGACGAGCATTATATCGAGTGGATCGCGGTTCAGACCACTGCGGGCAACCAGCGTAAGGCGCTGAAGCCCGGCGACGCGCCCGAGGCGTGCTTCGCGCTGTGTGAGGGCGAAGAGGTCGAGGCTGTCTACGCCTACTGCAATCTCCACAGTCTCTGGAAGGCATAATCATCGAGCGCTGAACCATACTAGGAAAAAGGAGTGTATCATCATGGCAAATAAATACGTAGGAACACAGACCGAAAAGAATCTGGAGGCGGCTTTCGCGGGCGAGTCGATGGCGCGCAACAAGTACACCTACTTTGCGTCAAAGGCGAAGAAGGAGGGCTTCGAGCAGATCGCCGCGCTCTTCCTCAAGACCGCCGAGAACGAGAAGGAGCACGCGAAGCTCTGGTTCAAGGAGCTGAACGGTATCGGCGATACCGCCGAGAACCTTTCCGCCGCGGCTGACGGCGAAAACTATGAGTGGACCGATATGTATGAGAACTTCGCCAAGACCGCTGAGGAGGAGGGCTTCGCTGAGCTTGCTGCCCGCTTCCGTCTGGTCGGTGCGATCGAGAAGCAGCACGAGGAGCGTTACCGCGCACTGCTGAAGAACGTTGAGACTGCTCAGGTGTTTGAGAAGAGCGAGGTCAAGGTGTGGGAGTGCCGCAACTGCGGTCACATCGTAGTCGGTACCAAGGCGCCCGATGTCTGTCCCACCTGCAACCATCCGCAGAGCTACTTCGAGGTTCACGAGGCAAATTATTGATCATAAATACCGATAAAAAGAGGACTTCCGGCACTGATGTAGGAAGTCCTTTTGCTGTATTTATAGGTATCAGTCGATCGCTTCGATGAAGTACATGCGCGAGGAGAAGTCGGGGAAGAGGCGGACGTTCTCATTGTAACCGTTGCCGGAGAACTGCTGTCTCAGCGCGACGCCCGCGCCCATGAGGACGGAGCCCTTGGCTGTATAATCCTCGACCTCGCCGCCCATCTTGACGAAGCGGGCGATCAGATTATGGAGAACACCGTCCTGACGGATATGGATCGGCGTCATGGTGTTGATCAGCGAGCCGAAGAGTTTGATGTTCACCTTGCCCGAGATGTTGTGGAAGCGGTAGGTGCGGTCGGGGTCGAGCCCCTTGCATATAAACCGATGGGACTGCAGGTCGGGCTGTACCAGCTCCTGCATGAGCATGCCGACAGCGCGGGATTGATCCTCGCTGACGGCAATCCATTCGTGATGGTTGCCGCCCGTTCGGATGCGGTGCATATCGCCGTACTGGAGCACATCGCGCCAAACCTTGTAGAGTGTGATCTGCAGGCGTACATGCTCCTTGTCGTCGGAGCTCAGGTCGCCTACGTTCAGCTCGTAGCCCAGTGCGCCGAAGGACGCGATATTGAAGCGGGTCTCGAGCGGGGTAGAGCGGAGGGTCTGGTGATTCGGACATGCCGAGACATGCGCCGCGACGCAGCATTGCGGATAGCCGTAGCTGTAGCCCTCCTGGATATGGGAGCGGCAGAGCGCGTCGGTGTTGTCGGAGCCCCAGATCTGCGGGAAGTAGCTGAGGATACCGAGGTCAAAGCGGCATCCGCCCGAGGCGCAGCCCTCAAAGAGGATATGCGGGAATCGTTCGGTCAGCGCCTTCATCACCTTGTAAAGACCCAGCATGTAGCGGTGGGCGGTCTCGCCCTGTCGCTTCGGCGGCAGATACGGCGAGAATACGTCGGAGAAGATGCGGTTCATATCCCATTTGACATAGGTGATATCACCTGCGGAAAAGACCTCGCTCATTTTCTCGATCATCCAGTCGGATACGGCGGGATTGCTCAGGTCGAGGATGCGCTGGTGTCTGCCCTCGCTGTGGAGCTTGCCGGGGATCGCCATCGCCCAGTCGGGGTGGGCTTCATAGAGGCGGGAGTTCACGTTGACCATCTCCGGCTCGACCCAGAGACCGAAGCCGATCCCGAGGTCGGTGACCTTTTTCGCGAGGCGCTTGAGTCCGCCGGGGAGCTTCTTCGGATTATAATCCCAGTCGCCGAGTGCGCGGAAATCGTCGTTGCGGTCGCCGAACCATCCGTCATCCATGACGAACAGCTCAATACCGAGATCCTTGCCCGCTTTCGCAAGCGAAACAAGACTGTTCTCGGTGATATTGAAGTAGGACGCCTCCCATGAGTTGAGCAGAACGGGGCGTTCCTTATGCGCCCATTCGCCGCGCAGGATATGCTCGCGGACGAAGCGGTGCATGTTGCGGCTCTGGGCGCCGAAGCCGCGGTCGGTATAGGTCATGACCGCCTCGGGCGCTTCAAAGTTCTCGCCTTCTTCGAGCAGCCAGCGGAAGCCCGCGGGATTCACGCCCTGTACGACGCGGGTCTTGAAAAACGCGCTGACCTCCGCCGAGGCATAGTGATTGCCGCTGTAGATCAGGTTGAAGCCGTAGACCGCGCCGATGTCCTCGCTCGTATCGGGACGATGGAGCATGAAGAAGGGATTCGTGCGGTTCGAGGAGCAGCCCGTGCGACTCTCGATGATGTACTTGCCTCGGTTGGGTACGACGGTGGACTTATCCATCTCACGTGCCCATGCGCCGTGGAACGCGGTGACTGCCCATCCGTGATCGGGCAGATCCAGCTGTACGGACATCATCCGCTCGACCTCGACAGGCTCGGCGCCGTGATTAGTCAGCTTGGCAGATCGGGTGATCACGTCACAGTCGGGATATACATAGTAGTGCAGCTGAAGCGCCAAATCTTCATCGGAAAGGTTCAGCGTAAGGTGCTCGACCTTTCCGTCTGCGCTGTAGGAGCCGGGGAGCGAGTCGAACGCCGGCTTTACGTCGGTGATCTCATAGCCCTGATAGAGAAAATCGGTGGTGCGGGAGCCGTCCGCGCGAACGATCTCGAGGAAGGGCTCGCGCACGTCGCCGTGACCCTCGCCCGAGCACTCGAGGCAGATATCCTCCAGCGAGGTCGTATTGTGCTCTTCGGAATAGACGATCACGTTGCCGGGCTCGAACTCGCGCTTCTGACTGAGAGCAAAGAGATCATCGAGCGAATCTGCGTCTATACGGGAACCGTAATAAAGGTGCTCGGGATGCCCCGAGGGCAGGATCGAGATCACGTAGGCGGTATTTTCGGTCTGCAGGAGAAAGGCATCCCGCTCGCCGGTTAGTTTTTTGATCATATTATCACCATTTATAAAAGTGTCAATGTAAGGAAACGGCGAAGCCGATTGGCTGGCAATCACTGCCGGGTATTAATGATTTATTTGTTCTTTTTGTCGATCGTAGCCATGATCTTCTTTTCATTATAGAAGCTGAGGATGACCGCTCCGAGTACGCAGAACGCGACCGCGACCCATCCGACGATCGTCATACCGGTGACGGAAGCGGTAATGTCGTTACTGTTGGTGTTCTGAGTGGTGCCGATGATCGCGAGCGAGGTGAATACCAGCATCGCCAGCGACTGCCCGAACTTCATCGCGAAGGTACGCGCCGCAAAGAACATGCCCTCGCGGTTCTCGCCGGTCTCGATACC
Organism: uncultured Ruminococcus sp.; assembly: GCA_902785355.1. Taxonomy (GTDB): domain Bacteria; phylum Bacillota; class Clostridia; order Oscillospirales; family Acutalibacteraceae; genus Ruminococcoides. Next base: position 50,278 of record CACZYF010000001.1, on the reverse strand, counting down.
GTCAGCCTCGGCAACGTCGGCGACGATAGACTGAGGAATGATGCCGAGCAGCGCCATCGGGAAAGCCGCGATCACGCAGATCAGGATACCGAAGATCATACCGGGGATGGAGCTGTTGCCGTGCTCAGCGGTACCGAGGATACCGATCAGCGCTGCGATGACGTAGGCGAGCGCAAGGCCGAGGAAGCCTGCGATGACCAGCTTCTTCTTACCGAACTTCTTGACCATCTTGGATACGAAGGGATAGAAGCACGCCGAAAGTACGGTCATGCCGCCGAGGAAATACATGGTGAATGCCTCGCTGATATTCATGGAGACCTTGACGAAGAACGGCAGACCCGTCTGGAAGAGGGTCAGACCGACCCAGTACATGATGTCGGAGCCGACAAAGGTACGGAAGCTCTTGTTCTTAAAGGTAGCGCCCAGCGACTTGAGCATATTGACGTTGGAGGGCTTGGTATCGACAAATTCCTTCTCGTTGAGGCAGAAGGTGGGGATCAGCATGCAAATGCAGGAGATGACCGCCAGCACGATGAAGCAGATGCGGTAGCTCCACGCAAAGCCCACGCTGCCGCGCAGAAAGCCCGCGAAGACGAAGGGGGTGTAAGCGAGCATCGTGCCGGCGAAGAAGGTCAGCGAGATCGCGGTAGAGATATACATACGGTCGTCCTGGGTCTTGCCGAATTCGGAGATCAGGGCGTTATAAGGCGTGCAGTACATGGTCATAAACAGGTAGAACAGGACGATGAATACCGAGATCCACGCGATGTTCCAGCCGCTGATCATGTTTACGGGAGCACAGAACAGCAGAACGGTCACAACAGAAAGCGGGATCGCCGCGTACTGCATGAAGGGGATACGTCTGCCGCGCTTGTTGGTGCTGCGGTCGGACATCGATGCGATCCACGGGTCGGTCACCGCGTCGAATACACGCGACAGCGCGGTGATCAGTCCCAACACAGTCAAGAAGCCGCCGATCACCAGACCGGGGGTGATGTACTGGATCGCGCCGTTCTCACTGATATCCGCCTGCGTCGGCAGATAGAAGGTGACGAACCACGCGCTGATGATGCCGCTGAGGGTCGACCATCCGAGCTGACCGACAGCGAAGATTCTCATTTGTTTCTTGGTTAAGCGTTTCATGTTTTTCCTCCGAAAAATGTTTTTGCTGTTTCTGCGGAACTGCCGCATATCGTGTTTGTTATTACGAGGACTAGGGGAGAAGCGTTTCCGGCGAGGAAGCCGATAAAAAGGTCAAATTCCTACCCTTACCATGAGCGGCAATACGCCGATCGTTTACTGATTCTTCTTATTCATGGCGAGCTTGACTACCTCGTAGGCGCCGTCGTAGAGCCCCGCGATTTTGTTCGCCTTGATACGGTCGCACATGTACTTTAAGGTGTCCTCCTCCTCGAGGAAGAGCTTCACCATCTGCAAGGTGTGCGGGATATCCTCGCACTCGAGCGTGCCGTCGCCCATCTCGGCGGAGTGGATCGCGCCCCACTTCTCATGGCCGCCGATACGCTTCAGGAACAGCTTCGGAACGGGATAGAACGCAAGCTCCGAGGGCTTGGTCAGCAGCACGTCACAGGAACGCATGAGAAGGTTCGTGCAATATACCGCCTCAAAGATGTTCTCGTGCCAGAAGGCGTGTACGCCCTCGACAGCGCCGTCAAGCGCCTCCTGAGCGAAGCGGTTGGTGTCGTCCCAGTCGTTGAAGTGGGTGGTGGAGAGCGCATCAAGACCGCTGATCTCGCCGACCAGCTCATCCCATACCGCACGGTAGTCGCCGACGTTGACGTACAGCGCCGCCTTCTTCGCCTTGACGGCGGGGAGTAGGTATTTGATGACCGCGGCGAATAGCTCGCGCTGAGCGCCCGCGCCGCCGATGGTCAACAGGAAGCGCATCGGTTCGCCGTTCTTCTTGCGGTTCATGCGCTCGTCGCAGTCGCGCTCGATATTCGCGACCAGCTCGTGGTCGATATAGTGTCCGGTATAGACCAGATCCCCGGCGGGCATGGGGTTGAGGATCTCTTTCTTTTTAAAGCCGTTGAGGATACGGTAGCCCATATAGCTCTGGTGGGTCTGGATAGTGTGGGTCGCGCCCTCGGCGAGATGCAGCGCCATCGGCCAGTTATCGGGGATCGCGTTGACGACGTACTTCATCCCCGCGTGGATCGCCGCCTGAGCCGGCCATACGTGGGTGCCGATCAGCGGGATATCCTTCGGGACGCTGTGGAACACCGGCGCCATCAGCTCGGCGTTCTTCTGGTCGGCGGCATTGTAGGAAAGCTGTCTGAAGCCTTCATAGTTCATCGGCTCCCATACGAGCTTGTTGAAGAGCTTGATCTTCTGGCTCAGGCGTGAGCCGAGACTGTACAGATCGTTCTGCGCGCCGATAACCTTGGTGCAGGTGGTATCCTTGTAGGAGTTGAGGTCCATCCAGTAGGGAGTGTAACCCAGCGCGTGAGCGGCGGACGCCATGGCGATGGAGATACGGTAGTGACCGAAGCCCATACGGATGTTGCCGACGATGATGCCTTTCTCGGTATCGAAGGGGATCTCGCTCTCGCCCTCGTTGACGCGGATATCCATAACGCCTAAGGGCGCATGCAGGGTCGCGTTCTCAACGACCTTGGCTGCGTAGGGCTTCTTGCTGTCGTCGCCGTATTTTTTCAGATATTTCTTTTTGCTCTGCAGCGCCTTTTTATAGTCCTTTGCGCTCATTTGATTGCCGAAGATGATCTTGCTTTTTTCTGCCATATTGCTGCCTCCTCGCAGATGGGGAAAGAGAAAATCAGGGCGGAAACTTTCACACTTTCATTCGTTAATGTGTGAAAAACGCACGGATTTCTCCATTGAAATTTTATACATATTAAATAATAACACAGAAGGTCGAAAAAGACAATTCGCTTTATGGATAGTTTTTGTCGGCTTTTCTATTAATAATACACAAAAAGCTTCGATACACATGTCTTTAACGGCAGTGAAATCATCGCGTCGGGCTTTGAGCTTATTCGCAATGCTGCTGATGTAAGGAGCAATGTGGCAGGTAATTGTTTCATTGACTTTATTACCTCTATAGAGTATAATTATCCTTGATATTTTGGAAAGAGGTATGGTTTATGTCTGCAAATTCCCATGACAACAACAAACCGCGTACAGCGGTCAAGGATATGGTCTTTACCGCTATGTTTGCCGCGCTGATCGCGGTATGCTCGATCATCAGTATCCCCATCGGCGAGGTGCCCGTCACCCTCCAGACCTTTGCGATTTGTCTGACCGCCGCGATGCTCGGATGGAAGCGCGGAACGCTCGCTGTTTTTATTTATATTCTGCTCGGTGCGATCGGCGTGCCCGTATTCGCCGGGATGTCCGGCGGTATCGGAATCCTTGCGGGTCCTACCGGAGGCTATATCATCGGCTTTATCCTCACCTCCCTGATCGTCGGCTTCGCGGCTGATCGTTGGGCGCGTAAGGCGCTCCCGCTCGCGATCTCGATGGTCGCGGGCGTACTCGCGTGTTATGTGACGGGTACGATCTGGTTCATGGTCGTGACCGGCATGGGACTTGTCGAATCCCTCATGCTCTGCGTGGTGCCGTTCCTTCTCTTTGACGCGGCGAAGATCGCTTTGGCGGTGCTTCTGTCGAACCGCCTGTCTAAGGTCGTCAACCTGTGAGTGAGTTGAAGCTGCGCCCTCATCACGTGTTGTGTATGCTGTTTTATGAGGGTAAGGGGTATAATGAGGACTTTGTCCGTCATATGGATGAAGTGTGCGGCGCGCCGGTCGACGACCTGCGCGTCTTTTTGACCGGGGGCTGTGATGAGATCTGCGCTGCCTGTCCCCACAGGCTCGGTGATCGTTGCGATCATGATGAGAAGGTCTCGGCAATCGACCGAAGAACGCTTGAGCGTATGGGGCTGACCGTCCCCGCGGAAATCGATTGGCGGGAGCTGTCGACGCTTGCGAACGAACGGATCATCCGCGCGGGAAAGCTGCGGGAGGTCTGCCGAGACTGTCAGTGGATAACGATTTGTGATAAAGAGAGCTGATTAACCATGTGGTTATTCGTCTTCAACTCAATATTGCTCGGCGTAGGTTTGGCGATGGATGCTTTCTCGGTTTCGATCGCGAACGGACTCTCCGAGCCGCGGATGCGTCCCTTGAAGAGCGCAGCCGTAGCGGGCACCTACAGCGTGTTCCAGTTCATGATGCCGATGCTCGGGTGGCTTTTGGTACGCACGGTGGTTTCCTGGTTCGGGGTCATCGAGCGTTTCGTGCCGTATATCGCGCTGATTCTGCTCCTGTATATCGGGATCAAGATGATCGTCGAATGTCTTAGAGGCGGGGAAGAGGAGACTCGCCGCCTGACCTTGGGTGTTCTTTTGGTGCAGGGAGTGGCGACCTCGATCGACGCGCTGTCGGTAGGCTTCACCATTGCCGCGTACGAGCTGCCTATGGCGCTGCTCGCCTCGCTGATCATCGGCGCCGTGACCTTCGCGATCTGTTCGGCGGGACTGTGGATCGGCAGGCGCTTCGGCGGTATCTTCAAGCACGCCGAGGCGGTCGGCGGCGTTATCCTCATCGCCATCGGAATCGAGATCTTTGTGAAAAACGTATTTTTCGGATAACCGTTCTGTTTTAAACAGGGCGGTTATTCGTTTGTTTTGTTGACAGCCCTGCGCCTGTGTGATAATATAATGATGTATGACTATATCCTCTTGTCACGAACAGGATAAGGAAAGGAAATTTCAGTTATGATCACTGCGATGTTATTTGCCGGCGGTAAGGGCGCGCGGATGAAGTCCGTCGACCTGCCCAAGCAGTTTTTAGAGGTCGGCGGCAAGCCGATCATCATCCACACCATGGAGCACTTCGCCTACCATCCTCAGGTCGACCATATCGTCGTCGCCTGTAAGGAGGACTGGATCGACTACCTCGAGGAGTTGATCGAGAAGTTCAACGTCCCCAAGGTCAAGTCTATCGTCCCCGGCGGCGCGAATGGCTTCGACTCCATCCACAACGGCGTTGTCGCGACCCACGAGTTCTCCCGCGATCCCGAGGATCTGATCCTGATCTGTGACGGCGTGCGTCCGATGCTCTCCGAGAAGCTGATCTCCGATTGTATCAGCCATACCAAGGAGCATAAGACCGCCGTACCCGTTACCCCGTCTATCGACAGCCTGCTCTACAGCGAGGACGGCGAGACCTGCGGCAAGAGCTACCAGCGCTCGACCATGTATATCACCCAGGCGCCGCAGGGCTACACGATGGAGCGCATTCTCTGGGCGCACGATCAGGCGTACAAGCGCGGAATCCTCAACCCCGTGTCCTCCAGCGAGCTGTTCATCGAGCTGGGCGAGAAGGTACATATCTTCCTCGGCGAACGCTTCAACATCAAGGTCACGACCCCCGAGGATCTGACCGCCCTGCGTTCCCAGTATTACTATGAGAATTATAAGAAATTTGCGAAGGAGGAGCTGAAATATGGCTTATAAGGTACAGGACTGCGTCAAAAAGAGCATCTATACCAACCTGCTGGATATCGCCGAAGCCCCCATCTCATGGGACAAGCTCAGGGGCAAGACCCTGCTGCTGACCGGTGCGGGCGGCTTCATCGGCTACTATATGACCTGCGGCATTCTGCTGCGCAACGATCTATACGGCGACAACATCAAGGTGCTGGCGCTGGAGCGCTTCGGCGACTTCGCGCGCAAGCGCTTCGGTCATCTTCTCGAACGCGATGACGTCGAGCTGATCGAGCAGGATATCACCGTGCCGATACAGGCGGAGCGTGCAGACTTCGTGATCCATGCCGCCTCACAGGCGAGTAATATCGAGTTCGAGCGAGATCCCGTCGGTACCATCAGCGCAAACCTCGGCGGTACCGTCAACGCGCTGAATTACGCCAAGGACAGCGGCGCTGAGGCGGCGCTCGTCGTATCATCCCTCAAGGTCTACGGCGCGCTGCATACGGGCAAGCCGTATATCGAGGAGGATGATACCGGCTACGTCGACTTTACCTCCTACAAGAGCTGTTATGCCGTCGGAAAGCGCGCCGCCGAGACTATCGCCGCGAGCTATATCAAGGAGTACGGCATGAACGTCCGTATCGTCCGCCCGAGCTATATTTTCGGCGCGAGCCGTCTGGATGACGACCGTGTATGGGCGCAGTTCATCGCGAATATCGTACGCGGTCAGGATATCCTCTTGAAGAGCAACGGCGCGACCAACCGCTCCTTCTGCTACGTGACCGATACCGTTACCGCTATGCTGCACGTTCTGCTCGACGGCGAGAACGGTGTGCCTTATAATATCAGTAACGAAGCCTCCAACACCACCATCCGCGGCTTTGCGCAGGCGGCTTGCGAAGTGTTCCCCGAGCGCAACATGAAGCTCGCGTTCGCGAATCCCGAGGACGAGATCATGCCCGAGCCTTCGCCGAACGATCCGACCCCCGAGATCATGGATAACAAGCGTATCCGTTCGATCGGCTGGGAGCCGAAGGTCGACCTCAAGGAAGGCATCCGCCGCGCGGTAGCCATTCTGGAGGAAGCTTGATTTTTGCTGAACCGTTCCGACGGTTCATTCATTTGATTATCAGCGCCGCGCGGGTCAGCGATGCGGCGAATTCGGAGATGGTTGTGTGATTTATCTGAAGGACGCCTCATGGGAGAGGATCCACCTGACCCTGACGCTTGACCTCGGTCAATATGCGGAAAAGCCTGAATCTCTTCGCTTCTACCTCGCTGATCTTTCGGGAAAGGTCGAATCGCAGCTTCGGTTCATCGACCGCGACGGGGTGCTTGTCCGTCTCTCTCTGAACGTGACGAACAACGGCATCGACCGCTGTGTGGAGAACGGAACCTACCGCGTCCTCGCCTTTGACGGCGCGGGCGATCCCGTCGCCGTGCTGTATGAGGGCTCGTTCGAGACGCTCTCCCGCTATGGACGGAATTTTGTCTATAACGGTTCAAAGGGCGTTTATTCCGTCAGCTTCATGGTCGATGAGTTTACCGACCTTCCCGAGCTGAGGCTGATCTTTCTGAATACAAAGAGCATACCCGCTGATGAGGGCGACATCTATCGTAAGGCGGGCTTCTCCGCAAGGCTCAAGCGCTTCATCGGGAGAGCCGCCGACAGGGTCAACGTCGCGTTTCAGCGGGCGGTCTATGGCTGCGTGAGGGCATTCCGGTTCCTCAGAAAACCCCACATTCTTTTCCTGTGCGAGAAGAGGGACGTCCTGTCCCCGAATATGCTGGCGGTGTACGACCGTCTGATCGAGCGCGGGATGGATAAACGCTTCAAGATCAAAACCTCCCTGCGTAACACGGAGAGCAGGAGCTATTCCAAGCTGTCTACCGCCGGCATGATCGCGAAGATCGCGAAGGCGGATATCATCCTCGTCGATGACTATGTTCCCGCCTTCAACAGCGTCAGGCTCGCCGACAGCGTCAGGGTGATCCAGCTCTGGCACGCCGGCGCCGGCTTCAAGGGCGTCGGCTACGCGAGATGGGGACACTTCGGCTGTCCCGCTCCCTACTCCGCCCACCGCCGCAATGATTTTGCGATCGCCGACTCAATGGCGATCCGTGAGTTTTTCTCCGAGCCCTTCGGCTTGCTCGAGGAGCAGGTCATCCCCACCGGTATGCCCCGTATGGACGCTTATCTTGACGAGGCTAATCGCAAGAAAACGGAGCAGGCGCTTTATGAGAGCTATCCCGACTTTAAGGAAAAGCGTGTCATCCTCTTCGCGCCGACCTATCGCGGGAGAAACCGCAAGACGGCGTATTATCCATACGAGCTGATCGATTTTGAGGCGCTGTACCGTTATTGCGAGGATACAGACTCCGTGGTGCTGTTCAAGATGCATCCGTGGGTACCCGGCGAGGTGGAGATCGCACCGCGATACCGCGACCGTTTCTTCTCTATGAACGTCTATCCAAACATCAACGACCTGTTCTATATCACCGATCTGTTGATCACCGACTATTCGTCGTGCATCTATGAGTTTATGCTGATGAAGAAGCCGATGCTGTTCTTCGCCTTTGATCGGGAGCGGTATTCCGTTTCCCGCGGGTTCCACCGCGACTATGCCTCCAATATCCCCGGAAAGCTGTGTACGACCTTCGACGAGGTGCTCCGTGCGATGCGCGAGGAGGACTACGAGTTCGATAAAGTCGAGCGTATGCTTCCGCAGTATTTCGATCATGCCGATACCGGAAGCTGTGACCGCGTTATCGACTGGCTGGTGCTCGGTGAACTTCCCAAGGAGTATGCAGACGCTTTGCGGAAGCGCCGCGAAGAAATTTCGAAGGCACGGACGCTGAAGTTCCCGCCCGTATCTTCCGTGTAAGATCATCTGCTATTGATAAAAAGTTAACACATTGAATTTGTATAACCGCCTTGCTTTTTGCAGGCGGTTATGTTAGTATTAAGGCAGCAAATATCCGCACGCTTTTTCGCCTGACCGACAACTGTTGTATGTACGAAAAGCCGCGGGTTTTCTGTTATCTGCAATTTTTACCAAGGGGGAGTTAAAATGAAAAGGATCCTGTCCGTGATACTATGCGTGATGCTGTTGATGACCGCTTCTGTACAGGGGTTCGCCGCGACGGTCGATATCGCTGCTTCGGGTGATGATTATGTGTACATCGATATCTACCTGTATCCCGACTCGGAGAGTCCGGTCGCCGGCGCGCAGTATAAGCGGGGTGATGTACCGACCCGTCCTGCTGACCCCGGACGTGAGAACATGGCTTTTATTGACTGGTACACATCTCCGGCGTTTACGACCCGCTTTGATTTCAGTGTACCTCTGTATGAAGATACGGCGATTTATGCGCGCTTTGTCCCGAAAGACCGGGTGATCGGCGTGAATGTGTTTGAGGCTCCCGACGCTCCGGAGCCGACCTTCGGATATTTGCTTGCAAAGGGTGATTATGCCGAGTATCAGGGTGAGCCCGACGTCCCCGACGGGATGACGTTCCTCGGCTGGTATTCCGATCGTGAGCTGACGCAGGAATTCGATTTTTCACAGCCGGTGTATGATTATGTGAGCCTGTTCCCGCGTATCGCGGCGGACGAGAATATCATCTATGGTGAACTGTACCTCTACGCTGACAGCGAGTTTCCGACCTCCGGCTTTGCTCTTGAAAAGGGCGATCTTTGTCCTGTTCCCGCCGATCCCGGCAGGGAGGACGAGGCGTTCGTCGGCTGGTACACCGACCGCGCGCTGACAGAGCCCATGGATTTTACCAAGCCCATGTACAGCGACTTTGCGCTTTTCCCGAAATTTGAGAAGATCCATCACCATGATCTTGTGATGGTGGATATCATTCGGGCTACCGATACATGCGACGGCTGCAAGGCGCACCTGGAATGTACGACCTGCGGCAAGTGGTTCGAGCCCATCTACACCGCGCTGGTCGAGATCGAGGATCACGATTCACTGATTGTCCCCGCGAGAGGTCCCTATCTGCTCGGCGATGTGGACGGTGACGGTGAGGTGGATGTTTCCGATGTGACGAAGCTGCAGCGCTATCTCAGCGAGATCAAGCTCAGCGGAGGCTTCTGCCGCGGAGCGGCTGATGTGGATGAAGACGAGGAGATCTCTGCTATTGACTGTGCCTTTATCCAGCGCTACAACGCTTTGATACCTACGCCGTGTGCTATCGGAGAGCCGGTAGTTCCGTCGATTAAGTAAGCATAGATCAAAAAAAGCACTTCTGACCGAAATCAGAAGTGCTTTTTTGACGTCGTTGTGCGGGAAAATTGTATGAGCCCGCGAAGATCAATATAATAGATCGTTATTTAGAGTAGATCATGCCGACGAGGTAGTTGCTCAGACGGCGGGGGAGGAGCTTTGTGAGGATCGAGATCGCCTTGTAGCTGATCCCGATTGCCTTCATGGGACGGGTACGCTTCTTCATCGCGAGCTTTGCGATGTATCTCCCTGCCTTGTCGGGGCTCATGCCGCCGCGCTCGTCCTTTTCCATCGTTGCGACCGATCTTTCGATCCGTCCGCTGTAGATTTCGTTGCCGCTGTCGGATTTTTTTCTCGCGTCGGTAAAGCCGGTGGCGATATCCCCGGGCATCACCGCACATACGCTGATCCCGTAGGGGCGGACTTCATTTTGCAGAGCAAGCACATAGGCGTTGATTGCTGCCTTGCTCACGCTGTACCACAGCTGGAAGGGGATCGGCAGGATACCCGCGATCGAGCTGACGCTGACGATACGTCCGCTTTTTCTCTCGCGCATATAGGGGAGGACCGCTCGGGTGACGTTGTCCATGCCGTGAAGATTCAGCTCCAGCTGCGCGTGTGAATCGGCGCTGTCGGTCATCTCGGCAGCGCCCGAGATGCCGTAGCCCGCGTTGTTGACGAGGATATCGATCTTCCCCTCGCGGGAGATGACCTCGCCGATCGCTTTCTTTACCTGCTGTTCGTCGGTGATGTCGGCAGTCAGGTGGCTGACGCCTTCGGGCGGGTTATCTCTGCGGGAGAGCTCGTACACGGTACAGCCCTTTGCAGAGAGCGCCTGAGCGGTCGATCTGCCGATACCGCTGCTGCCGCCGGTGACGACAGCGATTCTATGCTCGGTCATTTCTTTTCAAGCAGAACCTTGGCGATGATCGAGACTGCCTCGTCGATGAGGTCCTCGGTCAGGGTCGCCATGTAGCTGGTACGCAGGAGACACTCGTTCGGCGCGGTCGCGGGGGGCAGAACGGGATTGACGTAAACGCCCGCCTCGTAGACCTCCTTCGCCTTGCGCAGGGTATTCTCCATCGAATAGGTGTAGATGGGTACGATAGGAGTGTTGCTCTCGCGGATCTTCAAGCCCGCCTTGCGCAAGCCGTCTCTCGCGTGGGCGGAGAGGGCGTTCAGCTTTTCAGGCAGCTCGGGATGCGCCTTGAGGTGTCTCAATGCTGTCAGCGCGACCGCACAGCATGCGGGCGGTATGGAAGCTGAGAAGATGAACGGGCGGGAGTTGTGGCGCACATAGTCGCATACCTTGTGGGAAGCCGCCATATAGCCGCCTAAGGAGGCGAGGGACTTCGAGAAGGTACCCATAATGATGTCGACCTTGTCCTCAAGGCCAAAGTAGCTTGCCGTACCTCTGCCGCCTTCACCGATCACGCCTAAGCCGTGCGCGTCGTCGACCATGACTCTCGCGCCGTATTTCTCCGCAAGCTTGCAGATCTCGGGGAGCTTGGCGATATCGCCGCCCATCGAGAATACGCCGTCGGTGACGATCAGGATGCCGGCTGTCTCGGGTATCTTCTGTAGGATCCTTTCGAGATCCGCCATATCGTTGTGCTTGTAGCGCTCCATCTTGCCGTAGCTGAGCTTGCAGCCGTCGTAAATAGAGGCGTGGTTCTCTCGGTCACATACGACGTAGTCGCCTCTGCCGACGATAGCGCTGATAATGCCGAGGTTACTCTGGAAGCCGGTCGAGAAGGTGACCGCCTCGTCCATGTGGACGAACTCGGCGAGCTCCTGCTCGAGCTCCAGATGCATGCGCAAGGTACCGTTGAGGAAGCGTGAGCCCGAGCAGCCGGAGCCGTACTGCTCCAGCGCTTTGATGCCCGCTTCAACGACAGAGGGCTCGGTGGTCAGTCCGAGGTAATTGTTGGAGCCCAGCATGATGCGGCGCTTTCCCTCCATAATGACCTCCACGTCCTGACGGGTCTCCAGTGCGTGAAAGTAGGGGTAGATCCCCATTTGGCGGTATTCATCCGCGAGCGTAAAACGATCGCATTTTTCAAATATGTCCATATATCTTCCCCCATTTTCATCTGATTTGAGTTTGTGCAGAAAAATATACCGCAGAATATTTTACATGATAATTCGCGGTGTGTCAAGAAAAACGCGGTTTTATCATTGATTCCGTCCGTATTTTGTGTTAAAGTATTAACAAGGAGGCGTATTATGAAACTGATCAAAGAGGCGGTCGTACCCGCCAGCATCTGTGATTCCAACGTAAAGCTTGCCGTCAAAGGTACCTTCGATCTGGTACAGGATTACCTGACCGAGATGATGGGCGAGCTGCATATCGACGGCGTAACGCTTCGCCGTGAGTACGGCTGCGTGTGGATCTTCACCCGCAACCGCGTCGAGATCGACCGCGAGCTCGACTGGATGGAGCCATATACCGCTGAGAGCTATATCTCCTCCGCCAAGGGTGCGAAGATGACGGTTGATACCGTATTGAAGGATAGGACGGGCGCGGTCTGCGTCTATTCGCGCATCGAGATGTGCGCGCTGGATCTCAAGACCCAGCGTATCCGCCGCATCCGCGACGTCGGCATCACCTCGGATACCCATGTCGAGTCTCCCGAGCGGGAGATCGCTTTCAGCCGTCTGAAGCACGAAGGACTGACCGATCTCGAGACCCGCGTCGTCAAGTCGGGCGATATCGATTTTGTCCAGCATACCAACAACGTGTCCTACGTGCGCTTCATCATGGATACCTACACGGTCGCCGCGCTGCGTGAGCGCCCTGTAAAGGCTATCGAGGTGCGATACGCGGGACAGACTCATGAGGGCGATATCCTTACGATCCGTAAGGCACAGCAAGACGGACGGGAGCTTTTTGACGTTGTTCTGGGCGATACCGTAGCCGTAGAATGTGAGATCACCCGATAAATGGATTGAATCCGGCGCAAATAAAAACACCCGCTCACTCGCGGGTGTTTTTATTTCAGCTAAAAGCTGCTGTAATCGGCAAGCGGGGGAAATCCCATTTGACCCATTACTGCCGCTTCTTCCTTCATCAAAGCGTTTTTTTTGTTCTGGTCGGTGTAGTAACGACCGAGTAAATTAAAAACGCCGTGAACAGAAGCGTAAACCATGCCCATTTCAAACGGACGATCATAGACCTTAGTGAGCTCTAAAACACGTTCTATCGAGATGATGAGCTCTCCCAAGCTCTCTTCTCCGTCCTGCGACGGAATCGCGATAACCTCAGGCGCCTCAAAGTTACTGGCGCGCTGTGCGCTGTGGGCGTTGAGGATTTCGTTATCCGTAAAGGTGACGGAGATCGTAGTCTGTTTGTCATACAGCTCATGCAACAGAGCGGCATGACAACTGCGTCTGACGAGCATTCGGGTACCCGAAGGGATCTTAATTTTCGACTGGTTATTGTCGATGATAACCTTAAGATTACTTGCCATGTTATCGCCTCCCTTGCTTTGTGTCGATTTATTGTAACATAGAAAAAGAGTTTTGTAAACATTAAACGAAACAGAAATACAATATTTGGCAAAAACTTACATAATTCTGATGTGTTTTTAGATAAATTAACGTCGAAAAAACGCCGTTTTTTCCCATTAATAAGCCATATATCGCGTATGTAAATGTATTAACGTACCCCGTATGCTAAATTTTCTGGGTATTGTTAATATTTTCTATGTTAGTTTATTATCTGTTTTATGTAATATGCACCTGTCGAAATGTCGCATAACCACACCACATAAAGCAAGTTTTCAGATGATCGCGTTTTATGTGTCTTGCTATGAAAAAAACCTGCCGTTTTTGTTGGCAGGTTTTTGGATTCATAATAAAGAGACGTTTAGATCAGCCGGAGGTCTCGTGTTTTGGATTATGTAGCGGTTTATTTCGTCATGAAGAACAGGGCAAAGGTACCCGGTCCGCAGTGAGAGGTAATGACGCACCCCGCGGTAGATACGATAATCTCATCGCAGTCGATCAGCTTCTTGAGCTCTTTCTTATAGTACTTACGATCCTTCTCGCTGATGTCGCAGGTCATGTGCAGAACGATACGGCGCGTGTCGATGACGTCCTTGTATTCGTCCAGACGTTCCTTGAGGAATTTCAGACGGCATGCCTCGTCCTTGCCGCGATACTTCTTCGCAACGCTCATCGCGCCGTCCTTGACGACGATGGTGGGTTTGATGTTCAGCAGATTTGCACCCAGCAGCGATACGCTCGAGCAGCGGCCGCCCTTGTGGAGGAATTCCAGCTGGCTCAGCAGGAAGCCGCCGACGTTCTTCTCGATCAGGTCGCTGACGAGATCGCAGATGCGGTCCGGCTTGAAGCCCATCTCACGGAACTCACACGCTCGGATCGCCAGCAGCGTCATACCGCTCGACAGCACGCGGCTGTCGATCACGTGTACTTTGCCGCCGAATTCCTGTGAGGCGATCACAGCGTTCTGGTAGGTGGAGGACATTTCCGAGCAGAACGCAATATGGATGATCTCCTCAAAGCCCTCGTCAAAGATTTCCTTGAAGAAGTGCAGATAACCGTCGGGTGTTACCGCAGAGGTCGAGGGCAGCTCACCGCGCTCCTTGTAGCGGTTGAGTATATCCTCGGGGGTGATGTCGACGCCGTCCGCATAATCCTCATCGTTATACAGTACATGCAGCGGAGCAACGCGGATATCATATTTTTCAGCGACAGAAGCGGGCATATCCGCTGTGCTGTCGGTAGTAATCATCAGTTTCGTCATATTCTCTCACTCACTTTCCTTCATCACGGTGATTTTACCACGATGACTAGAGCTTGTCAAGCATACTGTTGCGTGCCGGGGATAAATATGTTGCACGTCCGGGATGAATATGTTACTATAACAGAAAGAAACTAACGGAGGGTACGAATGAGTTATTGTGAAGAATGCGGCGCGGAGCTTACTGACCGTTATCTGGAGAACGAGGGGATCATCCCTTACTGCAACACCTGTAAGACATACCGCTTTCCGAAATACAACGTAGCGGTCAGCATCATAACCGTTGACGATGTCAACCGAAAGATTCTGTTGATTAAGCAGTACGGCCGCGACAGCTTCATTCTTGTCGCGGGATATATCAACAAGGGAGAATGTGCCGAGCATGCCGTTGCGCGGGAATTGAAGGAGGAAACAGGATTGACTGCGGGTGAGATACGCTATAACCGCTCCGAGTACTTCGCGCGCAGCAACACCCTGATGCTCAACTTCACCTGTCATATACAGGGAGATCCTACCGTATCTCCGACCGACGAGGTGGACGAGGCACAGTGGCTCGGCTTTGACGAAGCAAGGGCGAATATCCGTCCCGACAGCTTGGCGCAGCGGTTCCTGAACGCTTGGCTGGACGAGCAGAAGTAATCTACGAAGGGCTGTCGCGGCGATTGTCACGACAGCCCTTCATTATATACCAAAAGTTGAAAGCCGATTATTGCATTTCGATGTCTCCGGACGTAATATCCTGCTTGAACTCCTCGTTCATATCGGGATAGGCGGAGAGCATCGGCTCGACGTCGACACCCTTCTTACGGTCGAAGTAGTTCTTCGTGATCTTGGCGACCAGTCCGCTGAGCGCGACCAGACAGATCAGGTTCGGCAGCGCCATCAAGCCGTTACAGGTGTCGCTGATATCCCATACCACCTGGCTGTGGATCGTTGCGGAAACAGCGATCAGCACGACATAAAGCACCTTGAAGATGGTGACGGGGATTTTGCGCTTATCTTCGTTCATGAAGCTGAAGAAGAACTCAACGCCTTTTTCGCCGTAGTACGACCAAGCGATGATGGTGGTGAAGGCGAACAGAGGCAGAATGATCGAGAAGGTCGCCGTACCGAACGCGCCGAAGTTGTCGGAGAACATCGACATCGACATGACGCTGTCGTTCATATCGGGGCTGAGCTTGGTGACGTCGTTGGTGGTCAGGAACATCAGCGCGGTCAGGGTGCAGATGATGAAGGTGTCGAAGAAGATCTCGAACACGCCCCACAAGCCCTGCTTGACGGGCTCGCGGGTCTCAGACGCGGAGTGGGCGATGACGGAGGAGCCCAATCCCGCTTCATTAGAGAATACGCCGCGAGCCATACCCTTCTTGATAACAGTCGCAAAGGTAAAGCCCAGGATACCGCCGCCGGCAGCCTCAAAGCTGAATGCCTTGGAGAAGATCAGGCCGAACGCCTGACCGATGCGGTCGTAGTGCATACCGATGGAGATCAGCGCCAGAATGATGAACAGGAGCGACATGAAGGGCACCAGCATGGACGCGACCTTGCCGATACGCTTGATACCGCCGATGATGATTGTCGCCGCGATCACCGCGACGATGATACCGATGATCAGCTTGACAGTCTCGGCGTTGTCGGCGGAGCCGGTCACCCGCGCAAAAGCCTCAGCCAGCGAGCCGGAGATTTTGTTTGTTTGTACGCCGCTCATGCCGATCGCCGCTAAGATACAGAAGACGGAGGCGACATACGCCAGCCACTTCCATTTCAGACCGTAGGCGATATAGTAGAATGCGCCGCCTGCAAGATTTCCCTTGCTGTCCCTTTTACGATAGTACAGACCCAGCACATTCTCGGCGTAGTTGGTGACCATGCCGAAGAACGCGGAGATCCACATCCACAGCACCGCGCCGGGACCTCCCGTGAGGATCGCCGCAACGACGCCGATGATGTTGCCGGTGCCGACCGTGCCGGAGATCGCGGTCGAGAACGCCTCGAACTGGCTGATGGACTGCACTCTGCCGTCCTTTTGTTTTTTCTTACCCAGACTCTTGAAGGTCGGGACGATGGTGGTGTTCAGCGATTCGCCGAACTTGCGCACCTGCAGAAAGCGGGTGCGGATAGTCAGCAGCAAGCCTGTGCCGAGGATCAGGATGATGGTCGGCCATCCCCAGACATAGCTGTTGATCACGCCGTTGATCTCTTCAACGGATTTGAGAAAACTTTCCCACATGTGTTTTATACCTCCTCTTGTATCGTGTGATATGTGTCGGTCAAAAGCGCAGTTTGTATTTGTTTGTATTTGTCGGAAATAAAGAAAAGAGCCGTTGTAAAACGACTCTCAGACACGATGACGGATGCCATACCACGCAGCTCGACATCCTTCCTCCGTCCTTTTGCCTGAGAGATTGACGCGGCGAGCCGCGCTTGCACCTTCGGCATCCATCCGCGTGACGTGTAAACTGCGCCGCGATGGAATTCTCCGGAGTGCCGTCCTCACGCGGTCAAGCTGCTGTTACCAATATATGAGTGTTCGCTCTTCTGCATGATTCATCCGACACATATTCTGTTCCAAAAGGTATTATACCACCTTGTACAAAAAATGCAATAGTTTTTGTTGACTTTCTAAAGATTATGACGGATAATGAATAATGATTGATAGTACACGGCAACCGTTTGTTTTTTTGAAGGAGTTTTTCCGTGAAGCATTTGTACCCCTCCTATTATGAGAAGTTCCGCTGTATCGCCGCCGCGTGTCCCGACTCCTGCTGTCAGGGCTGGGATGTGGTGATCGACGAAAAGACCGAGGCGTTTTACAACTCTGTAAAAGGTGATTTCGGCGATAAACTGAGGAATGCGATTTATACCGATCCCGACGGCGACCGTGTGTTTCGCTTGGCTGATGAGAAGAAATGTCCTTTCTGGGGCGATGATAAGCTCTGTGATATCTACAGGACGCTCGGTGAGGAGCACCTGTGCCTGACCTGTGCGATGTTTCCGCGTATTACGATGAATTACACCACCTTTGCGGAGCATACGCTGGCGCTCGCCTGTCCCGAGGCAGCGCGGCTGATCCTCGCCGGAGATCACGCCTATAACTGCTTTGATGCGACAGAATTCGACCCTTGCGAGGCTTACGACGCGGAGATCATGTCGTTTCTGTTACAAACGCGAGGTGAAGCGGCTCGGATCCTTGCGTCCGATCAGCCGCTTGAACAAAGGCTCCGCGATCTGCTCGGCTTTGCCGACAGGGTACAGAAAGAGTTGACGGGGGAATCATCGGCTTTTGATACTTCAGCTTTACCCGAGATCTACGGCGATCTGGAATATATTGATGAGGATAATCGCAGTCTGGTGATAAGCTCGGTTATAGGCAGCCCTGATCTAAGCGTTCACGAAAGGGAACTGACAAACCTCGCGCTCTATTACCTTTACCGCTATTATCTCGGCGCGATCGACAGCCTCGATATACTCGCTCCCGTTCGTTTTTCCGTTTGCTCCGTTCGGGTGATCGCGGCGCTCTCTCGGCATTGGGAGATCACCGCCGCCGCTCAGCTTTACTCCAAGGAGATCGAACAGAGCTATGAGAACATGGAGCGCTTAACGGAAGCGCTCGGTCTCTGAATTATCAGAATTAACCTATTAAACCGGAGGTCATTATGACAGACATGGAAGCGATCAAGGCGCGCCATTCGGTACGCGCTTATCAGAACAGACCCATCACCCCGGAGCTTGTCGAAAAGCTTCAAGCACGCATCGACGAGCTGAACAGCGAATATGATCTGCGCATGCAGTATATCGAGCCCGCGGGCGAGGTGTTCGGCGGACTGGCGTCAAAGCTGACCGGCTGGAGCGGTGTGCCCGCCTATATCGCTGTCGTCGGCAGAAAGCGCGATGACCTCGACGAGGTCTGCGGCTACGCGGGCGAAAAGCTCGTGCTGTATGCCCAGACGCTGGGGCTCAATACCTGCTGGGCGGGCATCTTCAAGCGTAAGCGATGTACCGCAGAGATTGGGGAGGATGAGCGATTGGTGCTCTCGATCGCGATCGGCTACGGTGTGACCCAGGGCACGCCTCGCCGCTCCAAGAGCGCTGAGGATGTGACGGATGTGAAGGAAATGCCGCGGTGGTTCCGCGACGGGATCGAAGCGGCGTTGCTTGCGCCTACGGCGATCAATCAGCAGAAGTTTTTCTTCACCCTTGACGGCGATAAGCCCTCGGTCAGGGTCAGCGCCAACGGCCCCTTCGTCAAGCTGGATCTCGGCATCGTCAAATGCCATTTTGAGATCGCTTCGGGCAGAAAAATAGATTAAAATCAATGAGTATGAGATAAAAAAACAGCGCTTCCGCATCAGGAGCGCTGTTGCCGGTTATATCGGATTTCATGGTTCTGTTACGACGGTCCCTTTACTGATCCACTTGCGCATGGCGATTTTGATCTCGCCGAAGATTCTCGAACCGTCCTCGGGCATATTACCGCTCGTTACACGGGTGTAGCCGCCGTTGCCGTCCGGAAACTTACAGACGTTTGACCGTCCGCATATCGCGATCCCTTCGCGGCTGTTCCAGCGCGCCATGCCGCTTTTCTTTACCGCGGTCAGCATTTCCTGAGCGCCTTCGATCGGGATAAGGTACCGCGTGATCGTCTCGTCGTCCATCCCTCCGTTTTCGATCTCCTCCAGCGTCGATTGCGTGTCGGAGTAGGTGTACAGCACAAGCTCATAGTACGGCTGCTTCATCGGTGTGCCGACTGTCTGCTCATAGTAGTCGAGCAGCATGGTATTCTTCTCCGCGTCCAGATAGGTCTCGATATCGAATTGCGCATTGTTTGTACAGCCGAATAACCCGAACATAATCATCACCGCCGTTATCAAAGTCGTAAATCTGTATGCCTTCGTCATCGGTCATCCCCGCTTTACGTCGTGTTGTATTCAGCATAGCATACGTGTAATAAGATGTAAAGCGTTTTTGCTGAAAAACCGCCGATTTATTGTCGTTTTCCATCAAGATTGTATTGACTTATCACGGCTGTTCGTCTATAATGAACATAAGCATAGTCAGATCATCGGAACAGTTGATTTGGCACTTGTTTCATTCTAAAGGAGGACAAGCTTATGAATTACACAGCAGAAGTAATGAATATGTGCCCCGTAGCGAAGGGCGCGTATCACGGTCCTGCTCCCATCCCCGAGGAGGGTCAATGGGTACAGGCGAAGGAGATCAAGGATATCTCCGGCTTTACACACGGCATCGGCTGGTGTGCACCCCAGCAGGGCGCCTGCAAGCTCACCCTGAACGTGAAAGAGGGCATCATCGAAGAGGCTCTGGTCGAGACCATCGGCTGCTCCGGTATGACCCACTCCGCCGCAATGGCGTCCGAGATCCTGATCGGCAAGACCCTCTTAGAGGCGCTGAACACCGACCTCGTATGTGACGCGATCAACACCGCTATGCGCGAGCTGTTCCTGCAGATCGTCTACGGCAGAACCCAGAGCGCCTTCTCCGAGGGCGGCCTGCTCGTCGGCGCTTCCATGGAGGACCTCGGTAAGGGTCTGCGTTCTCAGGTGGGTACCATGTTCGCTACCCGCGAAAAGGGTCCCCGTTACCTCGAGATGACCGAGGGCTACTGCTCTCAGATCGCCCTGAACAAGGACAACGAGATCATCGGTTACGAGTTTATCAGCTTCGGCAAGATGATGGACTTCATCAAGGCGGGTATGGACGCCAACGAAGCGATCGAAAAGGCGAAGGGTCACTATGGTCAGTGGGATAACGCTGCCAAGTATATTGACCCCCGCAAGGACTAAGGGAGGTGCACAGTATGGCTTTATTTGAAAACTACGACAGACGTATCAATAAGATCAACGGCGTTTTAGCCGAGTACGGTATCGCCTCCGTTGAGGAGAGCCGTGAAATCTGTAAGGCAGCGGGCTTCGACCCCTATGAGATCACCAAGGGCATCCAGCCCATCTGCTTCGAGAACGTATGCTGGGCTTACTGTGTAGGCGCCGCTATCGCTCTGAAGGCAGGCGCCAAGAACGCTGAGGAAGCTGCGCGCTACATCGGTATCGGTCTGCAGAGCTTCTGTATCGACGGCTCCGTTGCCGAGAACCGCAAGGTCGGTATCGGCCACGGTAACCTCGCCGCGATGCTGCTCAGTAACGAGACCAAGTGCTTCGCGTTCCTCGCGGGTCACGAGTCCTTCGCAGCCGCTGAAGGCGCGATCGGTATCGTCCGCAACGCGAACAAGGTTCGCCAGCAGCCCCTGCGCGTTATCCTGAACGGCCTCGGTAAGGACGCCGCTCAGATCATCTCCCGTATCAACGGCTTCACCTATGTACAGACTCAGTTCGATTACTTCACCGGCGAGCTGAAGATCGTTAAGGAGACCGCTTACTCCGACGGCGAGCGCGCGAACGTCCGCTGCTATGGTGCCGACGACGTCCGTGAGGGCGTTGCGATCATGCACCACGAGGGCGTTGACGTCTCCATCACCGGTAACTCCACCAACCCCACCCGCTTCCAGCATCCCGTTGCAGGCACCTACAAGAAGGAGTGCAACGAGCAGGGTAAGAAGTACTTCTCCGTTGCTTCCGGCGGCGGTACAGGACGTACCCTCCATCCCGATAATATGGCTGCGGGTCCCGCTTCCTACGGCATGACCGACACCATGGGCCGTATGCATTCCGACGCTCAGTTCGCGGGTTCCTCTTCCGTTCCTGCTCACGTTGAGATGATGGGCTTCCTGGGCATGGGCAACAACCCCATGGTCGGCGCTACCGTCGCAGTTGCTGTTGCTGTTCAGAACAGCCTGTAAGCATCAACTATTCCGACAACAAAGGCTCCGGGTTATTCCGGAGCCTTTTTGCGTATATAGAAGCAAGCTTTCCAAATGCCTGTTTTTTCAGTGAAAATGTGGGTTTTCGGTTGACTGACAAGGCGGTTTATAGTATCATGAAAATGAACGTATTCCCGACGGTGAACGCTTGCCGATCGGGAGAAATAATCGCCCTGCGGCGTCCCGAAGCGCCCGGCAAAATCCACATAAAGGAGCAGTATTATGATTTGCAAAGACATCCAACGACTGATCGAATATTCGGTCAAGAACGCTCTGATCACCCGCGACGACGAGCTGGTCGTCCGTAACATGCTGATGGACGCGCTGCATGTATGTGACTGGCAGGACGAGCCCGTCGACGGCGCCGACGCCGAGATCGACGAGATTCTGCAGCCGCTGATCGACTACGCCTGCGCGAACGGCGTGATCGAGGACACCACCGCCAACCGCGATCTCTTCGATACCAAGCTCATGGGCATCCTCACCCCGATGCCGCGCGAGATCATCCGAGATTTTTGGGAGAAGTATCGGGAATCGCCGAAGACGGCGACGGACTGGTACTTTGATATCAGCCAAAAGCTGAATTACGTCCGTGCCGGAAGGATCAGAAAGGACGTCAAGTGGACATATGAGTCCGAATTCGGCACGCTTGACATCACCATCAACCGCTCAAAGCCCGAGAAGGATCCCCGCGATATCGCCAAGGCGGGCGCCTCCGCCTCCGTCGCGTATCCGAAGTGTCAGCTTTGCGCCGAGAATATGGGCTACGCCGGCCGTCAGAACCATCCCGCGCGCCAGAACCTGCGCCCCATTCCCATCACGATCAACGACGGCGACTGGTACCTACAGTATTCGCCCTACGGCTACTACAACGAGCACTGCATCGTCTTTAACAGCAAGCATATCCCGATGGTCATCGACGCGGCGGTATTCCGCAAGCTTTTCGACTTCATCGGTCAGTTCCCGCATTACTTTGTCGGCTCCAATGCCGATCTCCCCATCGTCGGCGGTTCGATCCTCTCTCACGAGCATTTTCAGGGCGGTCACTACACCTTCGCGATGGCGAAAGCGCCCGAGGAGCACGGCTTCACCCTGTCCGATTATCCCGACGTCCATGCCGCGACGGTCAAGTGGCCGATGTCGGTGATCCGTCTGCGCAGCGCCGACAAGGCGCAGCTCTCACAGGCGAGCGCCGTGATCCTCAAGGCGTGGCGTGCTTATACCGACGAGAGCGCGAACATCTTCGCCTTTACCGACGGCACGCCTCATAACACGATCACCCCGATCGCGAGGATGAAGGAAGGGCTGTTCGAGTGCGATCTGGTACTGCGCAACAACATCACCTCCGAGGACAGACCCCTCGGCGTGTATCATCCGAACCCCACCCTTCACCATATCAAGAAGGAGAATATCGGTCTGATCGAGGTCATGGGTCTCGCGGTACTGCCCGCACGCCTCGCGACCGAGCTCGAGGCGGTCAGGGACGCCCTGCTCAGCGGCGCCGATCTCTCAAAAAATCCGCAGACGGCGAGTCACGCCGCGTGGGCGGCTGAGTTCATGCCGCGCCATCCCGAGTTCTGCGCCGAAAACGCGATGGAGATCATCCGCGCCGAGGTCGGAGCAGTGTTCGAACAGGTCCTCTGCGACGCCGGCGTATTCAAGCGCGACGAAGAGGGACAGGCGGCGTTCATGCGCTTCATCAATTCTCTGTGATCAATCAGTGAGGATTTTATGCGACAGATACTACATATAAATAATGACTGGGAGTTCACTCCCGCATTTGATATCGCGTTCTTACGCGGAGAGGGCAAAGCGGAGGCGGTGCGCCTGCCGCACACCTGTAAGGTCACGCCATATAACTATTTTGACGAGAGCATCTACCAGATGGTCTGCGGCTACCGCAAGCGGCTCGACCTGAGCGCCCGCGGCGATCGCAGAGCGTTTATCTGCTTCGGCGCGGCGGCGCATTACGCGCGGGTCTATCTCGACGGTGAGCTGATCGGCGAGCACAAGAGCGGCTATACCTCCTTTGAGTTCGAGCTCGTTACCGATAACCTCTCGCCGCTGCTGGTCGTGGAGCTCGATACCCGCGAGAACCTGAACTTCCCGCCCTTCGGTAAGGTCATCGACTACCTGACCTACGGCGGACTCTACCGCGAGGTAAGGCTCGAGTACCGTGAGCAGAGCTATATCGACGATGTGTTCGCCAAGCCCTCGATCCCCGATACCATCCGCGTCACTCCGCGGATGAACCCGAAGCTCGTAGCGGGTCTGACCTTTGAGGGTACGGTCGACTGCGAGATCGACCTTGTCGGCGAGGCTGATGAGATCCGCCTGTCATTAACGGAAAAGGGCGGAAAAACCGCTCTCGCTGAAGCGACCTTTGCCGTCGGCAGTGATTATACGCTGAAGGTGCCCCGCGTCCACCTGTGGGATCCGCTCTCTCCCGCTCTGTATGAGCTGAAAGCCGAGTTGATCAGGGACGGCGTCGTGATCGATACGCTGACCCGCAGAGTCGGTTTCCGCCGTGCGGAGTTCAGAAAGGACGGCTTCTTCCTCAACGGCAGACGCTTCAAGCTGCGCGGTCTGAACCGCCACCAGTCCTATCCCTACGTCGGCTATGCGATGCCGCGCTCCATGCAGCGGATGGACGCCGATCTGTTGAAGGGAGAGCTCGGCTGTAACGCCGTTCGCACCTCCCACTATCCCCAGTCGCACCACTTCATCGGGCGCTGTGACGAGCTCGGTATGCCCGTCTTTACCGAAGCGCCGGGCTGGCAGAATCTCGGCGACGACGAGTGGAAGGATGTCGGCGTAGAAGCGGTCAGGGAGATGGTGCGCGAGTACCGCAACCATCCCTCGATCATCCTCTGGGGCGTTCGTATCAATGAAAGTCAAGACGATCATGACTTTTATGTCAGGACGAATGAAGCCGCACGCAGCCTCGACCCGACACGCGCCACCGGCGGCGTTCGCTGTCACAAGAACAGCGAACTGCTCGAGGATGTCTATACCTATAATGATTTTGTACACGACGGCGTACAGCCCGGATGTGAGCCGAAGAGGGCAGTCACCTCTGATGTTGAGAAAGCATATCTTGTGTCGGAGTACGGCGGTCACATGTACTCCACCAAGGCGTATGACGATGAGGAACACCGCCTCGAGCACATGCTCCGTCACGCGCGCACGCTCGATGCTGTCGCCTCCTACGACGATATCGCCGGTTCCTTTGCATGGTGCATGTTCGATTATAACACCCATAAGGAGTTCGGCTCCGGCGACCGTATCTGCTACCACGGCGTATGTGATATGTTCCGTAACAAGAAGCTTGCCGCTGAGCTCTACGCGATCCAGGACAGCGATCAGCCGATCCTACAGCTGAGCTCCTCCATGGATATCGGCGACCACCCCGCCACCAACCGAGGACGCGTCTATATCCTTACCAACGCCGACAGCGTGCGTTTCTATAAGAACGATTCCTTTATCCATGAATATACCCACGAGGGAACGGACTTCCCGCATCTCAAGTTCCCGCCTATCGAGATCACCGATTATATCGGCGACCGGATCGCCGAGAACGAGGATTTCACCCCGAAGCAGGCGGAGTATGTCAAGGATATCCTCAACGAAAGCTCCCGCTTCGGCATGAACAATCTTTCCGTTGACGCCAAGGGCAAGGCGGCTTACCTGATGATGCGCTACGGGATGGATCACGACGCCGCCTACCGCCTGTACGGTAAGTACATCGGTAACTGGGGCGACAAGAGCACCGTGTTCCGCCTCGAAGCCTATAAAGACGGCAAGCTCGTCAAGGAGCTGCGCGTTTCTCCGTTCGAGAAGCGCGTCCTGACCGCACAGGTCGACCATACCGAGCTTGTCGAGGCACAGACCTACGACGTCGCGGCGGTTCGTATCCGCATGACTGACCAGAACGGCAACGATATGCCGTACTTCTTCGGCGCTGTCAATGCTCAGGTCAGCGGCGATATCGAGCTGATCGGCGAGTCTCCCGTCATCCTGCGCGCGGGTATGGGCGGCGTGTATGTCCGTACCGTCGGTACGGCGGGGGAGGGCACCCTCACCCTGAGCGCGGAGGGCTGTGACAGCGTGACTGTGCGCTTTTGTATCGAGGTCAAGGCATGACGGATCACGGCAGTCTCGCGGAGGAATACTTCCGACAGGGCTATAACTGCGCCCAGAGTGTGTTGCTCGCGTTCTCCGATCTCACGGGACTCGACGGCGATACCGCCCTGCGGTTGAGCTCGTCGTTCGGCGGCGGCTTAGGCAGATTGCGCGAGGTCTGCGGCGCTGTCAGCGGCGCTTCGATGGTGCTCGGGCTGTTGAAGGGTTATTCCGATCCCGATGACCGTGAGGCGAAGAAGGCGCATTATCACCTGATACAGGAGCTTGCGCGACGATTCCGCAAGGAGCATGGCTCAATCGTATGCCGCGAGCTGCTCTCGGGCGTGCAAAAGACTGACGGCGGCGATCCGGAGGAACGAACGGCGGCGTATTACAGGAAGCGCCCCTGTCCCGAACTCTGTCGACGCGCGGCGCAGCTCGTTGATGAAATGCTGACAGATTATTTATAAACGTTAAGGGGCTGATCATCTCAGCCCCTTCTATATTACAGGATTGTTATTGAAAATACTACCGAATCGGTTGCAACCTTAATCCGAAAATGCTACAATGATAAGGTAAATTTATGGAAACGGTGTGAGCCAAATGACGAAAAATACACGCGTGAAGAAACGGCGAAAGATCAAACGTCGCTTTATCTTTCTTAACATCCTTGCGGTCGTTCTTATCGTTTTCGGGATTCGTTATATGGATATCGTGGGCGATCGTTATGATATGCATACATTCACTTATTTTACCGATGAGGCCGGGCCGGATTTCAACGACACCGAGGTCGCTGCCGAGCCCGAAGGTGTGGTGCGTATTGAGTCGCTGGAGCTTTCCGATGAGCAGGAGCTGATTATCAAGCTGAGCTCCGTAAAAAAAGGCAGCGCTGACATTACGATAACGACGTACGATGAGGAAGGAAAGCCCAACCGTATAAAAAACTCTCATGTGGATGTCACCATGACGGGCGTGATCATCGAGCACAGGGATTATAATACGAATTTCAGCGGGTACGAGGTCGTCACATGGCTGTTCCTCGGCTATATCGCGGCGGTACTCGTCGTGATGCTGTACTCCTTCTACGAGTGTTACAAAAAGAGCGATTACTCCTATTCGATGGTTGCTTACGGCGGTATCTCGCTGTTTCTCGCTGTACTTCTCGCGATCATCGTCTATAAGTGGATGAACAACGTGGTCGGCTCCTTCTCGGCGCTGGTCAGCTTACTGACGGAGACGGGCGAATGGTTCCTTGTCCTGATGTTGCCAGTCATGCTGGTGATGGCAGTGGCGCTGTCGGTCAGCAATATCTGGCTGCTCCGTCACGAGGGCTTCCGTCCGGTGAACGCGCTGGGTATCGCGATCAGTGTTGTGTGGCTTTTAGCGTTGGTCTTTTCGCTCAATTACAGACTTTTCCATATTAATCCGTTTGAAAATACAACGTTGATATGGCATATTCGCAACATCATGAGCTTCGTCGTGACCTACTTCGAGTGCATGCTTCTTTCGACCTCAGCCTGTGCCTTTATCTCTACACGACACACCCCGCCGCTCGACCGCGACTATATCATCATTCTCGGCTGTGCGATCCGCAGGGACGGAACACTCACGCCGCTGCTGCGCGGACGAGTCGACAGCGCACTGAGCTTTGAGAAGAAGCAGTTTGAAGAGACCGGTAAGCACGCGCGCTTCGTTCCCTCCGGCGGTCAGGGCAGTGACGAGATCATCTCCGAGGGCGAGGCGATGGAGCGCTACCTGATCGAGCAGGGCGTCGAGCCCGAGCGCATTGTGCGCGAGGACAAGAGCGTGAACACCTTCCAGAACATGCAGTTCTCCCGTGATCGCATCATGGACGATACCGATGATTTTGAGGAGCAGAAGATCGCTTTTTCCACCACGAACTACCATATTTTCCGCGGCTATATCCTCGCGGACAAAAACGGCTTCAAGGCGCAGGGCATCTCCGCTAAGACAAAGTGGTATTTCTTCCCGAATGCCTTTATCCGCGAGTTTATCGGCTTGCTGTTTGACCAGAAGATCCGCCACCTGCTGATCGTCGCGCTGATCGCCGCGATCGTTGTCGGAGTCGCCTATATCCTGTAGCAAAGCGTTGCCGGCTTAATATTCGAAATATAACAAAACACCCCTTTGGCTGTGCCGTGCCGTAAATGCCGGCTGTACCGAAGGGGTGTTATATTTTGTTGGATGGATCAGTCCTTCACGACCTCGCCCGGCCAGTCGATGATCCCGCCGAACTCCGCGACGTTGAGGTAGCCCCGGTCGGCGAGCTTCTGTGAGGCTTCCTTGCTGCGTCTGCCGCTGCGGCAGTAGACGAGGATCAGCTGCTCCTTGTCGGGCAGCTCCTTCAGATCGGCTGTCTCGATCTCCTCGTTCGGGATGCAGATGGCGCCCTTGATATGACCTTCGGCAAATTCCTCGCGGGTACGAACATCCAGGAGGATGTAGCCCGTCTCGGTCTCGATGATCTGCTTCGCGATATCCATCGTGATCTGCCGGTAGGTGCGGGCGGTTGCTGTCGGTTCTGTTTTGTTCTGTGATCCGCACGCTCCCAGCGTAAGTATCAGCAGAATGCTCAGTAATAATGCGGTGATCCTTTTCATGAGTACGCTCCTGTCATTTTTTAACTATATGTGCCCGCTCAGTTTGTTGCTTCGCGACAACGAGCGACGGCTATGCGAAATGAGCGCAAAGCGCTTTCTTGTGATTATAGCGTAAAACGGAGGAAAAGAAAAGCCTTTTTTCTAGACTGACACTATGCATATTATACAAAGTTTCAGCGGATTTTTTGGCGGGCTTCACCTGCGTAAAACCGCTTGCGCTATATTGTTATTTTCGATATAATGAATCCATAAAACGATGCTAGGAGGAAACTTATGTTAGGAAATTTCAGTTACCATAACGCGACAAAGCTCTATTTCGGCGACGATTCGCTGCAGTATCTCAACGAGGAGCTCCCGAAGTACGGCAAGACCGTCCAGCTGATCTACGGCGGCGGTTCCGTCAAGCGCAACGGCATCTATGACGCGGTCGTCGAGATCCTCAAGGCGAACGGCAAGACCGTCGTCGAGGATGCGGGCGTTATGCCCAATCCGACGGTCGAGAAGCTTCGCGAGGGCGTGAGTATCGCCCGCGAGAACCACGTTGATTTGCTGCTGGCGATGGGCGGCGGCTCCTGCTGTGACTACGCCAAGGCGGTCTCGGTCTCCGTCCACTGTGACGACGATCCTTGGGAGAAGTATTATGTTCGTTTCGAGGAGCCCGACTGCGAGATCGTTCCCGTTGCGTGCATCCTCACCATGGCGGGTACCGGCTCCGAGATGAACGCCGGCGCCGTCATCACCAACCATGAGCAGAAGCTCAAGATCGGTCATGTGTTCGGTGAGGAAGTCATGCCGAAGTTCTCGATCCTCAACCCGAAGTTCACCTTCAGCCTGCCCAAGCGTCAGATGGTTGCGGGTATCTACGATATCTTCAACCATATCTGTGAGCAGTATTTCTCCGGTGAGGATGATAACACCAGCGATTATCTTGCCGAGGCGCTGATGCGCTCGGTCGTCCACAGCTCCCTGATCGCGGTGGAGAACCCCGAGGATTATGAAGCCCGGTCCAATATCATGTGGTCGGCTACATGGGCGCTCAACACCCTGATCTCCCGCGGCAAGCGCACCGATTGGATGGTACACATGCTGGGTCAGGCGGTCGGTGCAGTGACCGACGCGACTCACGGTATGACGCTCGCGGCGGTTTCCCTGCCGTATTACCGCACCATCATGCCCTACGGGGAGAAGAAGTTCGCCCGCTTTGCGACCGAGGTCTGGCGCGTCAATCCCGAGGGCAAGAGCGATCGCGAGCTCGCCGAGGCGGGTCTCGAGGCGCTTGAGAACTGGATGAAGCAGATCGGCGTTGCGATGAACATCACTGAGCTCGGCGCGAGCGAGGATGTGATCGAGGATATCGCCGACGCGACGATCATTCTCGACGGCGGCTACAAGGTGCTGACCCGCGACGAGGTCGTCAGGATCTTGAGAGAGAGCCTGTGATCTGTTATTGAAAAGAAAACCCCTGAAAAGTGAGTCCGAACTCGCTTTTTGGGGATTTTTGCGATACTTGAAAAAATCGCGATTTTATGCTATAATGCAAATGGTATTTGACAGAAAACAAATGATAGAGTGATACTATGAAGAAACAAACCATCCGCATCGCCGCTGTCGGCGCGGCGGTCGTCGTGCTTCTCGCGGCGGGAACGGCGATCGGACTGAGCAGCCGACAGTCTGCAACAAAAGCGACTCCGGATACGGCGGTCGTCGCGACCGAAGACCCGATGCCGTCCTCCTACATGATCGAGGGCGTTCCCGCGAAGCAGCAGGACGAGCTCAAGGCGGGCTGTGAGACCCATGCCGTAACGGCGCTGCTCCAGAGCTACGGTTACGATATCGACGAGTTCGGCTTCGCAAATAATTATCTCGACGTCCACTATGTTTTTGATGACGGCGAAGGGCATATGTACGGCCCCGATATGAACTCGGGCTTCGCCGGTACCGCTTACGCAGGCTGGGGCATCTATGCGCCCGCGATGGCGAAGTGCATGAATCATTATCTCTCCGACGTCAAGTCGAAACAGAAGGCGGTCGCCTATGAGGGCGGTACCCTCGCCGATCTGTGCCGCAAGTATATCGTCAACGGTACGCCTGTGGCGGTATGGGCGACGACCGATATGCAGGAGCCCGTTCCGCATGATACCTGGGAGGTCAATTACGTCGATGAGAACGCCAAGTATAAGATGGGAGATTCGTTCACCTGGCCGCTGCACGAGCATTGTTTGGTGCTTGTCGGTTATGATGAGCGGGAGTACTACTTTTCCGATTCCGTCGCCGGCACCACCTCGCATTTTGAGAAAGCACTGTGCGAAAAGCGCTTTGAACAGCTCGGCAGCCAGTATATCGTATTGGAATAAAGAATAAATCAAGGATAGAGAAAGGGATCGGCATAATGTCGATCCCTTTTATGCTGATATGATCTCAAAACGCGTCAACAGAAGCTCGCCTTCAAGTCCCTTTCGGCTTGCAGATTATAGGTAAAATAATAACGGATACACCTTTTGGTGTATCCGTTATTATGGCGCGCCGGAAGTACGCTTGATTGATTTCGAACAGCGATCTCGTCTTAGGAGCATCCTGCGGGCGACAGGAACAGCATCTACGCTCTCGTTAAAAATGATCCACCGGATCATTTTTACTTTCGGTTTGCGCTGACGCTTAAACCTCGGCACACTCGCCTTCAAGTCCCTTCCGGCTTGCAGATTATAGGTAAAATAATAACGGATACACCTTTTAGTGTATCCGTTATTATGGCGCGCCGGAAGGGACTTGAACCCCTGACCTACTGGTTCGTAGCCAGTCACTCTATCCAGCTGAGCTACCGGCGCGTATCTCCGATGTGCCGATGTGCGGCACAGGGTATGTAAACGGCTTATCTGCCGTAATTGATATCATATCACACTTCTGTCGAAAAATCAAGTAAAAGATTACACCTTTTTGCAAAAAGATTTTTGGCAGAGTGTACAATGGCGGGATATAAACGGTTATTTATATACCATATCATTCAGTGTGTCCCTTGGATCGCACAATAATTTTTAATTCAGCCCCAGCCCTTCGACGATCAGCTTGATCGCCAGATCCATCTTTACGGGATCGGTGAAGCGGTGATCCGCGTTTTCGACGGTGTGGAAGGTGATCCCGTTCTCTTCGGCGAAGAACCAGTCGGTATCGTGGCCGATGATCTCATCCTTGTCGCCGTGGATGATCGTGATATCAGCGGCGTATGGAGAGAAATCCCATGTCGTGATGTCCGCCTTCTGCAGATCGGTCAGGAAGTCGCGCGTCAGCCGTATCTTGCGGTCGAAGCCGACCTGAGCGGGTCTGCCTTTCTCGATCGTTTCGATCTCGTCGGACGTGATGATGCGTGAGGTCAGGCTCTCGTACATGTTGACGGCGGGGCAGCGCAGTACGGTCTTTTTGAAAGGACTGCCGTGTTCGTAGATGTATTTGAGGTAGAGGTAGCCGCCGAAGCTCGTCGCCGTGCCGTAGAGCTCCTCGGTTCGGAATCGCTTGCGAATATAGCCGAGCAGAACGCTCAGATAGTGATCACAGACCTCCAGCCGCAGCTGAGGGGAGGCGTCGTCGCCGTGACACGGCCAGTCGAAGGCGATCAGGGCGATGCTCTTATTGCGCTTGAGCAGACGTGCGGCAAGCCTCGAAGCGGCGCGGGTGTCCTTATGTCCGCCGAAGCCGCTGCCGAACAATACGACTCGCTTGATGCTGCGCATATCCTCGCAGTAGATTTTACAGTGAATGCTGACGCCCTGTTCGTTTACGCTGAAAAACTTTTCCATAACTGCCTCCCTTGCTCTGTGTAGATTATAGCATATCGACCGCTTTGATGCAAGCGCATACATACAGAGATCGCCTTGACAAGCGTGATTAGGATGTGCTATCATCATATTATCAGCTGAAAACGGAGGTATTATTATGACAGCAAAAAGAGTATTCGCGATCATCGCTCTATGCTTGATGACGGTCGCCCTTCTCACGGCATGCGGCGATAAGAAGGTAATCACGCCGGAAGAATTTTCACAGAAGGCGACTGCTGACGATATGCAGATCGGCGACGCGACTGAACAGTATGCTCAGTACGATCATATCGTTAACGTTACCGTCGCGAAACACTCCGACGGCTGGCAGGTCGAGCTGCTGACCTCGAAAGATGCGGAGACAGCCATTGGTATGTATGAAAGCAACAAAGAGGACTTTGAGAATACCGGTTCATCTGCTACGGAGGATCAGACGGGGTCGGCTTATTCTCAGATCGATGTCGGCAACAGCAATGTTTATTCTGCCGAACGCGGCGGAAAGTTCCAGTACCTTTGCCGCGTTGATAATACGCTTCTTTATGCCAATGTAGATATGCAGTATAAGGACGCAGCTCAGGATTTTATAAAGAAGATCGGTTATTAAGTAGACACTGATTAATTCGGGTGTACAAATTGTGTCAGTAGATTTTTCGTCAGTTTGGACAAATAATCAGTTCGCATACTGACGTATGGGTGCTGATTTTTGGGCAAAATGGCGGAAAAGATACAAGCAAGTTGTACACCCAGCTGTCAGGCGTGAATTAATCAGTGGGTACTTAAGTAAAAAAGCGAGGCGTTTCCGCTTCGCTTTTCTTTTTGCATACTTGACAAAATAGCTTCCGGGGATTATTATAGTAGCGGAAAACACCACGGGGGTGCCTGCGCGAAAGCCGGCTGAGATTGGGATAGACGCTTCCCTGACCCTTGGCACATGTTGCCTGTACCTGATACGGATAATGCCGTCGTAGGGAGCTGTAAGAGATTTAGCGCCATGCGATCGCGTGGTGCTTTTTACTTTATATTATGATTTGGAGGTAGTATTATGAACGCAAGCGTAGCGATCCAGACCTTGCCCGAGGCTAAGAACGACGAGGAACTGATCCGCATCGTCGACGAGGTCATCGCCTATATCAAGAGCACGGGGCTCAAGTGCTATGTCGGTCCCTTCGAGACCGCGATCGAGGGCGATTACGACGAGCTGATGGATATCGTCAAGGAGTGCCAGCATATCGCGATCCGCGCAGGTGCGCCGTCGGTGCTGGCGTATATCAAGGTCGATTACCGGCCGGAGGGGGATGTGCTGACCATTGAGCGCAAGGTTACGAAGCACCATCAGTAAGGCAGCTTTCCCCGTCGCGGCTCTGATTCTGCTCTTCGCCGCGTGGCAGCTGATCTGTACCGTCGGCAATATCCCGAAGTACATGCTGCCGTCGCCTGCCGATGTATTCGCCGCCTTCAAGGCGGATTGGCGGCTGATGCTCAGCCATGCGAAGGTCACGCTGCTCGAGACTTTCATCGGCTTGTTCTTCGGCATCCTGATCGGCTTCTTGATGGCGGTGGTGATGGATCGGTTCTCCGTTATCCGGAAGATGATCTACCCGCTGGTGGTTATCAGCCAGACCATCCCCACGGTGGCGATCGCGCCGCTGCTGGTCATCTGGATGGGTTATCAGATGCTGCCGAAGATCGTGCTGATCATCTTAGTCGTCTTTTTCCCGATCACGATCAGCCTTCTCGAGGGCTTTTCGTCCGTGGACGCCGATACGGTGAATCTGATGCGCTCGATGGGCGCGAGTAGGATGCAGATCTTCCGCTATGTGAAGCTGCCGAACTCGCTGGGACAATTCTTCTCCAGCCTGAAGATCTCGGTTTCCTACGCGGTTGTCAGCGCGGTAGTATCCGAGTGGATCGGCGGAACCGAGGGACTCGGCTGTTACATGACCCGCGTGCGCAAGTCCTTCTCATCGGACAAGATGTTTGCGGTGATCATCCTGATCTCCGTGCTGAGCCTGATCCTTATATGGCTGACAACGGTACTGCAGCACGCGTGCATGCCGTGGGAGAAGGTCAACAGCGAACAAAAACGTTAATCAGCAATTTTACTGAATGAATTATTTGGAGGTATTGATATGAAAAGATTTTTTGCAATACTACTCGCCTGCGTCTTGATGCTGGCGGTATTTACCGGCTGCGGCACACAGAAGCCCGCCGAGAACAAGGCGACTGCCGATTCCGCCGCGACCGCGGATACAGCCGCCAAGACCAAGATCACCTTCGTACTGGACTGGACGCCCAACACCAACCACACCGGTCTGTACGTTGCTCAGGAGAAGGGCTTTTTTGATGAAGCGGGTCTCGATATCGAGATCGTTCAGCCGCCCGAGGACGGCGCCGAGATGCTCGTAGGCTCCGGCGGCGCCCAGTTCGGCGTATCGTTCCAGGATTCGATGCTCCCCGCCGTAGCGGGTGACAATGCGATGCCTATCGAGGCGGTCGCCGCGGTGGTTCAGCACAACACCTCCGGCATCATCTCCCTCAAGGGCAAGGGCATGGATACCCCCAAGGGCATGGAAGGTAAGAAGTACGCGACCTGGGATCTGCCGATCGAGAAGGCGACCCTCAAGCAGGTCGTCGAGGCTGACGGCGGCGACTTCAGCAAGGTCGAGCTGATCCCCTCTACCGTGACTGATGAGGTATCCGCGTTACAGTCCGAAGCCGTGGACGCGATCTGGGTATTCTACGGCTGGGCAGGCGTCGCGACCGAGGTTGCGGGTCTTGAGACCGACTACTTCGCGTTCAAGGACATTGATCCCGTATTCGATTATTATACTCCCGTCATCATCGGCAACACCGACTGGATGAAGGCGAATCCCGACGCGACGAAGGCCTTCCTTTCCGCTTTGAAGAAGGGCTACGAGTACGCGATCGAGAGCCCCGAGGACGCTGCGGAGATTCTGCTCAAGAATGCTCCCGAGCTCGACCGCGAGCTCGTTATCGCGAGCCAGAAGTACCTCTCCAAGGAGTACAAGGCGGACGTCGAGCGTTGGGGTTACATGGATCCTCAGCGTTGGAATGCGTTCTATAACTGGATCAATGAGAACAAGCTCTTCACCGCTGAGATTCCCGAGAACACCGGCTTCACCAACGAGTATCTCCCCGAGTAATGGCAACGCTGGAAGTCAGAGACCTGACCTTTGCCTACAACAATACCCGCAATATCCTCGAGAACATCAACCTCACCGTGAACGATGGCGAGCTGGTGTGCCTTTTGGGTGTGAGCGGCGGCGGCAAGACCACGCTGTTCAATATCATTGCGGGACTGTTGAAGCCGCAGCAGGGACAGGTGCTGCTGAACGGTGAGGATATCACCGGTCAGACGGGCAGGGTCAGTTATATGCTGCAGAAGGACATGCTTCTGCCGTATCGCACGGTCGAGGATAATATCGCTCTGCCGCTGCTGATCAAGGGCATGAAGAAGAAGGAAGCCCGAAAAATCGTGCGCGAGAACACCGAGCGCTTCGGTATCGCGGGCAGAGAGAAGAAGTACCCCGCCCAGCTCTCGGGCGGTATGCGCCAGCGTGCCGCGCTGCTGAGGACGTACCTGTTCTCGGCTGATGTCGCTCTCCTGGACGAGCCGTTCAGCGCGCTGGACACCATCACCAAGAGCGCCATGCACCGCTGGTATCTTGATGTGATGGAGAACATCAAGATGTCGACTGTCTTTATCACCCATGATGTGGATGAGGCGATCCTGCTCTCCGACCGCATCCTTCTGCTCGGCGGCAGACCCGCGACCCTTACCGATGAGATCGTTATTGACGAGCCGAAGCCGCGCAGCAGCGACTTCGTGCTGACCGACCGCTTCCTGCAGTACAAGAGGCGGATCATCTCAAAGATACAAGCTCCCGAAGCATAATCCTGTCAACTGTACCGTCCGCTTTCGCGGGCGGTATTTTGCGTTTTGCGGATATTGCAAAAAAACCTTGCATAGTATATAATAATAAAAACCGAAACGGAGGTGTGAGTATGTCGAAAGCTGTGGTAACGCGCTATACGGTCGACAGCGGGCTGCATTTGTCGCGACCGGTTCGTATCGCGCATGTATCCGATATACACGAGCGCCCATGCGACGATATCCTCGCGCTGATCCGTCGCGAAAAGCCCGATTTGATCATGATAACGGGGGATACCTTCGAGCGATACGATAACCGTCCGCAGTATGAGATGGAGCACCGACCGATCAAGCGCCTGATCGTTACACTGATCCATTACGCGAACTTTCTTTTGACGAAGCTGTTGCCTAAGAAGGATAAAGCAAATATCGAGAATGTCAAACGTTTTTTAGAGGGAGCGACAGAGCTCGCGCCCGTTTATATGAGCCTCGGCAACCATGAACAGCAGCTGATCGACGACGATTATCTTTTGCTCGGCAAGCTCGGCGTGACCCTGCTCGATAATGCCGATACGCCCGTACAGGTGCGGGATTTTTCCTTCATCCTCGGCGGCATGTCCGTCTGGGATTATGAAGAATGGCTGCCGACTTATCTGAATAAAAGCGGCTATAAGCTGCTGATGTGCCACCGTCCGAACGAGTACTTCGACCATATCGAGGATTCGGATGTCGATCTGACCCTCTCCGGTCATACCCACGGCGGTCAGATCAGGATAGGGAAGAAGGGCAGGGGCTTCTTCGTCCCGGGACAGGGTGTATTCGGGAAATTTGCTCACGGCAGATTCAGCGACGGCAGACTGATCATATCGGCAGGCTGCTCCAATACCGCCGCCTGTCCGCGATGGTTCAATCCCCGTGAGCTGGTGATAGTGGAGGTGAAATAATGGAAAAATTTGATATCAATAAAGCACCTCTGGAGATCGAGCGGAAATTCCTGATCCGTTATCCCGATATCGACGCGCTGCGGGAGATGCCCGGCTACCGCGTCGTTCATATCGAGCAGACCTATCTGTCCGCCGACAGCAATTTTAAGGGCGGTAGGATCCGCCGCATCACCGACGGAGCTTCCACCCGCTATGTATATACGTTTAAGGAGCGGTTGAGCGATATGACCCGCCTCGAGTTTGAGCACGAGATCGGCGAAGCGGAGTATCTGGAGCTTTTGTCCCGCCGTACTCCGAACACCATTACGATCGAGAAGGACAGGCATATCTTCGAATACGCCGACCTGACCTACGAGCTGGATGTATATACCTTCTGGGATGAACAGGCGACGCTGGAGGCGGAGGTCGACAGCGAGGATACGCCCATCCCCATCCCGCCGTGTGTGGAGCTGATCCGCGAGGTCACCCACGACCGCCGCTACAACAACTCTCAGCTCGCCGTCAACCAAGGAAAAATCGAATAGATAAAGCGCACTCCGCAGGCTTTAATGCCTGCGGTTTTTCTTTACCTGATAGGGAAAACATCTTAATACGGTGTTTCATCAGATAACAGCATCCGTAAAATAGCCGGAGAATCATGCGGGTTTTGTTATAGTTTCAAAAAAGTGTCGAAGCACTTTGTTGAATATGCACAATAATCGGATTGTATTTTTGTTTTGCTAATAAAGGTATCACATGGTATAATTAACTTGATAGTCATTTGTGCTTAAAACCCATATTCAAGGAGGAATGATAATGAAAAAGGGTTTATCAATTTTACTTAGCTTGGTTATGTTACTAAGCATATTTACCGTCATTCCCGCCTCGGCGAAGGAAGTCGACGTGGCAGGTACGGGAGCCGTAAAGACCCGTGACGAAGCAGTTGCATGGCTGCGGTCACAGGATGGCGCCAAATACGATTTTGGTAACTTTACGGATATTTACGGAAGATATTGGTACGGTACGCAGTGTGTTGAGTTTGTCCGTGCCTATGTTAACTGGGTAAATACCGGCGATCCGTGGTCGGATACATGGCACCGTCCAACCGGCAACGGCGGAGAAATCTATAAGAACTCCTTATGGGGAGAGTTAGGATGGAGCGTGCTCTGGAACTCAGCCGATCTGGTTCCCCAGCCCGGCGATATCTTTGACGCGCCCGGTCATACCGGCGTAGTAATCTCATCGGACGCCCATACCGCGCTTATCGCAGAGGCAAATTCCAGAAATTATGATCCTTGTGACGGCGATCCTGTGTGGGTGCATCAGATCAATTGGCGAAACAACGGCGAGAATCATTCTCACGCAGCACATCATTACATCAGACCTGTTTTTCGCAGCATCGTTGTGCCGCCCGCAGCGCCCGGTTCGGTTAATTTGAACAGCAGAGATTTAGGCAAGTCGGATACTCTGG
This sequence comes from uncultured Ruminococcus sp., assembly GCA_902785355.1. Lineage (GTDB taxonomy): Bacteria > Bacillota > Clostridia > Oscillospirales > Acutalibacteraceae > Ruminococcoides. Next base: position 12,132 of record CACZYF010000001.1, on the reverse strand, counting down.
TCGCAAACTGGGGCGGTGTATCGGGTGCGACAGCTTATGACGCAAAGCTTATTTGCTCGACAAACTCTGCAAATAATCAGACAAAGAGCAACTTGGGCGGAACAAGCGTGTCGTTTAAATTGACACAAGCCGGTACCTATTATGTAGCGGTAAGAGCGAAGAATTCCGCCGGCGCGAGTGCCGAAAGGAATTCTGCGACAGCGGTTGTTCACGAAGACCTGACGGTCAATTGGGTCGATTATGACGACACGGTTATCAAGACCCAGACCGTAAAGTATAACGGTAACGCGATCGCTCCGGCTGCAAATCCCGTGCGTGAGGGCTACACCTTCCAAGGGTGGGATAAGAGTGCGAATAATATCAAGCAGGATACAACGATCAAGGCGACCTACAAGATCAATACCTATACGGTAACCTTTGTCGACTACACCGGCAGCATGATCGGAGGCATGCAGAAGGTCGAGTACGGCAGCGCCGCGACTCCGCCGACCGATATCCCGACCAAGGACGGCTATGTTTTTGTCGGCTGGAACACCAAGGATTATGAGACCGTCAAGAGAAATATGACGGTGACCGCTGTGTATGAGTGGGGCAACACTGATCTGCCTAACATCCTGCACATTACCTCCGCGGTCAGAAACGAAGAAGCCACCGGCTATCATGTCAAGGTGAAGCTGACGAACTTCCCCAATGATTTTACCAAGGGTAAGCTGATCGTTGCGTTAAAGACAAAGGAAGGTAAGATGGTAGCCTCCGAGACCCGTTCCGTCAGTATGCCCGCCGAGCAGGAATATACCGAGGATGTGCTGGTACTTTATTCCGGTGTCGTCTCGACCGTTGAGGTCTCGATGGTGGGTGTACTGGACGACGAGACCACCGGTACTCCCAAGGCGAAATCTGTGACCGCTCCCATCGATATCGGCAACGAGTGGTCCGACTGGAGCGTTAATGTTCCTGAGGGTAATGATATTATCTCTGAGAGTCGTACCGAGTATCGCTACAAGGATCATCAAGTCATCAAGGCGACCAGTCAGCCTGCGACTCCTGCCGGTTATACGTTTGAAAAATCTGAAAAGACCGGTACTTATACAAACTGGAGTGGTTGGAGCGGCTGGACTACTGCATGGCATGGGAATTCTACGTTGAAAAATGTTCGCACTACTACCGGATATCGATACTATGCTTTTGTATGTCCGAATTGCGGGACAAGGGATCCATTTAATACTCCCGGGAAAGCCAATTGTTCGAATTGCGGATATACAGGCTCCTTGAATTGGAACGAAATGTATTATGAGACTATTGGCGGTAATATTCATGCCGGTGATGCTGCCGGAAAAGGTTATGTGTATATCAACGGAACAAAATGGTATTATGAGTATCCGGGACAGAGCAATGGATGGAACGGTACCGGTCAGCCGACCTGCACAATGTATAGTTACCAGACCAGACAGGAGTATGTAAACTACTTCTACGTTCAGTCATCCTTCAGCGCTTGGCAGCCCGACAAGGTGACTTCTTCCTCAACCAGAGATGTTGAGACAAGAACCACCTATCGCTTTAAAACTAACAGCACAGAGGTGCCCTGCTATAACTACAAGCGTTATAGGTACACCAATCTGAACAACGGCAAGACCATCTACACCTATTCAGCCGCTTATCCGGACAGCATGGATTATCCCGGTGAGTGGGAGTACTTTAAGTCCTTTGCTCAGCTCGCGCTGTTCTCTACCGTTGACGGTGATATCGAACTGTACAACGGCTTGGGCGATAAATCATGGTATAAAGCAGATTTGAATAACGAGAGTGAGTCGACGGTATTTGAGACCGCTTCCACTCTGGAAGATACCTCAGGAGAGAAGAGACATATCGAGGGCACCTTGGAAAATGCCTCTAACAAGGTTGTGACTCTGATCGTTTATAAGGGTCAGAACTCCGATCCGACTGCCAGCCAGATCGAGTACGCCGGTCAGACCGTCACCGACGCAAATGGCTTCTACAGCTTCGACTTCATCACAAAGGAGGAGCCTTCTGTCAAGACAGGCGACTTTGTTATCACCATCGGCGCGGAGGGCAGCACCAACTATATGAATATCGGTAAGATCGATGCCCCCAAGCCTATCTATGTAGTTGACTTCGTGACGGAGGACGGTACTTTGATTCAGGAGGTCAGCGTGGCTGCCGGAGGTACGGCTGAGGCTCCCGAGGCTCCCGAGGTCGAGGGCTATGAATTCATCGGTTGGGATACCGCGCTGAAGAACATTCAGGAAAACACATTGGTGACCGCTGTCTACAGACAAAAGACTTGTGTTGTTGTTTTCGTGGATTGGGATGATTCTTATATCTCGATGAAGGAAGTACCTTACGGTTCTATGCTGACATCCGATGTTATGCCCGAGCGCACAGGAAAATTCTTTGCTGGCTGGTCTGAAGATGGCAATCTTGTTACCACCGTAACGCAGAATATGATCGTTACCGCCCGGTATGATGACGCCAGATATATCGTCAAATTCCTCGACGCGGATGGAAATGTTCTCAGTGAACAGACGGTTGATTACGGTAATGCGGCAACCGTGCCCGAAGATGCAGAGGCACCTAGCGAGCTCCAACTCTTCGAGGGATGGGACAGCAAGGGCGCAGAGCTCTTCGTTACCGGAAATATGGAGATCAGACCGGTATTTAAGTATATTGAAACCAGCGAGACTCCCCACCTCACCTTGGAATCCGGCACATATAGTGATACGCAGAAGTTAGGTATCTACTCGCTGTCTTCCGCTAAGCTGTACTATTATGTATCCGATTACGATACGGAGGGCTTCCCCGACCTTAATGAAGTTACATTCAGCGAGTACAAATCTCCGATAACAATCAGCGATAGCTCAATTGTATATGCTTACGCTGAATCCGAGGGCATGAACCGCAGTGATTATGCAATCGTCGCACTGAACATCGGCGAAGAGCAGGAGGAATTCATCCTCGGCGACATCGACGGTGATGAGGAAGTATCGGCTATCGACGTGACGTATATCATGCGCTATTGCTCGTCTATTCCTGTCAAGTTTACGGAAGAAGAGATGATGCATGGTGATGTTGATGGTAATGAAGATCTGGACGTTATTGACGCGACCTTTATCCAGCGCCACCTCGCAGCTATAAAAACGCCGTATAAAATCGGAGAGCTTGTAAAAAAATAATACATATAAGACAAAGCGACAGCGCCTCTGAAAAGAGGCGCTGTTTTTGCGATAATTGATTTGCAGGAATGATACTAATTTCTAATTAAACACTTTAACATCTATTGTGTTAAATTCCGCATAGCTTCGTTGTCGTCCTTGATAGGCGCCAGCCTATCGGTGTCCTCCGCCTCGCTCTGCGAAAGTTTCCACTAATATCTTTTTAAAGCGTTTTATCAAAAATTAGTATGACACATCGGTCGCCCCTACAAGCTTTGAGCTTTAAGTATTGAACTTTAAGCTTTAAGCTAAACAAGGTGCTTGCTGTCGATCTCCTGCTTCATCTGGTCGAAGGTCACGCCGTATTTGCGCGCGATATCGGCGGCGTAGCTCACGCCCTGCGGCGGCGCGATGCTGACCTTGAAGCTCCGCTCGCCGTCGTGTACGCCCGTTACCAGACTCTCGGCGCGGCTGTCGCCCTCGACGGCTTCGTTCAGCTCGCCGACCGAGGTCGCGAGGTCGTGCATATGGGTGTTGAAGATCGCCCGTGTTCCGAGGTAGCGCATCGCCTTGACGACATCCTTCGCGATGAATACGCCCTCGGCGACGCTGGTGGTCGCGAGGCTCTCGTTGAGCAGGAGCAGGCTGTACCGCGTCGCGATCTCGAAGATCTCCGCGAGCCGCTTGCTTTCTTCTCCCAGTCGTCCGAGGTCGACCGTGTCGTTCTCGTCGGCGGGGAAGTGGGTGTAGATGTTGTCGCAGGGACTGACCGCCGCTTCGCTTGCGGGGATATACACGCCCCACTGCGCCATCAGCATCGCGAGTCCGATCGCCTGGGTGAAGATGGTCTTGCCGCCGCGGTTGGGTCCCGTGAGGATGTAGATGCGGCGCTCGTCGCTGAACTCAAAGTCGTTTGTGATGATATTGATCTCCTCGCCGCGCGCCTTGTTGATCGCGAGCTTGAGGTTATAGACGTCCTTGAAGCTGCATCTGCGCTCCTTCGGGTCGAGGATATCGGGCTTGCACATCGGCATCCCGGTCGCTCTGATCTTGTCGACCAGCTCCGCCCAGCGGTTGTAGAAGAGGATCTCGGGCATCAGGCTGATCAGCGAGTAGCCGCTGATGTTGACATATTTCTTGATCCGCGCCTTGATCTCATTCACGGTCTTGCGCATGATCTCGGTAACCTGCTTGCGCATCGCGTCCGAGAGCGGGTCTTTGCCGGTCGCGCCGGTTTCTTCGAGTTGAATACGATGTGTGGTTGCTTCCGTCACCACCATGCCTGCGCTGATTTTTGAACTCAATGGGTTCGCGGGGTGGAACCGCTGTCCCTTGCCGTCGTTCGCGCCGTGGTGGAGCTCCTTAGCGTCCGTGAACTTCATGAGGCGGCTCATCAGCCCCGAATCGGCGAACTTGGTATCGTTCAGGGTGATGATGCCTGCGTATTCGGGACGGAGGAACTTGTCGAGGTTCACGCCGATGGTCACGCTCTTCAGCCGCTGCGCCTTCTGCATGGTCTCGTCGATATCCGCTTTCAGCGCGTCGAAGCCGCTCTCACGCTCGATGTCGGTCACGATGTCGCGCAGGGCCCTCATGCCGTCGGACTGCACGTCCAGCCGGGTGAGGGTATCCTTGATCATCGTGATACATTCGATGTAGTCGTCGATCTCGCGCAGACGGTTGATCAGCGACCAGAGCGCCGAGGCGTCGCCGTCCATCTGGAAGCGCTCAAGATCGCGCAGGTCGGCGAGCTTTAATACCAGCTCCGACATCGCCTTCCTCAGCTCGGGAAAACGCAGGAAGTCCTCGAATACGTCGTGACGGTAGCGGATGACCGCCGCGTCGGACGGCAGCCGGCTCAGCATACCGAGCAGATGCGGGCGCTCGTAGCGGTTGTCGGTCAGCGCGTCGAGGATAAAGTCGAGCGACAGGTCGTTGACCGCTTCATCGGTGAGCTTTTTGTATGAGGTATCGGCGTTTTGCGGGTGCATCAGACTGAAATCCATGGCGGCCTCCATCTGTTGGATTGTTTTATAAAGCAAGTATAATACAGCGGCTGTAAATTTTCAAGAATAATTGAACAATACGGTAGACAAAACATGGGGAATCTGGTATGATGAAAAAGCCGTATCTACAGTGAAATACCCATAGAAAAGAGTTATTACCATGCAAAAGCCTCAAGCAAGACCCATAGCGTTACTGCCGATCGCCATTTTTCTGCTGCTGTATCTGGGCAGCGGAATCTACTTCGAGTATGTCCGACCGGTAGAGGACGGCATGGGTTTTTACATTATGTCCGTCGTTGTCGCGTTCGGTATCGCGCTGATCGTCGCGTTCTTCCAGAACCGCAGCCTGAACTTTAATCAGAAGGTCGCTGTCTGCGCCAAGGGTATCGGTGATGATAATATCGTCATCATGCTGTTCATCTTCCTGATGGCGGGAGCGTTCAGCGGACTTGCCAAGACCGCCGGCGGCGCCGAGAACACCGCGAACCTCCTGCTCAGTATCATCCCCGGGAACCTCGCCCTGCCCGGCATGTTCCTGATCGCGTGCCTGATCTCGATGGCGATGGGTACCAGCGTGGGCACGATCACGGTCATTGTCCCGATCGCCGCAGCTGTCGTCAAGAGCACCGGCATGAGCATGCCGCTGATGGTCGGCGCGGTCGTAGGCGGCGCGATGTTCGGCGACAATCTCTCGGTCATCTCCGATACTACCATCGCCGCTACCCGTACGCAGGGCGTCGAGATGAGGGACAAATTCCGTACCAATATCCTGATCGCCCTTCCCGCGGCGTTGATCACACTCGCTGTCCTCGTGATCCTCGCGTTGAATTACCCGAGCGCCTCGATGGCTTCTTATACCTATAATATATGGCTCGCGATCCCGTACTTTATCGTGCTGATCCTCGCTTTGACGGGACTGAACGTCTTTTTGGTACTGGGTATCGGTATCATCCTGTTCTTCCTGATCGGCGGCGCGGCGGGAACGCTGAATTTCTCGACCGCCTTTTCCGCGATGGGCGACGGTACCTCCGGTATGTTCGAGACCATCATCGTCACGATCCTGGTCGCTTCCATCAGCGCCTTGATGAAGGAGTACGGCGGCTTTGAGGCGATCCTCGCCTTTATCCGCAGGTTTGCGAAAGGCAAGCGCGGCGGTATGCTTGGTATCTGCCTCTTGACGGGCTTTATGGATATCGCGACAGCCAATAACACGGTCGCGATCGTCATCGCCGCCCCGATCGCAAAGGAGATCTCTCATGAATACGGCGTCGAGCCGAAGAAGGTTGCTTCTCTGCTCGACAGCAGCTCCTGTATCTTCCAGGGCATCATCCCCTACGGCGCTCAGCTGTTGATTGCGAGCAGCCTCGCGGGTATCTCCAGCATGTCGATCATCCCGTATCTGAGTTACCCCTTCCTGCTTTTGATCTGCATGCTGATCTCTATTCTGCTGGACAGAAAGAAGAAGGCATAAGTATCTCTTAACCCCCTTGTCGAGTACAGGTCGGATTTTGATACCGAAAAAATATGGACAAGCGCGGGATTTTGTAGTATCATGCATAAGGATAAGATACTGATTTGGGAGGATAATATGGAATTGTTCCGTGGCTCGCCTGCCGATCTGACGGGCAGAAGCGAGCGTGAGGCTCGCGCTTACCGTTTTCTGGATGATCTCGGTATCGATTTCGTCCGCACCGACCATCCCGATACGCCGGCGACGACGATGGAGGTCTGTGCCGAGGTCGACGCGGTGCTTGACGTGAAGATCTGCAAGAACCTCTTTCTCTGCAACCGGCAAAAGACGAATTACTACCTGTTGATCATGCCCGGCGACAAGCCCTTCAAGACCAAGGAGCTGTCGAAGCAGATGGGCATCAGCCGCCTCTCCTTCGCCGATGAAGAGGCGATGGAGACATTCCTGGACGTACATCCGGGCAGCGTTTCGGTATTGGGCTTGATGAACGACCATGACCGCCGTGTGCAACTTGTGATAGATGAGGATGTATTAAAGGACGACCGCTTCGGCTGTCATCCGTGTGAGAACACCTCTTCCATCCGCTTCTCGACTGCTGACTTGACAGAAAAGATCCTCCCCGCTCTGGGCGTGACACCGGTGACGGTTTGTTTACAGGGTTGGGAGTTGAGTCTTGATGAGCTCGACGGCTCTGATGAGCAGATCGCTGAGATGTCCGCTCTCGCGAGCGCGATCATCAAGGAGTACTACGATCCGCTTCTCGGTGAGGCGCAGAACGACTATATGATCGAGATGTTCCAGTCCGAGCATGCGATCCGTGACCAGCTCAGCCACGGCTACCGTTATATTTTTGTTCGTGCGAACGGCGAGGATATCGGCTTCATGGCGTTCTATCCCCGCGGCGACGCGCTGTACCTGAGCAAATGGTATCTGTGCGCGGATATGCGCGGCAGAGGCTTTGCGAAAACGATGCTCGACTATCTGATGGATGAAGCGCAGAATGCCGGACTCAGCGCGATCGAGCTGAACGTCAATAAGCATAATAAGACCGTTGCGGTCTATGAACGGCTGGGTTTCGTCCGCATCCGGGACGAGAAAAACGATATCGGCAACGGATATTTCATGGACGATTATGTTTATCGTAAGACTCTGTGATGATATACAATATAAAATGTATAATGATGGAGGAATTGAAATGAAAAGATTATGCGTATTATTACTCGCTGTCGTTCTGATGATCGGCATGTGCGCCTGCGCTAAGCCCGAGGATATCGTCAAGGTCGATGACAGCACCGTTAACGTCAGCGACAACCGCTCTAATTACGATAAGGCGGTCTCGTTTGTCGAGCGTTCGATCGATGTCAGCAAGATGTCGGTTTCTACGCAGGATGAGTCCGACGGTCAGGATCTGTACTGTGCGTGGATGGTCGACGGTGAGCAGCCTGCTGCCGAGATCGGAAAGGAAGTTACTCTTGACGGGCAGAAACTTGTGCTTGGAACGACGCTCCTCAAGGAGGCCAAGGATATGGGCTTCACCTGTGAAATTCCCGCAGAAACCATAGAAACCGACACGGTTTATGGCTTTACGCTGAATAAGGGTACTAAGTGGATCAACGCCGACATCGACAACCACACCGGTTCTGATCAGAAGGCCGACGACCTGGCGATAACCGGACTAAATCTGATAGCGGGCGACAACGAGCTTACCGCGGAAGCCATGCCCTTCGATTATTACGGTATCAAGAGCGGCACCTCTTTTGAAGATATTCTCAAGATCCTCGGTGATCCTAACAGCGGCGTATCCCTCAGCACCGGTTCCACAGGCTGCTCGATCGAGCTGAACTATTTTGCCGATAACACCTCTCTCTCTGTGTTCCTGAGGTACGACCCCGCCGCGGACGTCGCGACGCTCGGCAGCATTAACCTGAGCATCAGCGAGTGATAAGTGGCTTGTAGTCGGAATAGAGTGACACACAAGATATAGTTTGATTGTATAATATGCACAAAAAGATTGCCGAAAGTTCGTGAGATTTCTCAATCGCGAAATTTCGGCAATCTGTTGCGTTTTGGGGGATTCTATTGTATAATCAACCATGCGTGACTGCACAAGATATGCGATGAAGCGGGAGGTTGCAACGTTTACCGTTGGTTTTTCCGTGGAGTATGTCCGATTTTAAACCGGGCGAAAGAATAGTTTGAGCTTGCTGTGACATTGGGGTTGCTATGTCATACCGCTCCCATCCGCCTCCGGTTGCCGCACCGCGGCTATCGGCTTTTTTAACGGATGGTCTGGGAACACCCGGACGGGTGTTTGAAAGTTTGAACGAAATGTCGCGCCCAACCAATATGATTAGGAGGCGAAGATATGGCAGTCAAGGAAAAAATCAGGATAAGATTAAAGGGTTACGATCACCAGCTGGTGGATCAGTCCGCTGAGAGAATCGTCGCTACCGCGAAGCGTACCGGCGCGAGAGTTTCGGGTCCCGTCCCGCTCCCGACCGAGAAGCAGGTCGTTACGATCCTCCGTGCTGTTCATAAGTATAAGGACAGCCGCGAGCAGTTCGAGATGAGAACTCACAAGCGTCTTATCGACATTTTAAGACCGTCCAACAAGACAGTCGAGGCTCTTATGAGCTTAGAGCTCCCTGCCGGCGTTGAGATTGAGATTAAATTATAATTGTAAACCCTAATTGTAGGGCGGGGCTCGCTCCCGCCGAGCGCACATCAAGTTACTCGGTGTGCCTCAATACAAGATATACAATTATATCGATCACATTCCCAACCTACCACGCAGACAGGGTCATGTCGGCGAAAGCCGACAGAATGCAGAAAGCATTAATCGGCAAGAAGATCGGTATGACACAGATCTTCGACGAGAAGGGAAAAGTAGTTCCCGTAACCGTAGTCGAGGCGGGTCCCTGTGTTGTTTCACAGGTCAAGACCGTCGAGACCGATGGCTACAACGCCATCCAGATGGGCTTCGGCGACATCAAGCCCAAGCACGTTACCAAGCCTTTGCAGGGTCACTTCAAGAAGGCTGACGTAGCTCCCAAGAGAATTCTGAAGGAATTCAGATTTGATGATTGCGCAGCTTACGAGCTGGGTCAGGTCATCAAGGCAGATTTATTTGAGACCGGTGACAAGGTTGACGTCACAGGCAAGAGCAAGGGTAAAGGCTATGCCGGCGTAATCAAGCGCTGGAACTTCGGTCGTCTTAAGGAGACCCACGGTTCCGGTCCTGTTGCCCGTCACGGCGGTTCCATGGGCGCCTGCTCCTCTCCCTCCCGCGTTTGGAAGGGCAAGAAGATGGCGGGTCACCTGGGCGCTGAGAAGGTCACCGTTCAGAACCTCGCTGTCGTTAAGATCGACGCTGAGGATAACCTCATCGCCATCAAGGGCGCCATCCCCGGCGCTAACGGCGGCTACGTTGTCATCAAAGACAGCGTAAAGGCTTAAGGAAGGAGGAAATCACATGCCTAATGTACAGGTCGTAGATATGCAGGGCAAGAAGGTTTCTACCGTAGACCTTGCTGATTCGATTTTCGGCATCGAGCCGAACGCGGCTGTCATGCACCAGATGGTGGTCAGCTACCTCGCTAACCAGCGTCAGGGCACCCAGTCCGCTCTTACCCGTTCTGAGGTTTCCGGCGGCGGCAGAAAGCCCTGGAGACAGAAGGGTACCGGTCGTGCCCGTCAGGGTTCGACACGCGCTCCCCAGTGGTACCACGGCGGCGTCGTATTTGCTCCTAAGCCCCGCGACTATCGCTTCTCCGTGAACAAGAAGGTTCGCAGACTGGCTATGAAGTCCGCTTTCTCCGCTAAGGCAGGCGCCGAGGAGATCATCGTGATCGACAAGATCGCGCTGGACGAGATCAAAACCGCTAAGATCGCCGCTATGCTCACTGCCGTAGGCTCTGAGAAGAAGGCGCTGATCGTGCTCCCCGAGGTTGACGAGAAGGTCATCAAGTCCGCTCGCAACATCGCAGGCGTCAAGACCGCTCAGGTCAACGAGCTGAATGTTTATGACATTCTCAACGCTGATAAGCTGATTATCGCGCAGGACGCGCTCAGAAGTATCGAGGAGGTATACGCATGATTGCACAGGATATCGTTATCCGCCCCATCATCACTGAGAAAGCGATGCTCGGCGTAACTACCAAGAAGTATGTGTTCGAGGTAGCGAAGAACGCTACTAAGATTGACGTTGCCAGAGCTGTAGAAGAGCTCTTCAAGGTCAAGGTCGAGAAGGTGAACACCGTTCACGTTCGCGGCAAAATGAAGAGACAGGGCCGCTTCGAGGGCTACACCCGTTCCTGGAAGAAGGCTTATGTACAGCTGACTGCCGACAGCAAACCCATCGAGTTTTTTGAAGGCATGATGTAAGCTTGTGCTCGCGTTGCTCGCGGTGAATGGTGAACGCGAATGGTGAACGGCGGGCTCCGTCCGCACCCGATTCCTGTTCGGCGTTACCGTACCCTGAGCGTGACACAGACATCTTTTAACTTGATTTTAAGCACAGGCATGAATGTATGGGATGCGCCATCATCCCGCAAAGCCATCATGAGGAGAGTGAAATAACATGGCTATTAAGGTTTATAAGCCGACAACTAACGCCAGACGTAATATGTCGGTTACGGATTACTCCGGACTTTCTAAGGTCGCTCCCGAGAAGAGCTTGCTCGAACCCCTCAAGAAGAACAGCGGTCGTAACAGCTACGGTCGCATCACGGTTCGTCACAGAGGCGGCGGCAACAGGAGAAAATACCGTATTATTGATTTCAAGAGACAGAAGTTCGATGTAGAAGGCACCGTAAAGACCATCGAGTACGATCCCAACCGCTCCGCGTTCATCGCGCTGGTCGAGTATGAGGACGGCGACAAGGCGTACATCATCGCGCCCCAGGGCCTGAAGGTCGGCTACAAGGTCGTAGCCGGCGCTGCCGCGGATATCAAGCCCGGCAACGCTCTGCCCCTCAAGAACATCCCCACCGGTACTTTTGTACACAACGTTGAGCTTTATCCCGGCCGCGGCGCTCAGCTTGCCCGCGCAGCAGGTAACATGGCTCAGCTCATGGCTAAGGAAAACGGCCTCGCGCTCTTAAGACTGCCCTCCGGCGAGTTGAGAAACGTGCCCGAGACCTGCATGGCCACCATCGGTCAGGTCAGCAACATCGACCACGAGAACGTGAAGATCGGTAAAGCCGGCCGTAAGAGAAACATGGGTATCCGCCCGACCGTCCGCGGTTCCGTTATGAACCCGAACGACCATCCGCACGGCGGTGGTGAGGGTAAGTCCCCCGTTGGTCGTCCCGGCCCTGTTACCCCCTGGGGTAAGCCGGCTCTGGGTTATAAGACCAGAAAGTCCAACAAGTCTTCCGATAAGCTGATCGTAAGACGCAGAAACAGCAAGTAAGGCAGAAAGGAAGGAACTTAATTTATGAGTAGAAGTACTAAAAAAGGACCTTTTGTTCAGCCGGTGCTGCTC